>OZ246014.1:3217000-3555000 GCA_965230555.1 Croceivirga sp.
AAGGTTGCCAACCAAAAACTTGAGGCCATAAAAGATTATCGTATCGATAAAATGGCACAAGATTCCAACGGTCTTTTTTGGATTGCCTCTTCCATTGGTGTTGTCAAGTATGATATTGGACAAGACAAGGTCATTCAAGTTTACGACAACAAGGTGAATGACAGCATTGGGTTTGCCAATGCGGAGATCAGCGATATTCTAATTGACCGGGAACAGCAAATATGGTGCACCAACCGATCGGGCCTCTACAAATTTAACACGAAGTTCCAAAATTTTGTACAACAGGACATTGCCGACCTAAAGAATGTCTGGATAACCGATATCTTGGAATCAAGGGAAGGAAAGCTATGGTTAAACCTAAACTCCAATGAGGTTGCCGAGTATGACAAGAAGACCAGGACATCTACCCTCTACCATATAGACACGGGATATAAACTGGATTTTTTCAGCTTTAGGGGGTTTTTCATTCACAACAACTCAGACATCTACTTGGGTGCCAAAGATGGCTTTGTCAGGTTTCCCTTAAACGATAAAAAGACGCTGCAAGCCCCCACGAAACCCTTTATCTCTGATTTGTATGTGAACAACAAAAAAACCAACATTGGGGATTTGATCGGCAATGGTATCTACTATGATACGGACCTAAATCATTCCAAACACATCCAGATTCCCTATGATAAAAGGAATTTTTCATTGACCTTCTCCGTACCGTCCTACAGTGAGGAACTGTTCAACAAATACCAATACAAACTGGAAGGCTATGACGATGACTGGAATACGGTAGATGTAACAAGGAGAACGGCCCATTATACCAACCTGTTCTTTGGCGACTATGTCTTCCTGCTAAAGGCCTCCAACAGCCAAGGGGCATGGAGCGATGTAGTCTCATACAACATAAAAATTCTCCCCCCAATCTGGTTAAGCCCCATCGCTATTTTTATCTATTTGTTGCTCTTTACCTTGGTCATTTTCATTGTCACCCAAATTAGAAAAAAACAATCGGCGCTCAAGACAGAGCTACTGCTTGAAAAGGTAAAACGGGAAAAGGAAGAGCGGATAAACGAGGAAAAACTCAAGCTTTTTACCAACATTTCCCATGAGCTTCGAAACCCATTGTCGCTCATCATAGGGCCTGCAGGCCAGCTCGTGGAAGAAGGTTTTGGTTCCGAGAAACACCAGACAAAGTATAACCTCATCTTTCAAAATGCCAAAAAGCTGATGGGCATGGTCAATCAGATTCTTGATTTTAGAAAGGCAGAGGGAGGTAAGCTCAAACTAAAGGTGGCAAAAACCCCGATCATCTCACACACTAAGAACCTCTACAATTCATTTTTACCCTTGGCCCTTGAGAAAAAAATCAAGATGAACTTTATCCATGACCAAGAAAAAATTGAAGGATGGGTGGATACGGACAAGTATGCCAAAATTGTAAACAACCTACTTTCCAACGCCATTAAGTTTACCAAAAGAAATGGTAAGATCGACCTTTTTCTGGATTCCAAAGGTGAGGAAGAACCGTATTTGGTCCTAGAGGTTGCGGACAATGGCATAGGAATACAGAAGGAGGAACATGACAAGATCTTCTCCCGTTTCTATCAAGTCAAGGAAGCTGTCAACGAAAATAACTCCATAGGTACCGGAATAGGCCTTTCCCTTGTCAAATCCTTGGTGGAGATACACAAGGCAAAACTGGAACTTACCAGTGAACCCAACAAGGGCAGTGCCTTTAAGGTAATTTTTCCCATCCACAAAAGTGCCTATGCACCCCATGAGATTTTTGACCTAAACCTAAACGAAAAATCGTATGGCACTCTCCAAGAAATTTCCATTCCAAACGCAGCAGATGTCCCAGCGGAGCAAGACCAAAGACCAAAAGTCCTCATTATAGATGACAATGAGGAACTTAGGAATTATATTGCTGGTTGCCTCGGAGATCATTTTGATACCTACCAAGCAAAAAACGGGGAAGACGGGTTGGTAAAATGCCGATCGCTACAGCCCACCTTGTGCGTTTGTGATGTTATGATGCCCAAAATGGATGGATTTGAATTTTGCGAGAGTTTAAAACAAGACGACACCATTAGCCACATACCGATTATAATGCTTACCGCTCTTTCTCAGGTTGAAAATAAAATAAAGGGGTATAAACTTGGTGCAGATGACTACTTGGCCAAGCCTTTTGACCCTTCGTTGTTGAAGATACGGATAGACAACATCATCAAGAACCGTTCAAAACTAAAAGCAAGGTTCTCCAAAAGCACGGAGATCGAGCTGGAATCCATCACACATTCCCCGGCCGATGAAGAATTTTTGGCCAAGGTGAACCAACTTATCGAAGACAACCTAAACTCCGAAAAACTGACCCCCGCCTTTATCGCGGAGGAAATGGCCACAAGTTCTTCCACATTGTACCGGAAGATCAAGGAACTTACCGATATTGGCCCCAATGAGTTCATTAGGGTGATTCGGTTAAAAAAAGCGGTCACCTTGTTAAGGACCAGAAGGCACAATGTTTCTGAGGTCTCGTACTTGGTCGGTTTTAACGATCCCCTATATTTTAGCAAATGCTTTAAGCAGCAGTTTGGTTTTTCACCCAGCAAATTGGATGAGACCAAGAAAGTTACCTAACCCCTGCTCTCTCCTACGTGCCCAATTTTTGCAACTGGATCGAGTTAAAAAGAACATCTAGCCCTACCCACAATTGGGTAGGAACATAGTTATGCCAAACCAACATATTTTGCCATTACACAACAATTTATTACTATGCCCAACATCTAAGGCTATCTTTATCCACAGATAGTTGTTTTTGGTTATACATGATGAATGTTTTCAGGGTTTTTGTATCGGTGTCCCTATTGCTGTTTTCAATCATCTGCACGGGACAGGATACCTTTTTGGACACCTTCAACACCGTGTCCTACTCCAATAACGATGGCACCCAGAATTGGGCTACCGACTGGGTGGAATCCAACGACTTTGGCTCTGCATCAGGCGGCTATATCAGTATTACCAATAACGAATTAAGGCTCCAATGGCTATGGGACGAGACCATTGAAAGAACAGTTGATTTAAGTGGTTATGCCACTGCCAATCTTAATTTTAACTGGCGTACCTCCAGTCTTGAATCTGGTGAAACGCTAGTGGTGCAAATCTCCAGCAACAGTTCTCCTTACAGTACCTTAGCTACTTTCTCCGGAAATCAAAGTGGCACTTTTGATCAAGACATCTCCAGTTATATCTCCAACAATACCACCATACGGTTCTTAAAAGGTGGACAAGATTGGTCTGGAAACAATGACATTGCCTATTTAGACAATGTTCTTATCACCGCCACGACCATAACCATTGTGGATAGCGATGGTGATGGAATAAGTGATGTCGTGGACCTGGATGATGACAATGATGGGATTCCCGACAAAGAAGAATATTGCACCTCGGCCAATGCTGCTTTATTGCTTTCCGCCAATACCGGAGAACGATCTGTGGTGGTCAACCATACCGATACCGGATATTTGAGGCTAGATTTAACAACCTTGGATAACTCGTTCCAATTGGACATCAATGGCACAACGGTCCATCCTTTCATTTTAGAATTTGAAAATGGTGCTTTGGAAGCTGGTGAGGAATATTTTGTTTTCCAGTCCGATGGTGCTTTAATCAATTCCCCTTGGGTAGCAAATTCCAATGGACTGCCTAGATTGCAATTGATCATTAATGAATCTGGCAATGCCTCCCTGTATGGAACTCGAACCACTAGTTCCACTTCCCTAGAACCCATGGAATCACAAAATGGGACTGCTTTCAACACCATAAACTGGCTTCCGGGAAATAACAATACCTTCACCATAACCAACCAAGCTGGTCCAGGACCTGAAGGGCTTAACGGAAACTTGTACGCCAGTGCCATTTGTGACACCGATGGTGATGGCATCGGCAATGAGTTAGATCTGGATTCGGACAATGATGGCATTTATGATATTGTGGAGGCTGGTGTGTTGAACACAACGGGGGTTTTGGACAGTGATATGGATGGAAGGATTGATGGGGCCACCCTTGGTTCGGGGAGCAATGGATTGTTCAACGGAATTGAGGACAACGATACCTCCTACGCCAACATTACCTACACCGTTTTGGATTCGGATTCCAACGGGACTACCGACCCCTACGAACTTGATGCCGATGCCGATGGATGTAACGATGTTACGGAAGCAGGCTTTACCGATGACAATAGTGATGGTATCTTAGGTCCCATAACGGTCGTCGTGGATTCCCATGGACTGGTCACCAGTACTACTGATGGGTATACAGCCCCAGATGACAGGAATTCCAATGGCAACTACGATTTTCAAGAAGCTGGCTCAATGCCCAGTATAAGTTCACAACCCAATGATGTGACCACTTGTCCCGGTTGTACCACTACCATGACGGTGACCGCTACCGGAAATCAGTTTCAATGGCAAGTCCTTAATGGCGGGGTATGGACAGACCTATCTGATGTTGGGGTATACTCGGGCGCCACTACCCAAACATTGACCGTTACCAATCCGACCCAGAACGAGAACAACAACCAGTATCGCGTAGTTATCTCAAATCTGGAGTATGTCTGCGGACTTACCACTTCAAATACGGCCACGCTTCGCCTAGAGGTAGGTGCCGTTATCACAAATAGAAGAATCACCCACCGTGTCAACAAAAATTAAAGCAGGGTATTCAGGAATTTTTCACTGCTGTTCCAGCGTATCCTTTTTCATTTCCTCCAATTTCAAAAGCACTTCGTTCAGTTGGTTTTTAAGGGCATCGTTTTGCCGTCTGTAAAAATCCCTTTCCTCTAGGAGTAGAGAATCAATTTCGGTCTTTTTTACATATTCAGGTCTAAAGAACAGGGTGTTCAACAAGCTGGCCAAAGAAATCAAAAAACTGAAGATGACGGCAGCAATCAAAAAAAAGAGTAGGGTTCGCTCCCGTTTATACGATTTCTTTTCCGTAGTGCCCAGTTTCACTTTTTCCTGGGTACTGAGTTTTCGGGTATTGGCCAATTGCTCCATGAGGGTATCCCACTTTTCCTCCTCCTTAATGTAGAGATCGGTAAAGCCCCCTTCTTCCACAAATTCTTGGGTATAGCCCGTGGAGGACAACATGAATATCTTTACTCCGTTACCGCTCATGATATCCAAAAGACCGGGATCATGATCAATGATCTCCCTGATCAGTTTTTCTACAAATTCCACATTGTATGCCGGCCTTAAAAACTCATCGTACAATAACTGGGTCTCAAAATAATCATCACGTTCAGAGGCATATTGCAAGAATTTATCCTTAAGCTCGGCCTTGAAGAATCCACTCATTTACGCGAGGGTTTTAGGGTGATGAATTTTAATTGTAAAATTAAATGAAATGGTATCTATACCATGTATAAAGAGTTAAAGAAATGTTAGCTTTTTTTAAAAAAGAGATGCTGTGGTCCAAGTCCGAAATTTTTCAGAGAAAAATAATACCTGTCCATTCGTTACAAACAAGAAGTCATTTTAACCTGCCAAAAGTGTTGACAGGTCTAAAACTTAAGGGTTTCGGTACTATCCCAAAGCCCCCAATATGCTCCAACATCACCTTCTGTTCCCACTTTCCATGATTCATCAAAAGAAGAAAAGTAAAACAATTCGATTCCCTCTTCCTTGGCCCATTGCTGACACCCTATAAAGTACCTTAGATAGTTTTTATAAGAAGGAATGGCTCCCCCTAGGGCAGTGCCCTGGCTCGGCCAACCTGTTTCGGTAATGATGACCCTTTTTCCCTTTCCTGCCCGTTGGGCTCTTCTATACATATCTTTCATGTACAGCAGGGCATATTCCAAACTACATGCTTCCCAAAAAGGATAACAATTTGCTAAAATCAGGTCACAGGCATCCACTATTTTGGGGCGTGCCTCAAACTCATAATATGCATCCACGTAGCCTATGGGAACATTTTTTACCGCATCCTTTACCTGATTTATGGCCGCTAACAATTCCAGTTCCGTTAAATCACCCCGGTACATGACCTCATTCCCCACGGCTGCGATATCCACACAACCTTCCTTGACCAGGGTAATCAAATTTTCGATTTCTTGTTGATTGGTCACTTTATCTTTTCCCAACCAAGCACCTACCAAGGTTTTGAGCCCATATTCCTTGGCTATCCTTGGAATGATTTCATTGCCTTCGGTACAGGAGAAGGAACGCACCCATTTGGTGTGGGGCTTTAAAATTTCCATTCTTCTCCTAAGCTGTCCTTCTGTGATGACATCCCCGGGTCTTTGGCCTTCTTCATAGGCACTAAAGCAAAGCCCGTGTAGACCAGCCGCTAGGGCCAGTCTTGCCATTTCTTCCAATTCATGGGTAGTTTTCCCTTGATAATCTAGGGATGCCAGTGATAAAAATTTCTCTTTTCTAAATGAAGACATCATTAGTTTTTAACTTCTACTTACCCTTTTTAGCCGCTATAGCCGCTCGAATTTCATTGGCGCGTTCTTCCGTCACATTATAATCTTTCATAATATACATAGCGGCCAGTGTACCGAGCATGGGGAAAAAACAGAAAAAAGCATGCAATCCATCAACAGCTCCGGCTTGTTCGGTGGCAGCCAAATCTGAATTGAAACCAACCAACCAAATAATCAAACCGCTGAAAGCCCCAGCAATGGCATAACCAACTTTGACCATCCACCAATAAATAGCCCCAAAAATGCCTTCTCTTCGCTTCCCTGAATTCAACTCGTCAATATCGATAACATCAGCAGTCATGGACATCATTATGGTAAACAAGCTCCCGATGCCAAAAGAAAAGAACGGCAAGGAAATAATGTAGAGCCATGGCTTACCCGGCACAAAAAGAAAATACATCATGATGTAACCTAGGATGGAAATACTCTGTGCCAGCATAAATGCTTTCTTTTTCCCCATTTTTTTAGACATCCAAGCCACGATGGGGATAACGATAAACGTAGTGCCCAAAGCCCCTAAACAACCAAACAAAGAAACCCAAATACCACTGGCGGCAGCATCTCCATTGAATAGTTTATATACGATCACAAAAAATGTAAGTGACGATACCGCCATAAAGGCATTGTAAATAAAAAATGTGGCGCCACACAGCTTTCTAAACTCCTTTATTTTGAAAGCTTCCTTAAAACTGTTCAATATTTTTTTTAGGCTTCCCCCGATATTGGATAAGCTTAATGGTTCATACTCTTTATCAAGTGTTGATTCACTTTTTATGAACAAGGCGGGAACAATTGCACAAATGGCACAAGGAACGGCCACCCAAATGGCGAGTTCCCTGGCAGCAACATCTGCCGAAGGAAACCATTCTGGATCGTACATGATAATCCAAAACAAAGGAGCAAATACCCAAGCCCATTGACCGATCCATTGGGCAATGGCCATAATATTGGTGCGCTCATGAAAATCATCGCTCATTTCATAGCCCATGGCCACATAGGGCACACTGAAAAAGGTAAGTCCCAAATAGAAAATAACGGACCAAAGAAAGAAATACCAGAAATTATATTGTACCGAATTTTCTTTGAACAATTGCCACATGAAAACATAGGCTATCCCCATTATTACTCCTCCGATCAGTACATAAATACGCCTTCTACCCCATTTAGATTTTGTATTGTCCGAAATAAAGCCCATTATGGGATCTGTAATGGCATCAAATAGTCTTGGGAACAAATAAATCATACCCCACATTAAACCCGTAAACTTTAAATCTTCTACGAGTACTACCATAAATATGCCCAATATTGCAGGGAACATTTGATTTGCGAACATGCCTATACCAAAGGCAATCTTTTGTCCGTATGGAACTTTCTGCACTGTAACACCGCTACTTTTGCCCATAATCTCTTGTTTTGGTTGGCTTTTGAATTACGCTTTAACCATACTTATTCCTCTGTCAATGATGTATCATCTGTTGATTCGGTGTATGCCCTTTTAATGACTTCAAAAGTCAGTTTCTTATTTCTTTCAATATCCACAATGCCCCAAAACTCCTCATTGGGTGTACCATCGTAGGGGACCCCGGTACTGTTTGGTGCCCAGCCACCAACGTCTTGGTTCTTGTTATCCCCAGATTTCCACCAGCCATCTGTAAATGAAAATAGGGTTACCCCAGAACAGATATGGGTATTCTCAAAGACGACATCCAATATCTTGGCATTGGCATCGGCTTGGGCCCGCTCGTTAATTCCCTCCCTATAATTGGCCTTAGCAATGGTCATATAACTGTCGGCACCCGCTTCTGAGAGGTACATGGGTTTTTTACTTATGGCTTCCCATTGTTTAAAAACTGTTGCGGGATCATCCCATCGGTATATATTCATCCCCCAGACATCAATACTTTGGGCAATGGACAGTGCCAAATCATCTGGCAATTCGCCATGGGCCGTTGCCACCGGATGGATCCCATCCATTTGTTTTATGCGCTGTGCAGCCTCTTCCAAGGCCTTGTACCAATTCTCAATATCGTTGTCAAACCATTTGGGATGATAGTTGTACTCATTTCCCAGTTCCCACATCAATATGGCGTTGTGGCCCTTGTATTTTTCCACATAATCAACGAATGTGCCCGTAAGGATATCATACACCCCGTTTTGATTATACCCGAACCCAACAATTACTTTGATGCCCGCGGCGTCTATCTGGTCAAGAACACCTTCTTCCACAATAGGCTCATAGACCCTTATCGTATTAATGCCCGCTTCCTTCATTAATGCCAGGTCTTGCGAAAGTGTCTCAAAACTTCGTTTATCACTCCCCACGGCAACGGGATGGTAGCATATTCCCTTGATCAGATAGGGCGATTCATTGACCATGATGCTTCGGGTCCCGACCTTGGCCTTGGTTATTGGAGCCTTGCAGGACAGTGCCACAAGAACACTGAAAAGAACTGTACAGACTGTAGGGATTTTCATTTTATTGGTTTTTTCTATTTCGTTTGCGCCGGGGCCATTAAGGGAGGGAGGACAACATCCTCCATCAATTTTTCCATATTGCCCCCGTACGTTTTGGTAATTGGGGTTCCATTTCTGCCGAGGCCCGTAAACAGATTTTTATCGACCAAATCCCAAACCGCATATTTTGCTTTTCCATCCACGGTAAAGAGGCCAAAATAATTCTCGGAACCCCCAGGGTTGGCTGCGTCTTTCCAAGGCTCATCAAACCCTTCAAAATAGAAACAGGAAATTCCCGCTTGGTTGGTCCATTCACGCATGTAGTTATAGTAAAGGCCCTGCTTAAACTCATCGGTTGCCCTGGAACCCCCTGCCCCGTAAAATCCATTCGAAAAACTGGCCCAACCCGTCTCTCCGATGTGCACATGCTTATCCACGCCAAGACTTTTCATATAGGCTATTACTTGGTTGTATTGGGCTTCTGCATAGGTCTTGGCCCTAAGCATGGCCGCTTCTATCTTTTCAACTTCACCCAGATTGGATTCTTCCCCTTGAATTCCCCAAAAACTGGGATTGTAATGGGTATCGTGCATGGGATAGGTATGCACTGAAAGAAAATCTACCGCCTTTATGAGCTTGTTTAGGTCCTCTACATGGTATTCACCCCCGCCCCCGCCCCAAGAGGCAAAGTTATCCGAGCTGGTTATCCATACATCTTTTGGCAATTCACCCGCTTTTTTTAAGTCCTGTAAGTGGTTCACCCACTTTAAAATGACCCAAGGCTGTACATAATATGCCGTTGCCCATTTGACCATGGCTTCATTACCCACGGCAATGACCTTTACAATGTCTGGGTATTCCTTTGCCAATCGTACGGCTTCTTCAATTTCAACAGCATTGCGTTCACTTTCCCGGTTGTGGTCAGGTTCTTTATCTGTCCATGCATTTTTACAATCTATCCAAGCACCCAACATCACATACATCTCAAAACCTGGGTCTTCTTGCTTGAGCTCCCGTATGGCCCGGAGCACATTTGCCGCATGGGGCAGGTGTACCTTGTAGGTACGGAGCATTCCCACCCCCATTGCGGACAGGATTTTCATATCTTCTTTCAACTCGTCCAAGGTAGGTTCAATATCGTGGTCCGCATACCGATAGCCCCCATACGAAATGGCTAGATAAGCTGGGTTTCCTAAAATCTCTGATGCTGTGATCTGTATTTCTTTCTTCATGTTTTTACATCCTAAGCAAGCAAGCAAAATGATTAACACGGTGGGACCAATTTTCACGCGCTTCATGACTCCTATTTTTTGAGTAATACGGTTAGCTGTACCAACTCCCCTTTTCGTAAGAACAGACGCTCACTCAGGTCCCTTCCCAGATGGTTTTCCCTTAGCACGGTTGTGGAGCCATCATTATGCAGCACCGTTATTTCCATCCTATCCGACAATGTATATATGATGGGGGTCTGGCAATAGGTGAAGGCCAACGAACCGGGTTCCAAGTCAATATCCCTGTGAACCCCTTTGACATCCACATAATGGAACTTCTTCTTTTGGGTCAGGAATTCATCCTTGCGAAGCAAGCTTGGTTCAAACGAAATATTGCCGTCTTTGACCCGCACCCCCAATTCTCCGAACCTAGCCAGAATGTCTTCCTTTACCTGCCCGGTCATTCCGGGTTGCTGCGCCCCCTTGCCTGCCGGGGTATGGGAATATGGATCCGTGGGAAAGGCACCGTACAGCGAGGGTGGTTTATGGGTACCGATACCTGCATTTATTTCATAATAATGTTCCATCAACCGGCCGATGATTTCATCCTTATCCCCCACAGCCATGGCCTCCAGGCAACATTCCTGTACCGCCAACAAAAGTTTGGAGACCATATGCCAGTAAATGGACCCCAAGCCCTCGTAACCAAAAAAGGTGCCCGACCTACCGGTAAATGCCTTGTGGTTGAACACTTCTTCAAATAGCTGCAGGAGTTGATTCTTTTCAGCTTCGCTGGCATGTTGGAAGTTGGAAATCTCCTTATTCCCCAAAGCGGCCCTAAGGTCATAGGCGTTGTTGAAATTTCCGTTAAAATGAATATTGCCCAATACATCTTTTGACAATACCGAATTATCCCCTTTTTCCAAAAGTTCCTGTGCCAGTTTTGATCCTGAAATGGCCTCCTTTGCCATTGTGTTCTTCTCTTGAAACCTTGGCAGGTCCTTATTTGGGTAGAGGATATAGCTATATTGGTCCTCCCTGAACAGCGCACTCGCCTTAAGGGCATCCAAAACCTCCAGGGCCCCGGTGGGCGACAAGAATTTTGAACTCAAAACCGCAACCTGGCCTTCCAACATTTCACTCAGATAGGAAATGGCGACCCCATCACCGTCTACGGTCATGAGATTATATGCATGGTAAAGGCCATCATCCCTGCGGTTGGCCTTAATGGACTGTTCCAGATAAGACAGGGCCAATTCGATAAAATGTTTTAGCCCCCCTATGGTGATATTTTTCTTTTTGCCCGAGAAGGAACTGTCATAGATTTTTTCCCTGTAATCACTGGCCACCATTCCCAAACCATCCAATACCTTTTTTCTATCCTTATCGGAAAAAACGGTGTCCAGGTGATTTTCATGGGTGTCCAATACGTTGGCGATGCCCGTAAAGAAATCCTTCAATTCCTCCGAAACAGCAACCACCCCAGGAGATCCGGTGTCCAGCAACCCATGAAGGAATTTTAAAAACCGGTGTAGGTAATACAAGGTCACCATGGATACGCCATTGCCCACTAGGGCATTGTTGGCATCGTTCCATTCGGGGCGCTGGGTATTCATCCAAATACCCCCCTCTGGTATAAAATTGGAAACCTTGGCCAATACGGTAGCCAATATTTTTTCGATAAAATTTACCTTATGGACCGTTCCATCGTTTAAGGACAATAGTGCCCCGTCTGCCCCCAATGCATTTCGTCGTTCCCTAATTTGCCCGTCCAGTTCATGATCAAACGAAATGGTGTCCTTTGGATTTTTAAGGATACTTGCATACTCCTTTATCTTGTAGGGTACATTGGCATATACAAAAACATCCTTGGTAAAATAATCCTGTAATTTACCGGGGTAATGGTTTTCGGCAAATTCCAAAAACTTGAGCAAATATATAATTTGGTGATCGCCCCAATACCCAATATAAGACCAAGGGTCATCCGGTTCTATGACCTCCCAATCAAAACCATCCTTGACCACCCGGTACGGATTATAGCCATCAAAGGTAGAGGCATTCAAGAACTTACATATCATTCCCTCTATAAATGCCGGATAGGAATGTGCCAAGGCCTCCCAGTTTTGAAAAATATCGCGCCAATTGCCCTGATAGTCCAATATTTTGGATCCATCCACCTCACTTTGGGTATTGATTGAAAACTGGTTCCATGGGCGACTGGGATCACCGTGGCGCCTGCTAAACTTTAATGGCAGGTATTCTTTGGCAAGACGTTCCAAATCGCTATCGTTACCATCCTCCAGAAGTTGATTGAACTGCGACAGCGAAAATTCTTCGGGAAGGCGCTGCAGACTTACTTCGATTTTATGAAAAACCGCTTTATTGGCCTTGGCCAAATAATCGATAAAATCTTTCTTTTCTATTTGATACCCCTTGTCAAAAATACCCCCACGCATGATGTTGAACATGGTATTTGAGAAGTGCCGGCTATCCACCAACATATCGGCTGAGGCCTGAAGACCATCTGCCGAAGCGGTCAGGGCCACCAATCGCTTTGTCCCCGATGCAACATCTTCATCTACCTTCTGGACCAAGTTTACATCATTCTTTATTGCCTCGGAAATCTTGACAATTGAAGCATGGTCCTGATTTACATTCCCAATCAATTTCCAGGTTTTCTTGGCCTGTGCCCCCAGCACACTGTTTTGATGAACAAAATAGCCCCCCTTTTCCGCTTTTACATCAGTTTCCCCTTTCAGGGCCATTCCTTTTCTAAAGGAGGGCAATTGTGTAGATGACAGTAAATAGGTTGGATTCTTGGTATCCAACGACCAAAAGATGCTGGCCTTAAGTGCCTCACTGGGCTCTGCCTTGTCCACAATGATTGCACTAAGGGCATAGATACCCACTCCGGAACCTTCCAGTAACTCACTGCGCTTGTAGGCATCGGCCAGATTGCTGTACCTGTTCTGCAGTTCGCTGCCCACACCAAAGGGCACTATGTTCTGTACACCATCCAACACTTCTAGTTCAACCGTATCCGAGGTGTTGTTTTTGATTTCCACATCCCGGACAAAACCGTATAAATTGCTGGCGGACCAACTGTAGCAGAAGGTAAGGCCAAGGTCTTTGTTTATTTCCTCGAACCTAATTTTATTGCCATATCGGTTTTTGTACAGGTTACGCTGCACCTGATAGTGGTCTTTGCAAAAATCAGAAAACGGCTCCCAAAGCCTAAAACCCTCTCCCGTTTTAACCCTGATCAAGGTTTTGCAGCCCGTGGTCTCGGTAGCTTCGGTAATTTTATCGTCTGTGTAATAGGGAAAGAGGGCCGATTCTGCATTTTTTCTTCCGGCGGTCAACCCTCCATTGCTAGAGATGAACATCCAATGGTTGGAATCACTCACGATACTCATGAAAAAAGGCCTCATGGCATCACAATGGCTTATCTTAAAGAAGGTTTCCCCTTCAATCACCACCTCTTCCAACTTGTCCTTATCACTTATTGATTGATTGGCCATTGATTCTTTACGTTTTATAAATCTGTACTTTTTAAGTAAGCGTTATCATTTTTAGGCTAGACAAAAAAGACCAGTAAATGACACTGGTCTTTTTTGATAGCTCTTCCCATAAACTAATCTTATTGATACATGCGGATGTAATCTACCTCCATACTTGACGATTCAAAGGCAGGATCGATATCCCCGCCGAATGTACCGCCCATGGCTATGTTCATGATAAAGAAAAAGTCTTTATTGAATGGCAAGCTGGCATCATTGGTTACCGTATGGTATACTTCCCCGTCTACAGCGAACTGAATTTCAGTTGCTGTCCACTCCACTTCATAGACATGGAATTCTGTTGAGACCCCCGGAACAAGCACAGATCCCGATCTGGCATCACCACCAAAATTATTGGGGTCATGTGTAGAGCCAACTATGACATCTTGACTATTACCCACATGCTCCATGATATCTATCTCACCAGATGCCGGCCAAGAAGCTGTTTGGAAATCTGCACCCAACATCCAAAGGGCAGGCCAAGTTCCTCCACCCGCAGGTAATTTGGCCCGAATCTCTGCACGGCCATAGGTAAACTCTTGCAAGCCTTCCGATTTGATCCTACCCGAAGTGTACCCGGTACCTCCCGCAACACCAAAATCAAAGAAAACAACCATACGGTCGTAGGTATAGTCCGGTGCACTGCTAAAATCGAACAACAATTCTTCCCATTCACCACTTACCGTAGTCGTAGCATCAACCTCATGAAATTCTTGATCGTTCGCCGAGTTTTCTATTTTAAATCGGACCACAGCACCTACTTTTGGCGACCATGTCTTTAAGCTGAACCATTTGTTTGTGGACATATCCAAGGGAGCAGTCAAATCGAACGATGAGCCCGCCCATACTTCGGCCCCATCTCCTTTAACCAATTCCCCTACATTGGTAGAAGTGTTGATGCCCGTTGCATCTGGATTGGCAATGGCCTGAGAGGTTGCGCCACCAAAATTACCAAAGGATGGGGCTGTCCCCTCAAAGTCCTCTACGGTGTTTTGTACCGTACCGCTTGCATCTGCTTGGGACAGATCATCGAAATAATAGGTGCCGCCACCAACTGTTTTTTGGGCCGTTATCACCAAATTTCCATTTTCCACAACAACGTTTTCTGAGCTTGAGGTATAGGTCTGGGCCTCTTGATTGCCCCAACCCCCAGCACCTAGGTCATAGGTCCAATTGGTGGCGTCCGGGGCTCCGGGCACCTCAAACTCATCTGACCATACCAAGTTGGAAAATACCGTCTCCAGGGGATTTCCCCCATCTTCCCCTTTGGCTTCAGAAGTGATGATGAACCACCAGTCAAACTCATTGTTGCCATCTGTAGTGCGTACCAATAGCTCATTGGGTTCGCTTCTATCAAAAATCTCATAAGAATGGCTTCCTCCGGTATAGTAACCAAAGAATCCTATTCCTGTAAGGTTAATGGTCTCCACCCCACCTGGTGCGGTAATGGACCAGTTCACCGTGTAATCGTTAAAAGGATAGTTGAGTACATCCGCACCTTGGGTTTCCAAATCGGGGACTGCACCATTTAGTTCTTCTATCAAGCCCTCACGCCCAAAGACCGTACCTGTACCGTCATTGGTATTGACATTGGTAATGTGGGTAAATGTACCGTCTTGGTCAATAACATAACGATCATCGTACATACCGGCACCCACTTTTTCCTCTGGACTGGCACCATACCATTCTGTTGGGATGGATCCACCTACAGGACCTAAACCAAAATGACTCCCTTTTTCCGATTTAATACGCCATGTTTTTGACCCATTGCCATACAATTTGTCCAGCAGTTCGGCAGGGGGTTGGTAATCATAGAACACCTCAACATCCACAAAAGTACTATTGGAAATTCCACCAACACCCGTTGCAATGGCAGTAATGGTATAGCTGTTGATCCCAACATTGGTAAAATCTGACGTAAATCGGTATTTACCGGATGGAGCCACCCGGACATCCCCATTAAACGATACTTGGTAGGCGACAGCATTGTCTGCAGTAATCGTCACATCTACAAAACCTGACCCATCACCATAGGGATTATCGGTATCAGCACCCACCAATTCATAGGACACAACCATATTGCTTGGTGGATAAATCGTTTCCAATTCAGGCTCCTCTTCTTGGCAGCCCAAGAACAAAACTGAAAGAATTAGAAACATTGGAAAATATTTGAAGTTTTTCATAATCTGTATAGTTTAATCCTTGACCAATTTGTATTGCCAATACACCCCCGAGCCCGTTCCAGATTCTATGGTGATGTTCATCACCGTGTCGTTCTCGGATAGAGTAACATTGTATACTATTGAATCTGGTACGGCCACATTGGGCAATTCCCCTTGATTATTTGCTTTGGGTAAGCCAATATAGGCTCCAGCCCCATTGATGGTGATAGTTCCGGCTCCCGCATCGTAAACATAGGTTGCCGATGCCGAACCGTCATGAGGGGCTATAGGGGTTCCACAAGCATCGTCAGTACCACTTTGCCAACCTTCCAACCATGTATCGGCTCCCAATACATTTGAAAAAGAACCATCGTTTCCAAACACATAGGTATCATCAAAATAACAGGCCCTATCTACCAACCCTTGATCATCAATGGCAAACCAACTGATGTCTCCCGGGGCAGGGCCCACACCCAAGGAACCAGCCTCGTTGGCCATACGCCATGTTCCGGCCACAGCTGGCGGGGGTGTACTCTCTTGCTTTACCAATTTATATTGCCAATACACTCCTGATCCGGTACCCGATTCAATGAGAACGTTCATGGTATTGTTGTTGTCCGATAATGTGACATTATAGATGATTGAGGAAGGAACATCAACGTTGGGCAATTCCCCTTGATTGTTGGCCTTTGGCAAACCAATGTATGCACCAGCACCGGTAATTGTTATGGTACCAGCACCACTGTCATAAGCATATGTAGCAGCGACACTGCCGTCATGAGGGGCTATAGGGGTTCCACAAGCATCATCAGTACCACTTTGCCATCCTTCCAACCAAGTTTCTGCCCCCAACACATTCATAAACGAGCCATCTTCCCCAAACACATAAGTGTCATCAAAATAGCAGGCCCTATCTACCAACCCCTGATCATCAATGGCAAACCAACTAATATCCCCAGGGGCTGGGCCAACACCCAATGAACCGGCCTCGTTGGCCATAACCCAAGTTCCCACTATGGGCGATGTAACTGCCTCGCTTCTTGTCAACTTATATTGCCAGTACACTCCAGTACCAGATTCTACCACTACATTCATGGTGTTCTTATCCTCAGAAAGGGATACCGTATACGTTATGGATTCGGGAACATCCACATTGGGCAACTCTCCAGCATTTACTGCCTTTGGCAGACCAATGTACGCTCCGGTGCCATTTATTGTCAACGTGCCCGCAGTACCATCTACCGTATAAGTGGCATTGACGGTACCATCATGGGGAGCAACAGGCGCGCCGCAGGCATTGGAACCTCCTTGCCATTCTTCTATCCAAGTTTCTGCGCCCAAAACATTTGTAAACGAGCCATCTTGACCGAACACATAGGTGTCATCAAAGTAACATGCCCGAGTGGTCAATCCTGCCTCATCAATGGCAAACCAGCTAATGTCTCCAGGAGCAGGCCCAACACCCAATGAACCAGCCTCGTTGGCCATAACCCATGATCCCACAAAATCTTCTGGAGCAATCAATATTGGGTCGGTAATGGTCACCGCCTGTGTAGCCTCGATGGTATTTACACTGGCACTTTTGGCAACAACCCGTATCGTATACTCTCCTGATTGGGCATATACATGGGTCGCAGTCGCCCCATCCAAGACTATAGTGGGCTCTTCGTTTTCCACATCGCCAAAGTACACTTCGTACATCGTAGCGTTCACCGCCGAAGGTGTCACCACCACTTCATAGGTATTGGTACTTGAGACAACAACATCAAAATTAAGTGCTGAAGGAGGCGTAAAGGAAATGGATATCGATCGGTTCAACTCACTGGTCAAACCTGTCAAACCCACGGCAACAACCCGAAGCAAATAATCCCCTTCTACATAGGTGTGTGTCGTTGTGCCTCCTGGGCTTACCTCTGTTGGAGTTTCATTCTCCACATCGCCAAAATACACTTGAAATGATGTTGCGCCATCGGCAACAGGAGTTAACGATACCACTCCCGAATCATCCTGGGCAATATCAAAGGTTGCGCTCACATTGGTGGGCGCTGATATTTCTTGTAGCGCATATGAAGTTTCCTCTTCCTCGCATGAAGAAACTAGGCTTATGGCCAAAAACAACATTAGTGCGTGCTTTACATATTTCATCTCTTTCACTTTTTATTTAATTAATACCCTGGGTTTTGCTCCCAACGATTTCCTGTATTTTGAATTTCATTTAGCGGGATTGGAAAGAGTTCATGTTTGCTCTCCACAAATCCTGGAATAGTGCCCGCGGCACGTCCTGTTCTTACCAAATCGAAGAACCGGTGACCTTCGCCCACCAATTCCACTCTTCGCTCGTGGTAAATCACCTCTGTCAATGCCGTACCGGTTTCTGAACTATTGTCCAAACCAGCTCGTGTTCTCACCCTGTTTAGATAGTGTTGCGCTTTGGCATCATCAATTCCTCCCCTGTTGTAGGCCTCCGCAGCCATCAACAGCACTTCGGCAAAACGGATGGCACGATAGTTATTGGGATTGGTCAGGTTAGCATCCCCAATATTGGCATCTCCCTGACGGGGCAGGTATTTTCTATTAAAAAAGCCTGTGTGCTCAAATCCTTCTCCATAGGTAGCACCTGTATCCTCTGCCCATTGCGCAATGTTCAAAATGGCGATATCCCTACGCAGGTCCCCGTCCTCAAAAGCATCGTAGACTTCTTGGGTGGGCACATTGAAACTAAAGCCCGATTCGAACATGGGGCCATTGTATTGGCGAACACCGCTAAAACCGACGGCCACATTGCCCTCACTACATTGTAAACAACCAAAACCTGCACCTTCCTTGTCTGTATACTGTACCTCAAAAACAGATTCTATGTTGTTTTCATTATCATTTTCAAACATGGTGGAATAATCCTCCAACAAATCGTAAGGCCCATTGTTGATCAAGTCTTCCAAAACAGTAGCGGCTTCAGAAAACTTGTTCTGATATAGGTACACCTTGCCCAACATGGCCTGTGCGGCACCCTTGGTAATTCTTCCAACCTCTGGAGCTTGGTAAGACAGGTTATCGGCTGCATATTGAAAATCCTGTTCCAATTGAGCGTAAATCTCAGAAACTGGTGTCCGCTCCAAAGTCTGCTCATCACCAAACAAGATTCGGCTGTCGACCACCAACGGCACATCGCCAAACCACTTGACCAATTCAAAATAGTAGTAGGCCCTTAAAAAGGTGGCCTCGGCCAAGATTGTTTCCTTTCCTGAAAAATCCGTTTTATCCTTAAATTCCAAAATGTAGTTTGCCCTGTTGACCCCAGAATACATCCAACCCCAAAGTGACTCCAATTGATCGTTCACCGGGGTATGGGTCATGTCATCTATTTGCTGCCACGAAAGGACATCTGTTGCATTTTCACCACCGCATAGGGTATTATCCGAAGCAATTTCCCCTAAAATGGCATTCAAATATGTTGTCTGCAATAAATCATAAGCCCCGATCAGTGCATTATAGTATTCCTCCTCTGAATTAAAGTAACCATCAGAATTTTCAAAAGGAGGCTCAACTTCCACAAATTCATCACTTAGGATAAACGTATCGTCTTGGCATGAAAAAATTGCAAGCGATACAATAAGGACGCTAAATTTGATGTTGTTCAATTTCTTTCTCATGACTGTTTAAAATTTTAGATTTACACCCAACATATATGTTCTTGGCACTGGATAGAAACCTCTATCAATGCCCCCTCCAATAGGTTCCCCAGAGGTTGCTGAAGGATCAAACCCCTTATATTTTGTCAATGTGAAAACATTATTTGCCGAAACATACAACCGAAGGTTTTTAACCCCCATTTTTGAAATACGCTCCCGGTCAAATGTGTAACCCAACTGCATGTTTTGGGCTCTTACAAAAGACCCATCTTCCACAAAGTAATCTGAGAAAATAATATTGGCCGTAGCCCCATTGGTGACCCTAGGCGCAGAATTGGTGCTGCCCTCGCCCGTCCATCTATTCAATTGATAAACAGATTCATTGGTCACTGCGTCGTTACGCACATAATTTCTAACGATATCATTGCCAATGGAGGCAAAGAAATAGGTCTTAAAATCAAAATTCTTATAATCGAAGTTCAGGTTAAGCCCCATGGTAAAATCGGGTATGGGATCTCCTAGATTGGTACGGTCATCCGAGTTGAGAACTCCATCACCGTTAAGATCCACAAACCGTAAATCACCGGGGGAAGCCTCGGCCCCTAATTCTATTTGTGATGGGTGAGCGGCAATCTCATCGGTGTTCTGAAATATACCGTCTGTTTTATAGCCATAAAAATAACCCATGGGGAAACCAGCCTCCATGCGTGCGGGCAGCAACGACTGTCCAATGCCAAATGCCGCGCCTGGATTTTCCGCTACTCCCGTACCATTGTTCACACTTAAGACCTCATTGTCCAAATAGGTCATATTAAAGTTGGTGTTGAAGGACAAATCTTCAGATATATTACCGCGATAGCCAATGCTAAACTCGGCCCCTCTATTTCTAACCGATCCCGCATTTGCAATGGGATCCGCCGCACCTGGCGCATTTGTTCCCAACAAACCGGAAGTACTTACCAGCAACAATAAATTCTCTGTCTTTCTATTGAAATAATCAAAAGTGATATCAACAGCATTGTTAAACAGCTTGGCATCAAAACCAATATCCAGGGTATACTGCTGTTCCCATTTAATTTCTGGATTGGATATGGCCCCTGTTGCGTTACCTATGATCAATTCATCGCCCAGCACATACACTCCTTCACCATCCAGCAGTGAAACAAACTGAAAATCTGCTATACGGTCATTTCCAATCACCCCGTAAGAACCTCTTAGCTTAAGGAAGTTGATAAAGCCATCGTTCATAAAAAAATCCTCATCAGAAACGATCCAACCCATGGATGTGGATGTGAAATATCCAAACTTGTTCTCTGGGCCAAACTTGCTGGAACCATCCCTACGCACAACACCGGAGAACAAATACTTTCCCTTGTAATCATACTGCACCCTAGCAAAATAGGATAGTAAACGAGAGTCAAATACAAACCTATTTCCCTCAAAAGCCGGAAACCTTAATAGGTCATATGCGCCCGTTGTAAATCCTCCAACATCGGCCAATGAGGTTCCTGAAACCTCTAAATAGCTCCCTCCGGACAAATCGCCTTCCGATCTAAAAACAGAGGTGCCCAATGTCACTTTCAAATCATGTTCCCCACCAAAACTATTTTCGTAATCTATGAATGCATCAAAAGTGTAATCCCGATAGATATCAAAGTTTTGGTTCAAGGTCGGAATAGCATTATCAAATACGGTATTTGGTCCTATGTTACCAAAATCCAAAATAGGTCTGAACTCATTGAAACGTACCTCTGAATAGTTCCATTGGTAATTGGCCGTAGCCTTAAAATTGTCTAAAAACTTATAATTCAACCCAATTACACCACTAAGTTTATCAACTTGTGTTTTGTTAAAGGTATTTTCCATTTGTGCCAATGGATTAATAACTTCTATAGGGTGACCAACTGCACGGGTAAAACTACCATCATTGGCCCTGGCCGACAATGTTGGCGCCATATTGAGTGCATTAAAGAGTACAGACCCCAACCCACTCTCTGGCAAGGTTCTTCTGTTTGTGTTGGTGTAGATAAAATTGGTTTTAAAATTTAGGTTTTCAATAAGCTCTGTAGTAAAGTTGACACGAGAGTTATATCTCCTAAAATTGGCCTTGTTGCCCCCCACAATCCCATCCTGTGTGAGTGTGGAGAAAACCATGGAATAGGTTGATTTTTCTGTCCCTCCACTGATATTGAGGCTATGATTAAAAATTGGGGCGTTTTGGAATACTTCATCCTGCCAATCGGTTCCCACCCCCAATCCAGCAACATTTGGATAAGGCAGGGCATCACCAACAGCGGCGGCGGCTTCATTTTTAATAATCGCATATTCCGTTGCATTTAATAACGGAAGCCTCCGAGTTGTTTGCTGAAAACCAGCAAAAGCATCATAAGTAAATGACAATGGTGTTGATTTACGACCCGTTTTAGTCGTAATAAGCACAACCCCATTTGCGGCCCTTACCCCATAAATACCAGCCGTGGCATCCTTGAGGACATTGATACTTTCTATGTCCCCGGGATTAACAACACTCAAATCTTCAATAACGTTACCATCCAACAAGATTAGTGGCCGGTTATCACCGTTAGTTGAAACCCCCCTGATGTTAATGGTCAAAGCTGCACCTGGCGCACCAGACTGCGAGGTAATGTTAACCCCTGGAATCTGGCCTTGAAGTGCTTGTTCAATACGTGCAGGCTTCAATTCCTCAATGGTCTCAGCTCCCACCACCGAAACCGCTCCGGTAATCTCTTTCTTAGTCTGGGTACCATAACCGATGACGACTACTTCATCTAGTTTTGCCAAATCTGGCAACAAACTCACCGATAGGTCATTAAAAGACGCAATGGTAACTTCCTTGGCAACATAACCTATGTAGGAAATAGTGAGAACGTCACCAATGGCAACATCGGTGATGATAAAATTTCCATCAAAATCCGTGGTCGTACCATTAGTGGTACCTTTAACTATTACATTGGCCCCTGGCAATGGTTCATTCAATTCCCCGTCCATAATTGTACCCGAAATTGTGCCTGTCTGCGCATTGATGCCCAACGAAACCAATAGAACAAAAAAAAAGCAAGTGATGTGGTTCATCTTTAAATTAATTTGAGTCCTAAATTATCGGATAGTCTTTTGAATACCTTATTTCTTGCCTATACAAAAAATATACAATTCAAAAATTGTGTGTTAAAAATGAATATTTGACAAAAAACACCATTAAAATCAATGTTTTCATAGGATTTTACATATCCTATATTATGCCCAAAAAAAAGTAGATTATTGACTTTGTATAGGTAATGTTGTGGTAAAATTTCGTATTGTAGTGGTGGCTATATGGCCAAGATGTGATCTGTAAGGCTATTTTCATGCTCCAGACCCATCTTTTTTCGCAAACGATATCGCTTTACCTCTACACTCCTTACGGAAATATTGAGCAAGGGAGCTATCTCCTTTGAGGAGAGATTCAGCCTAAGATAGGCACATAGACGCAGGTCATTTGAGGTTAGATCGGGGTGCATTTCCTTTATCTTGTGCAAGAAATTCTTGTCGGCATTGTTGAAGGCCTTTTCAAATTCTTTCCAATCGTCCTTATTGTTCAGGTTCCTGTCTATGGTACGTATCACCGATTTGATTTTGGTATTTTCCCCAATATCATTCAGTTCTTTTTTCAAATGGCTCAAGAATTCATTTTTCTTGATAATGTTCATCGTTGCTGCGGCCAATTCCCTGTTCTTGGTCTCGATCTCTCCCCTCAATTTCTCATTCCTGAGTTGTACAATCTTCTTTTTGGCCTTTATCCGTTTACGTCTCATCTTCTCTTCATTCTCCTTCATCAATATCTTTTGACGCTTTTTATACATGGCCTCATTCCTTTTATGGATGGCATAAAGCAGCAACAAACCCATGACGATATAGACCCCTATGGCCAAGTACGATTGGTACCATGCCCGGGCTATATTGAATCTTATGCCCTCGCTTGTGGAGACAACATTCCCGTTAATGGCAGCCCTTATAACGACATCATAATCGCCTGCGTCCAAATTGTTGAGTTCAATGCGGGCTTGATCGCTCCAATTGCTCCATGTGCCATCCAACCCATCTAAGGAATACTGATAAAGTACCTCTACGTATTTTTGATATTGTGGCACACCAAACTCCAGGATCAAATCATTGAATGTTGCGGGAAGTTCATTGTCCCCACTTAAATCCAAGAGCATTGTCCCTTCATTTTTATCTTCGGCAAATACATTCTTTAGCTGTATCCCATATTCCCTTTTGGCAAACCCACCCATATTCATGGTAATGTATCCGTTGGAAATGCCAACCAGGTAGGTATCGTCATAGAGGTGGGTAATATTTTCAAAACCGGCCACTCCCAAACTGTTGATCACGAATTTTGGTAGGGAAATGTGTTCCGAAACTGCCCTATCATCAAATTTACCGCTCATCAAACGCAGCACGCCAGAATTGGTAAAGCTCCACATGGCCCCATTTTTAGCATCGGAGATCATTATTCCTTTTGGCTGATAATTCTCCGTAAACAAAAAGGAGGTGAGCAGAGTATCTGGGTTAAATTCAAAAGTTTGGGGAAGCACCGAAAAAACACCTTCGTTTGTGGCATATTTTAAATCTTCTTCAAAGGGCGACAATGAAGATCCGTAACCATAGTGCTCCTGTCTTTTGAGAACCCTAAGAGCTTCCATACCATCCACTTGTAAGACATAGACTCCTTTGTATTCATGGTTTACCACAATGATATCATCGGTCAGGAATTCAAAAAAACGGGATGAGATCGAAAAGCCCTCCAGCTTTTTAAAAAACTCCCAACCCTCACCATTTTCTTTTCTCTTGAGCAAGCTCAACCCGTCATAATTGCCCTGTAGCAATAGGTCATCGTCTGTTGGCACTTTTTTTACACCCCAGGTGCCGGACAATTCGGAGATTAATTCTGTTTTATCTCCCTTAACTTGAAAAGTTCCTTTGTTGTGGGCACAGAAAAGGACTCCATCTATCTCGGAAAGATTCCAAACCTGCCCCTTTGTCTCGGCGAGAAGCTCAAATTTAAACGAGCCTTCCCTTGTTCGGTTACTTACAAACAAACCTTGATTAGTACCCAAATACAGCATATTATCATACCATATAGATGCGGAGACCACCCCTAATTGGCCTTTACTATCTGTAAACTCCCTAAAAGGTGTTTTTAAATTGATGACGCTTAAGCCATTATCAAGACCCAACCATAAATTATGTCCGCTATCTTGGAACAGGGCCAAAACGGTATTGTTGTTCAACCCCCTATCCCTATTGATCTGGCTTACCTCTTCCGATTCAAAATCAATCTGATAGATGCCATGGGAGATCGTCCCAATAACCAAGGTTCCATCATAGAGTTGAACACTATTATAGATGCTCACATCTTTGGGCAATTGTAAAAATGAGGGGGTGTAGGGTGCAACCCCACCCCTATCATCCAACTCTAACAATGAGGCATCTTCCATGATCAGCAATACCTTATCATCGGCCTCAAACACACCGACCATGTTCCCACGGGTCAGTTCCTCTGATTGGTTTACAAGGGTCAATGATCTGTTACTGATCATATACAAACCAGACTTGCCACTATGCACATAAAAGTCATCCCCTATTGTAAAAACTTTGGCCTTGGCTGTCTTTGCCTCAATGATATCAAAAGAATTGTTCAGTAAATCATAACTGTAGATCCTGGACAAGGATTGAAAAAGCACCCAGTTGCCTATTTGAGTGATGTTCCAGAACTGTTCATCCTCCAAAAGCTTCTCCTTGATGGAGCTTGACAGGGATGTATATTCCAACTCACCATACCCGTTGGTCTTCCAATAGCCAAACTCCATATAACAACCGCTATATACATTCTCCCCGCTCGCATACAGAGACCTGATAACGGAACCATTGGGAGATAGGTACTTACGCCACTGCTCCCCATTATATTCCAAAAGGTTGTTGTTGTTGGCCACATACACCTGTCCATTGTCTCTTTGGGCAATGGACCAATTCTGGTTTTCACCATCATAATCCAAAGGGGTGAAATTTTGGATGGGCGGCAACTCTTGTGCCCAACCAAGGCATGATAGAAAAAACACTAAGAAGAACCACCCTAAAGATTTCTTGGCAACCATATAGGGTAAAAATAACAAAAAGCCTGTTTTACTTGAAAGATAAGAGAAGTATGCCTAGACAATTTCGGCATTAAGTCCAGCTTCAAGCAACTTGGTACAGCGTGGTTTTAAATCGTCGTATTCCCCTGTTTTTACCGCACATTTACCGTTATAGTGTACAATCAACGAGCATTGTTCGGCTTGCATAGGGGTGTGTTCACATACGTCTACCAGTGTCTGGATGACGTGGTCAAAGGTATTGACGTCATCATTAAAGAGAATTATCTCATTAAGGTCTTTAGTAGACTCATCTAAAAGTAGTTCTTCTTCAAATTTTTCTCGAGCTCCCATTTTTCCATTTCATTAATCATTGCTGCCCGTAAAATACATATTTTGCTGATACCCAGCGGTTTTTTTCGAATTTTTTTTCAAATTTCAAATTAAGTCCCGCACATTTTGATGAAATCGCATCCAAATCCCTTGAATAAAAACCACTTACATAAAGTTGCCCTCCTCTTTTAAGACATTTTGCATACTTTGGAATATCATCCAACAGAATATTTCTATTGATATTGGCCAGAATAATATCATATTCCTTTCCCTGAAGTAAGGACGCATCGCCCTGTAAAGCGGTTATCTTATCACATGCATTCCGTGCTATGTTCTCCAAGGTATTTAAATAACACCACTCATCAATATCTATGGCCTCAAGGGCCACAGCCCCCTTCTTCTCGGCCAAGATGGCCAATACCCCGGTTCCACAGCCCATGTCCAATACTGATTTTCCCTCAAAATCATTGTCCAGAATATGCTGGAGCATCATATGGGTAGTTTCATGATGGCCCGTGCCAAAACTCATTTTTGGCTCTATAACAATATCATAGGTCACCTCTTCCTTGGAATGGAATGGGGCACGCACCATGCATTCCCCACTTACCGTAATAGGATGAAAGTTACGCTCCCACTCGGCGTTCCAGTTCTGTTGTTCAATCTCTTTAACAACCCAAGAAATCTTAAAATCAGAATTTTGGAGTACATAAATATCGCCCAGCAGTTGACTTGTATATGCCGCTTTGTCTATATAGGCCAACATACCTGATTCATGCTCCACAAAGCTTTCAAAACTGGCTTCCCCCAATTCTGCCACCAAAATCTCCCGAGCAGGCTCCAAAGGGGATATGGTAAAATTAAATTCTAAATAAATGGACAAAATAGTATGGGTTAAATATGAAGAATATTCAAAAAAAAATGTCATTCCAAGTGCATTTAGCATACCCAATCCTTGGGGTTTTTTCCTACACCTAGAATGACATTTTTATGTCTTTTAAACAGATCCGAACATTAAATTCCGTTAACGATTGCTATAAAGTCATCGCTCTGTAGGGCAGCGCCACCAATTAAACCCCCATCTACATCGGGCTGTGAAAATATTTCTTTGGCATTGTTTGGCTTAACACTACCTCCATATAAAATGGCAACCTTTTCCGAAACCGATTCGCCAAAGGCATCCGTTATCGTTTTTCGTACAAAAGCGTGCATTTCCTGTGCTTGTGCTGGCGATGCAGTTTCTCCCGTACCAATGGCCCAAACTGGCTCATAGGCCAAGACAATGCTGTCCCAAGCATTTGCGGGCAGATCAAAAAGGGCGTTTTTCAATTGGCTTTCCACCACTGAAAAGTGGTTTTCAGATTTTCTTTCCTCCAACTCCTCGCCAAAGCAAAATATGATCCGAAGCCCTTTGTCCAACGCTGTTTTTACCTTTTGGGCCAAAAACTCATCGGTTTCCCCAAAATAGGAACGACGTTCAGAATGTCCCAAGATCACAGTGTTCACCTTAATATCCAACAGCATATCGGCAGAAATCTCACCGGTATAGGCGCCATTTTGGGCAAAGTGCATGTTTTGGGCCGCTACTTGTACCGCAGATCCCGCTACACCTTCCACTGCAGTGGCAAGATTTACAAAGGTTGGTGCAACAATAATTTCAGCCTCGGTATTGGGCAGCTTGGCCACAATCGCTTTCAACAAGTCTTCGGTTTCTGAACGAGTCTTGTTCATTTTCCAGTTTCCGGCTACAATTTTTGCTCTCATCTAATTGTTTTTATGTGTTTAATTATAGGTTTCTGTTTTGTCAAAATTCAAGTGCATCCAAATCATTATGGTGCACCTTTTGTTCTATGGTGCCGCTGTTGAGTACCAAGACACCCGGATTGGATCTAACAATGGTCTTCAGGGCTGTTTCATCGGTAAAATAAAAATCGAAATTTAACCCATAATCCTCGATTACCGCACTGCTCTGCGCTGTATTTGAGGCGGACACACCAATGACCTTATACCCGTTACGAAGGGCGTTATCGGTCACCTTTTTCACATCTAGAAAAGCCTCAAGGTCGCTCTTGGCCAAATCATAGGCAACGACCATGACTAATTTTGGATCATCGAGCAATTGGGCGGTGTAATCCCGGCCATTCTTCTCTATGCTAAAATCATGTATGGGCGGTTCGTAACCCTTTTCAATCTCTGTGGTTTCAACACCTATAAAATCGCCATCCACCGTGGGATACTCTCCATTGGTGACCACGGTCTCTTCCTTGCCGTTCACCAAAAATTTCCATGCATATTCATATACGGCCTGCGGTGCCTCTTCAGGAATTTCCATCCCTTCTTTGATGTTGGCCCCAACTTTATAAGGCCTGAAATCTTTTGAAGGCAGATGGTTGAGCACATGAAACCCAAAGAAAACACAAGCCCCCAACGCCATTAAGGCAACAATTAGGTTGTTCTTTTTTGAAAAAATAGGTTTTATATGGTTGATCCCCAGTAGAAGCACCAAGATCAAAACTAAGAGCACAACGTCTTTGGTGAAGGATTGCCATGGGGTCAATTTTATGGCATCGCCAAAACACCCGCAATCGGTAACCTTATTAAAAAAGGCGGAATAAAACGTAAGAAAGGTAAAAAACACGATCATGCCCAGTAAGCTCCAAATCGTGAGTTTGGGCTTAAAGCCTATCAATAACAACACGCCCAGGATAACCTCTACAACCACCACCACAAACGAGATGGACAAAGCCAAAGGCATTAAAAACGGTAAATTAAGTACGCCCTGGCTAAAGTATTCCTCCAGTTTGAATGAAAATCCCAAGGGATCATTGAGCTTAATCAACCCACTGATGATAAAGAGGACACCAACAAATATTCGTGTTAGACCAACGATATATTTCATGTTTTCATATTTTCAAAAAAACGATTTGAATAAGACTTCACATGCATGCAGCATACTATTTGGAATCCGTGCCCAGATGAATAAGGGCAAAAACGGCATAATTGACAATATCTTGATAGTTGGCTGCAACACCTTCGCTTACCAAGGTCTTGCCCTTATTGTCCTCAATCTGCTTTACCCTCAACAATTTCTGCAAGATCAAATCCGTTAGGGAACTCACCCGCATGTCCCGCCATGCCTCACCATAGTCATGGTTTTTGTCCAACATCAGTTGTTTTGCCACCCCAACCTGTTCATTATAAAGCTCCAAGGCCTTTTCAACATCAATATCCGGTTGTTCGGCAATCCCCATGTCCAACTGGATCAAGGCCATCAACGAATAATTGATGATTCCTATAAACTCAGGCTGCTCCCCCTCATCCACTTTCCGTTCAGAATTTTGTTGGAGGCTCCTTATACGCTGGGCCTTGATGAATATTTGATCGGTAAGGGAGGGTAACCGAAGTATTCGCCAAGCGGTTCCATAATCTTTGCCCTTTTTTTGGAACAGCGACCTACATTGTTCCATTACTTCATCATACTCTTGGAGGGTCTTTTGCATGCCAGTTGCCGATTAGCTTATTTTTGCTCAATTTAGCTTGCCAAAGATACATAAACCCAATTTAGAACACTACGGGCATGACCATAAACTGCAAAGGCCATCTTATTGATTTGAGCACCCCAAAAGTAATGGGCATTGTTAACATTACACCTGATTCTTTCTACGATGGTGGTAGGTACAAAAACGATACGGCCATAGTGAAGCAAGTGGAAAAAATGCTTGCCGAAGGCGCCAGTTTCATAGACATGGGCGGCTACAGTTCCCGGCCTGGTGCGGACAACATTTCTGTGGATGAGGAAAAAAAACGAATCGTACCCGCTGTTGAATTGGTGTTGAAGGAATTTCCGGAAGCATTGATCTCTGTGGACACCTTTAGAAGTGAAGTAGCCAAGGGCTGCCTAGAAGCGGGTGCCGCCATGGTGAACGACATTTCTGGAGGGCATTTGGACCCTGAAATGTTCAAAACCGTTGCCGAACACCAAGTGCCTTACATTGCCATGCACATGCGGGGCACCCCACAGAACATGGCCCTAAAAACCACATATGACGATTTGCTTGGCGAGGTGCGGTCGTACTTTTCTGCAATAGTCGCCAAAAGCAATGCCCTAAAAATAAACGACCTTATCCTTGATCCCGGTTTTGGCTTCTCCAAAACCGTTGCACAAAACTTTTATCTATTGCGGAACTTAGCAGTTTTTACACACCACCGAAGGCCGCTACTAGTTGGAATAAGTAGAAAATCCATGATATACAAAACCTTGCAAACCACGGCAGACCAATCGTTAAACGGAACCTCCTGCATAAATACGCTAGCCTTGGTAAAGGGCGCCAACATACTGCGTGTCCACGATGTAAAAGAGGCTGTGGAATGCATCAAATTGGTTCAAGAACTAAAAACCGCCAAATGCTAATTTGCATTTTTCTATTTTTACGGGAATGGAATTTCTAGACTTTCTCGATTTTAAGATTACCGACCTTATAGACATCCTATTGGTAGCGGTGCTGCTCTACTATGTATACAAACTGGTCAAGGGCACCGTGGCCATCAATATTTTTATTGGAATTGTCATTGTCTGGGCTCTTTGGAAGTTGACCGAACTGTTACAGATGAAGATGATCAGCAGTGTGGTCGGTGGATTTATGAACATTGGGCTTATTGCGCTGATCATTGTATTCCAGCAAGAGATCAGAAAGTTTTTGTTACTGATCGGTTCTACCAATCTTGGGGCAAAAAGCGGCGTCCTAAAAAACCTCAAGTTCATGAAACAGGACGTCATTCCCACGGATACAGATGTTGATTCCATTATCTCGGCCTGCAAGAACATGGGCATGAGCAAGACCGGGGCCATTTTGGTCATTCAGCGCAACAATAATCTTGATTTTGTAAAAGAGACCGGCGACAAAATGCAGGCAGAGATCAACCAGCCTATCTTGGAGAGCATTTTTTTTAAGAACAGTCCCCTGCACGATGGGGCCGCCATCATTCAAGACAACGCCATTACGGCCACCCGGGTCATTTTGCCCGTATCCAATGAGCGGAACATTCCCCTGCGTTATGGCTTGCGCCATAGGGCCGCCATTGGGATTACCGAAAAGACCGATGCCATTTGCCTAGTGGTCAGCGAAGAGACGGGGCAGGTTTCCTACATTAAGAACGGGGAATTTGTCCTTTACAAGAACATGGAAGAGCTTGGCAACATCATCAAAAAAGATTTAAGCTGATGGTCTGCAAAAACTGCGGAAGAACATTGCGTACCGATTATAGCTACTGCCCGGATTGTGGGGCCAAAGTGATCCGGAATAGGATTACCGCCAAAAATCTTTGGTTTGACTTTACCGAACGTTTTTTTAATCTGGAGAATTCTTTTTTTAGGACTTTCATCGACCTATTCAAAAAACCGGATGTTGTTATAGGCGGATACATTGACGGGGTTCGCAAGAAATACATGAATCCCATTTCATACTTCACCATTGCGCTTACCTTAGGGGGTATTGTTCTTTTTTTGGCCAGAAAGAACATTATGGGCATATCTAAATCGGGCTTTATGGCCGGTATGGCCGGAGGAGTTGATTCAAAGGCAGAAAATCCATTTGCCACAACACAGTTTGAAGGAATAATGGATGTGATGTTTGACTATCAAAACATTTTTTATCTGCTCAGCATTCCGCTATTGGCACTAATTTCAAAATTGGTTTTTTGGAATAAAAAACAGTACAATTTAAGCGAGCATTTTGTTATCAATATTTATGCTTATTCGCATATATCAATTTGTGTGAACACACTCTATCTAATTTCTTATTGGAACAGTTCCCTGTTAATGGTATTCTCTCAATTGAGTATGCTCATCTATATTGTTTACTACTCTTTTACCCTCAAAAGGTTATTCCAATTAAATTGGGAAAGTATAATCTTAAAGCTATTATTATTTCTGTTAATATTAGGCTTTATATTTTTCTTGATTACTTTGGGAGTGGTTATTTACATGCTCTCCCAACCAGAGTTTATTGAACAACTAAGGTCTGGCCAAAACTAAACCACCTCTTCTTCCATAAACTGTGCTTCGTAGAGATCACGGTAGTACCCCCCATTGTTGAGTAGTTCCCTATGGGTGCCCATTTCAACAATGTTTCCGGCATCCATCACCAAAATCTTATCCGCTTTTTTAACCGTTGCCAAACGGTGGGCAATGATAATCGAGGTCCTTCCTTCGGTAATCTTTTCCGTGGCCCGCTGTATCAACTGTTCAGAATAGGTATCGACCGAAGAGGTTGCCTCATCCAAAATCAAGATGCTGGGATTGCTCACATAGGCCCTCAAAAAAGCGATGAGTTGTCGCTGTCCACTGGAGAGCATGGTTCCCCGCTCCTTCACATTGTAGTGATAGCTGTCTGGCAAACTCGAAATGAATTCATGCACTCCTATCTGTTTGGCCGCAGCCTCAATCTCTTTGATCGAAATGCCAGAATTTTTCAATGAGATGTTGTTGGCAATGGTATCGGCGAACAAAAAGACATCTTGCAGGACAATGGCAATGTGCGAACGGAGCGATTGAAGCTTGTACTCACGAATATCCACTCCATCTATATAAATATGGCCATCGTTGATCTCATAAAAACGGTTGAGCAGATTGATAATGGTGGATTTTCCTGCCCCCGTTGCCCCCACAATGGCAATGTTCTGCCCCTTTACGGCTTCAAAGGAAATACCATGCAACACCTCTTCATCTGGTAAATACCCAAAACGCACCTTATCAAACTTTAGGTTACCCTCCATGTGTTTGGAAACTACGGTCCCCGTATCGGCTATATGACTTTCGGTGTCCAATATCTTAAAGACCCTATTGGCCGCCACCATGCCCATTTGCAGGGTATTGAACTTGTCGGCAATCTGCCGCAAGGGCCTGAACAGCATTCCGGAAAAGAGAATGAATGTAAAAATATCTCCATATTCATCTGCCGCCACACCGGCTACATTTTGGATGCCCCCAAACCAAACGATGAGCCCTACGCTCACCGCGGCCAACAACTCGGCAACGGCAAAGAAAATGGAATTGTACCAAACCGTTCGCAACCAAGCATTTTGGTGCTTTTCATTGATTTGCATAAAGTTCTCCCGTTCAATCGCCTCCCGATTGAAAAGCTGTACAATTTTCATGCCCGCAATACGCTCCTGCACAAAGCTGTTTAAGTTGGCCACTTGGGCCCTAACCTCTATAAAGGCCGTTTTCATGGCCTGTTGGAACAGGCGCGTAGCGTATAAAATAACCGGCAGGATGGCAAAAACGATCAAGGCCAATTTCCAGTTCATGAACAACATGATCACGGCGACCACCAACATCTTCAAAAGATCGGCCACAATTACAAAAAAACCTTGACTAAAGATTTCACCTATACGCTGCATATCGGCCACGGCACGGGTAACCAGCACCCCAATGGACGACTTATCAAAATAGGACATCTTAAAGCCCATGATCTTTTTAAAAAGCTCTACCCGAACATCCTTGATCACCGATTCTCCCAAAAGGCTCGCATAATAGGTGAACAACAACTGGCAGACCACTTCGCCCAGTTTTACCCCGAGCATGGCAAGAATAAGGACCAAAAGCAAATCTGCATCCTTATGGGTAATGGCGCCGTCCACCACCTGACCGACCAATATGGGGGTTGCCACGGCAAATGCCGATAACAAAATGGCCGCCAGAGCCACTCCAAAGAACAACAGCCTATAAGGCTTGGTCTTTGTAAAAATTCTCTTGAAGAGCCCAAAATCAAATGCTTTTCCTAGTTCTTTATCTTTACTCATCCCTAACAGTTTCCGGGTATGCCACCCGTGTCAAATATAGCCCTTTTGCAGGCACTGATACGCCCGCTGCACTTCGGCTTTTACCCTCGATCACCTCTCGTATCCAATCAACAGGTTTCTTTTTTAGGCCAATCTCCAACAAGGTGCCCACAATGGCCCTTACCATGTTCCGTAAAAAACGATCTGCCGTAATATAAAAAACGGCCTTCCCATCATCAACCTTCCAAAAGGCATCATCAATTCGGCACAGAAACGTCTTGACATCGGTATTCGATTTTGAAAAACATTCAAAATCCGAATATTCCTTTAACACAAGTGAAGCTTGGTTCATTAGGCCTACATCCAAGGGTTCCCGGACAAAATGGGCACTATCTTTAAAGAATGGATTTTTTTCCTGGACCACCCAGTATTCATAGCTTCGGGAGGTGGCATCAAAACGGGCATGGGCATCATCCTTCACTTTAAAAATTTGCTTGATGGAGATAGCATCGGGCAAAAAGGCATTTAACCTATAGGTCAAATGTTCTTGGTCTATGGCTTCTTCAACATCAAAATGGGCAAACAGTTGTTTGGCGTGCACCCCGGCATCTGTCCTGCCCGCTCCTATGATTTCTGTGTGGGTCCTAAGTAGTGTGGACAAGGCCTCTTCCAAGGTTTGTTGAACGGAGCCGGCGTTGGGTTGCCGTTGCCACCCATGATACGCCTGTCCAAAGTATGAGAGTTCAATAAAATACCGCAATGAAAACCGCTTTTTTAAAGCAAAACCCAAAGATACTTTAATCCCCCACTTTGGTTTTGCCATATAGGCACTTTAGCATATTTTTAGCGTCATGACCAAAATCTTGCTGCTTTCGGACACCCATGGACATATGGACGATGCCATTATAAAGTACGCCCAACAGGCCGATGAAATATGGCATGCCGGGGATATTGGCAATTTGGAGGTGACCGATAAACTAAAGACCATAAAACCTGTTCGTGGGGTACATGGCAATATTGATGACGCCATAATCCAAAGGGAATTTCCGGAGCACCAACGCTTTTTTTGTGAAGGTGTGGATGTGTGGATCACCCATATTGGGGGCTATCCCAACAAATACAATGTTCGCGTTAGGGATGAAATCAGGAAAAATCCACCAAAACTCTTTATCTGCGGCCACTCCCACATCCTTAAGGTGATGTACAACAAAAAATTGGATTTATTGCACATGAACCCCGGGGCCTGTGGCAAACATGGTTTTCACCAAGTACGTACCATGCTCCGGTTTCAAATTGATAACATTAATATAACAAACCTGGAAGCTATAGAACTGGGAAAAAGAGCATCTGTAAAATAACACTTAAAAGATGATGATCATGAAACGTGCTTTTTTTATTGTTCTTGCTATTGTATCCCTTATTGTTTTCCTAGGAAGCTGTACCGAGGATGGCTCCACAACCTTGGATTCAGAACCTGTAGGAGATTCATTCTCTGAAATCGGTGACGCTTCCGGCAGTGGCTCCGCTGGAGACGGAAATGGCACCGGGGGTGCAGCAGGCTTGATCACGGCAGCCGAGTGGAACGATCTGAACCATTGGGATTTTTGGGCCGACCTGATCAATGGGCAGGAGTACCACCAAATGGATGACCATTGGGGCATTTATACCCTTAACAGGATTGCAGTGCTCGTAACGGCAAATGGAATGCCCGTTGCAAACAGTGAGGTAAACATCATTAAAGAAGGAAACAATGTTGCCTCCTCCAAAACAGATAACCATGGTAGGGCAGAATTATGGATAGACCTTCTGGAGGAAGAGAACAATATTGATTTGGCCCCATATACTTTAACCATTGACGGTACGGAGGTCGATACCGAATTAAAACTGTTTGCCCAAGGGGTGAATGAAATCACTATCCCTGCCGCCCCAATGGCCGCTGAAAAGGCTGAAATAGCTTTTATGGTCGATGCCACGGGATCGATGGGGGATGAACTCGAATTTTTAAAAGATGACCTGGCCGATGTCATTGGGCGGGTTCAAAATGAAAATGCCACCATAGATTATAGGACTGCCACTGTGTTTTACAGGGACGTGGACGATGACTATATCGTTAAAAACTCTTCTTTTACGAGCGATGTGAATGTTACCCTAGACTTCATCAATGACCAAAAGGCAGAAGGGGGCGGTGATTTTCCAGAAGCCGTGCACACTGCCCTTAGCGCTACCATTTCAGATTTACAATGGTCTTCAGATTCAAGATCACGCATTGCCTTTTTATTATTGGATGCACCCCCACATTATGAGGCACAGATTATAGACGACATCCATAATTCTGTCATCCAAGCCGCCGCCAAAGGAATCAAATTAATACCGATCACCGCAAGCGGTATTGACAAAGAAACCGAGTTCCTTATGCGCCTTATGGCCATAAGCACCAACGGGACCTATGTTTTCATCACTGATGATAGCGGTATAGGAAATGACCATCTTGAAGCCAGTGTTGGCCAATATGAGGTAGAAAAATTGAACGACCTCATCGTTCGGTTGATTACAAAATATTCTGAGTAAGCCCTTGGTCTTTCTTGGCCCACAGCTTTTTTCATCAAGCTGGGCCATAACCCAGAGTACCATAAACAGGCAGTAGAGGGCAAAAAAAGAATGTGTGCCATGCGGGCCATAAACGTAAAATCCCGGCAAAGCCATGCTTGCCGGGATTTACGCACTAATACTACTAAGATGTTAGGTTCAACGCAAACGGTCCACAGATTTTACAAGATCTTCATCCTTTTTGATGGCCCTGTTGGCCAGAACCAGAAAAACGATAGAAAATACAGGAATCAGCATCCCAATACCCTTCTCAGAAACCACAGTCTCTCCGGATAAGTTTAGTGACCGGTAAACGAAAAATCCTAGTAAAAAAAGATTCACTATAAGGTTCAATCTGTTCAGCACAAATTGATTTTGTCGTTTTTTATACAAAAAAATGGAAATGAAGGCCAAAACCGCCACCCCCAAGAACGTTATCAAAACCGCAGGCACATCAACCGCAAAAACCGAAGCCCCATCAGCATCCCTATAAAGCGTTAATAACCAAGGTAGTACTCCTGATATTATTCCCGCCAATGCCATATAGAACGTTTGTATACGCTGAATCATTGCCAATACTTAAAATAGATTGCAAATCTAGACGTCTTTTTGACAAATTACGGCCTTTCTTTAAAAAATATTTGTATACTTGCATTGTTATTGACTAGAACACTTACCTAAGGGAGTCTTTCCCAACTGTAAATTCAATTAACCTATTACTTCATTTAAAAAATATTATACGTTTAATCTTTATTGATTTTTGATGTTTGAGATTACCGACCTAAAGGCAAAAAAACTTGCCGAATTGCAGGAGATTGCAAAAGAGTTGAACGTTCCTAAGTTCAAGTCCTTAAAAAAGCTCGATTTGGTGTACCAAATTTTAGATGTCCAAGCTTCCAACCCCAAAGCCGTTGCAGGAAACGGAGCGGCAAAAATTGAGGAAGCACCTGCCGAGGCCAAGGAAAAAAGGCCAAGAGCCAGAAGAACCCCAAAAAAGGCCACTACAGAGAAGCCCGCTGAGCAAAAAGAAAGGGAAGAGCCTAAAGACCAAAAAGAACAGAAGGAGCAAAAAGAACAGAAGGAGTTGAAGGAGCAGAAAGAGCAAAAAGAAAGTCAGCCCAACGAAAACAACCGACAGAACGCTCCACACAAAAACCAAGGCAACCGCAACAAAGGACATGTCCACCGCAACAACCAAAAGCACGAAAAAAACAGCAACTTTGACAAGGAACTCAAGAATCGGTACAAAGAGCCAGAGTATGAGTTTGACAGTATTATACAGAGCGAGGGCGTGCTGGACATTATGCAGGACGGTTATGGGTTCTTGCGCTCTTCGGACTACAATTACCTTTCCTCTCCCGATGACATTTATGTGTCTCAGTCACAAATTCGGTTGTTCGGGCTAAAACCGGGCGACACTGTGTTGGGCAACATTCGCCCACCCAAGGAAGGTGAAAAATATTTTCCTCTGATCAAGGTAAACAAAATCAACGGTCTTGACCCCCAAGTGGTGCGCGACCGGGTTTCCTTTGAACACCTGACGCCACTTTTCCCCAAGGAAAGATATAATTTGGCCGAAAAGCAAAGTACGCTTTCCACTAGGATTATTGACCTCTTCTCCCCCATTGGAAAAGGCCAACGTGGTATGATCGTGGCACAGCCCAAAACAGGGAAGACCATGTTGCTCAAAGATATTGCCAATGCCATTGCGGCCAATCATCCAGAGGTGTACCAGATTATCTTGTTGATCGATGAACGCCCGGAAGAGGTGACCGATATGCAACGTAACGTTCGTGGTGAGGTCGTTGCCTCTACCTTTGATAAAGAAGCATCTGAACACGTGCGCGTGGCGAACATTGTCATAGAAAAAGCCAAACGCTTGGTGGAATGTGGCCATGATGTTGTGATTTTACTGGATTCCATAACGCGATTGGCTAGAGCCTACAATACGGTACAGCCCGCATCGGGCAAAGTACTTTCCGGAGGTGTGGACGCCAATGCCCTGCACAAGCCAAAACGCTTCTTTGGGGCTGCAAGAAATATTGAAAATGGCGGTTCCCTTTCCATTATTGCCACGGCTTTGACCGATACCGGTTCAAAAATGGACGAGGTTATTTTTGAAGAGTTCAAGGGTACCGGTAATATGGAATTACAACTGGATCGCAGGATCAGCAACCGCAGGATATTCCCTGCCATTGACCTGATCTCATCCTCCACACGCCGCGATGATCTGCTGTTGGACGACCAGACCATTCAACGGATGTGGATCATGCGCAAATATTTAGCCGATATGAACCCTGTTGAGGCCATGGAGTTTATGGAGCAGCGCATGAAACAAACCCGAAACAACGAAGAGTTCTTGATGACCATGAACGAATAAGGATTTTAAAGGCCAAAAACTGTAAACCCCGGTCAAATAACCGGGGTTTTTTCTTATCTTTTTTTTAGGAAAAAACTATATCTTTAACCCCTAATCCCCCGTAAATGAACCATTAACATTTTAAACTGTATTTCTTATGAGAAAAACACCAAAGTCCATTATGGGGATGGGCGCTGCCATCTTATGTGCCGCCATTTTGCCCACTGCCTGTAACGAAGGCAAAAAGATGGAGAACAACCCAGAAGCAACAAGAACCATTTCCGAAACAAAGGAAATCACTGCCCCAAGCCAGATCATATCTTTGGCCGAGGCAGATTCACTCTATGTAAATTATACAGACAGAAGAGCCATATCCATTTCAGAAATGGAATCGCAAAACCAACCCGATGATGCCAAACCATTTCAACCCACCCGTTTTATTTCTTTTGATGTAAAGGTGATCAAGGAATACATTGCCTATGTGGAGCAACGGGCCAAAAAGGGCGGTACCGAAGTGGACAGCCTAAGAATCTACTTGGGCAATTATGGCAAGACCAGCAAAAAATTCCCGTTTAAAAACACGGTCTTTGTGGTTCCTGCAGCTAAAGTAGATGGTGGCTATGGCGGCATCTATATTAACGGTGACGGGAAGGCCCAATTACTGCGTAACTACTGGGGCATGAGCGGCGGACAGGAAGGGGAACCCCGTTCTGAGGCATCCCTGATGCCTAATACGGATACAAATTTTTTTCAGGAAGATAAGGAGAGTTTAATTTTAAATGACGGTTATAGCTCTCCGCCTCCTCCAGGTGATTTTAATTAATGAATGAAGCAATAGATTTTATTAGAGATTATCATTTTATAGATTTTATCAGGAATCATCATTTTATGGTGATTTACGGAATAACCCTAATACTATCTATTGTTAGTTATAGGAAGTATTTCGACACTACGTTGAAATACTTCCCTATAATATTGGCCTATACTTTTTTTAATGAGTTATTAGGCGTTTTAATTCGAGATTCCCAGCAATTCCAAATTATTTTTATCGACCAATACAGGTATCACAACATCATTATCTACAATATATACTACGTTGTTTTTTTTCTCTATTTTACCTACGTCTATGTCAATTCCCTTAACAATCGAAAACACCAAAAAATCATAAAGATTGGTGGGCTAGTTTATTTTGCTTCCTGTGTAGCAAATGCTCTTGTTCAGGATTTTATCATTTATCCACAGCTATATGCCTTTCTATGCGGTTCCATCTTATTGATTGTCTGTCTAAGTCTTTACTTCATCAAACTCAGACGAGAAAATCATTTTCAATACCTTCCCAACAAGTTCAATTTACTCTTTTGGGTTTCTTTGGGTCTAATTGTTTTTTATGGATTTTACACCCCCGTGAAAGCATTACGAAGTATTGATTACCATACCTACCTCACCTATTTTCGCACCCCTCATCTATTGATGATTGCCATAATGCACATCTTCTTCTGTATTGGATTTGTCAAAAGTAAACGTAGGGCGTTTCGGTAAACACACTGGTCATCATGTGTCTTTTGGCTTTCTATGTTCTTGCTTTGGTCATCGCCGTGGCCCCACCTATTTTTTTAACACCTCCTTAGCTTGGTTCTCACTTTTGATCTTTTCATTAAAAATAATTATTAAGTTTTTTCTTACACACACCACAGATTTAACATCCTTTACAACAATACCTTACCACTCATCGAAACGAAAAACCAAACTGTAGGTTTTTTCGTTCATCTAAAAAATATGCAATTCACCCACACATACCAACCAGTCACTTTACTATAAAGACTATTGGATTAAATAGTGGGTAATATTGCAGGGTAAAGTCTCAAATCATGAAAAAAATTAAGGCACTACATTTATTCTTGGGCATTCTTTCTTTGCTCTTTATTTCCTGTGTCAAGGACAGTCTTGATACTGCGGAGGAAATCACACAGCAAGAAGAAAACCAAGAAGAAGAGGAAATTGATGAATCTGCAATGGTCAACTTGGTTATCCCAGAAGGTTTTGAATTTGAAACCTCGGAGACAGTGACCATTACCATAACCGACAGTTCTCCTGAAGCCATCTACACCGTGTACGCCTACAATGACACGGAATATGCCAACGAAGAGTTTAACACCACCAACGACGATGGAGAAGCTGACACCGCAGTTGTCTTTGAAACCGATGAACTGAACCAGGTCCTGTTTACGGGCAGACCTATCAACGGAACTCTGCAACATACGGTAACCACTCCCTTGTACTACTCACAAATTTATGTGCGCCGCAAGGAAAATGGCACATTCAGTTCCCAAATTGTGGATGTTCAGAATGGTACAGCATCGTATATTCATTCAAACAGTACAGGAAAAGGGAGACAAGCAGAGGTGGCAAGGTTTAAATCAAGACTAAAAAGAAGCAGATCGACACAGAAAGCCATCGCAACCGATTTGTTGTACTGCGTAAACGGTTCTGGCCAATTGTTTCATGTAGACCCCTTAAACGGAGACCTAACAGAACTAGCCGCCATGCCACAGGGCAGTTGGACCGCCGCCATTGACCACACCAACCTCTATCTCTATTCCATAGGAAGAAGCGGCCCACATCCATTAATGCGTTATGATATCATCAATGATAGTTGGGACATTGTTGGAAATGTTAGAATGGGCGGACCCCGATTGGAATTCAATGAGGATGATGGCCTACTGTATTTTTCACCGGACAGACCTAAATTATACACCATTGATCCTACAAACGCCCAGGTTATATCTAGTTGGAATATCAACAATCTGGATGTTAGGGTTGGTGGAGATTTGGCCTTGGCAGAGGACGGTACCCTTTTCCTGAGCAGCTTTGGCGGTCTGTATCGCTTGGACTTGGACAACAACAATGTGTATCAGGCCTCCAAAATCAGTGCGGACAACTTGCCTTTCACACCCACATCAATGACCATAGATTCCAACAACGAACTCTGGTTGGCCAGTAATGGCGGGAGCTCTGATCTAATTATCATGGATACTGTTACCGGTGGATGGGAATATGTCTATGGACCCCGATCCTCTACTGGAGTGAACTTTGGAAGAACCATTAATGATTTGACCACCTATACTGTTTTTGACGAAGACATTGTGGATCCAGATACCGATGGCGACGGCATTACCGATAGCAATGACGAATATCCCGAAGATGCAGAAAAAGCTTTTGAGCAATTTACCCCTAGTAAATATGGCTGGGGCACTGTGGCCTTTGAAGACCTTTGGCCATACATGGGCGATTACGACTTTAACGATACTGCGGTTAATTATCGGTTCGTGACCGTTTTGAACGCACAGAATGAGGTGGTACAATTGGATATTCATTTTGAAGTTACCTCGGATGGCGCGGGACTGCCCAATGCCTTTGGGATTGAATTTGAGAGCATCGCCCCAAATCAGGTCCAATCCGTCACCGGTACCGTTTTAACCGAAGGATTCATCAATGTAGCCGCTAATGGCGTGGAAGAAGGACAGGATCGTGCAGTGATTATATTGTTTGATGATAATGAAGCCATGTTAAATGTACCCACTGAGGTCAATGTAGTATTTACCACACCCTTATCCATAGCCCAAATTGGCATAGCGCCATTCAACTCCTTCTTGATCGTAAACAAGGATAGGGGAAGGGAAATTCATCTTCCCAACAGACTAAGAACCAGTTTGGGAGTGAATACCGTGGAAACGGAAGGGGTGAACCAAGACCCTGACGGAAATTACCAAACAGACTCACGTCTTCCTTGGGCCATAAATATTGTACATGATTTTAAAGTGCCCAAAGAACGTGTTCCCGTAAACAGGGCTTATAACTTTTTTAATGACTGGGCCACTTCTGGAGGCTTGATCTTTCAGGATTGGTACAAGGACAACCCAGGATACCGCAACAAGAGCGATTTAAAGTAGCATAGCTAATTCAAATACAACAAAAAAGCCCTCCATGTAATGTGAAGGGCTTTTTTAATGCTATCTGGCAATGGGTTACATGGCAGCAACCTTGCTCATTAATTTGCTCTTTAAGTTGGCCGCCTTGTTTTTGTGGATGATATTACGTTTTGCCAACTTGTCTATCATGCCCACTACAGTAGGCAACAAGGTTTCCGCTTCTTTCTTATCTTCTTCGTTGCGAAGCTTCTTAATGGCATTACGTACCGTTTTGTGCTGGTAACGGTTACGCAAACGTACGGCTTCGTTTCTTCTGATTCTCTTTAATGCTGACTTATGATTTGCCATTAGTTTAATTTAAAATTGAAAGTAATCGATGAAAACGTTATAAAAACAACACAATCAACACTTTCAATTGATAATTTTTAATTTACATTCTATTTGTAGCCCGTAGGGGAATCGAACCCCTGTTACCAGGATGAAAACCTGGCGTCCTAACCCCTAGACGAACGGGCCATATTAAAATGCTGAATTTAGAGGCATGAACGACGAATGAAACATTTTCAAGCCCGTAACTCCAAATTCAACATTTACTTTGTAGCCCGTAGGGGAATCGAACCCCTGTTACCAGGATGAAAACCTGGCGTCCTAACCCCTAGACGAACGGGCCATTAAATCGTTTTAACCGCGAACCATAGCAACAAACCAACCACGGTTGTCATTCTGGCGGGTGCAAAAATACAACTATTTTTAAGTATTGCAAGTACCTGTTTTTATTTTTTGAAAAGCGATCAATATGCCCTGGCAAAGAGTACCCGGAATGGTGATGGATTGCCGGTCACCATACACTTACCCTCTTCTTTTTCAAGATGTAGGGGAATACAGCGAATGGTAGCTTTTGTTTCTTCCTTGATGCGGTTTTCGGTCGCCATGGTGCCATCCCAATGGGCCGAGACAAACCCTCCCTTTTCCTCCAAGACCTTTTTGAACTCGTCATAACTTTCCACCTCGGTTATGTGCGCATCGCGGTATTGTAGAGCCTTGCTAAAGACATTTTCTTGGATGTCGGTCAATAATCCCTCAATTTTATCGACCACGACATCAAAGGCAACCGACTCTTTTTCCAAGGTGTCCCTTCTGGCCACCTCAACGGTTCCATGCTCCAAATCCCGTTGGCCTATGGCCAATCGTACGGGCACACCCTTCAATTCATATTCATTGAACTTGAATCCTGGTTTGTGGGTGTCACGATCATCGTATTTTACAGAAATCCCCTTATCCCGCAATGTAGCAACCAAGGGATCCACTTTTTCACTTATGGCCTCCAACTGTTCCATTCCTTTATATATAGGAACAATCACCACCTGTATTGGCGCCAACTTAGGAGGCAGCACCAAGCCATTGTCATCGCTATGGGTCATGATCAAGGCTCCCATCAATCGGGTAGATACTCCCCAAGAGGTGGCCCAGACATATTCTTGACTTCCTTCTTTTGTGGCAAACTTTACATCAAAGGCCTTGGCAAAGTTCTGGCCCAAAAAGTGTGAGGTGCCCGCTTGCAGTGCCTTGCCATCTTGCATTAGGGCTTCTATACAAAAAGTTTCGTCCGCCCCAGCAAAACGTTCACTTTCGGTTTTGGTTCCCTTGATCACGGGTACCGCCATATGTTTCTCGGCAAATTCGGCATATACATCCATCATTTGCTCCGCCTCTTGCATGGCTTCATCCCGAGTGGCATGGGCAGTATGCCCTTCTTGCCAAAGAAATTCCGCCGTCCTAAGAAAGAGTCGGGTACGCATTTCCCAGCGCACCACATTGGCCCATTGGTTGAGCAAAAGGGGCAAATCCCGATAGGATTGGATCCATTTTCTATAGGTATCCCAAATAATGGTCTCAGAAGTAGGCCGCACAATCAACTCTTCTTCCAATTTGGCATCCTCATCCACTACAATTCCGCTTCCGTCCTCGGCATTTTTTAGGCGGTAATGGGTGACCACGGCACATTCCTTGGCAAATCCCTCCACATGGCTCGCCTCTTTGCTTAAGTACGACTTTGGAATAAACAGGGGAAAATACGCGTTTTGATGGCCGGTATCCTTGAACATCTTATCCAATCCCGCCTGCATCTTTTCCCATATGGCAAAACCGTATGGCTTGATCACCATGCATCCTCTCACCCCAGAGTTTTCAGCCAGATCGGCCTTTATTACCAATTCATTGTACCATTTGGAATAATCCTCGGCCCTGCTCGTCAAATTTTTACCCATCATTAAGAGTTTGGCACAAAACTTGTGACTTGTTTAACAAAAATGGAAGGTCAAAACTAACCATTTTTTAGTATGTTCAACAATAAATTAGATCAAATGAGTTCCAGACCCCCCCTCAAAAAAAAATTAGCCCCCATAGGCCTTAGCATGGCCTTGTTAGTGGCACTTTCCTCATGTGGTTCATACCAACAGGCCTCATACTATGAGGATGATGGCATTTATGGTGACCGCGTGGTTGCCGTTGAAAAAAAATCGGCAGAAACCATAGCGAACGAACAAGAAGAAAACAACCGATACGGAACGTATTTTCGTCAACGGGCGCAACAATACGAAGAATTGTTGGAGAGTGACATCTTTACCGATGTTGACAGCTATTACAGTGATGCAGAAAATGACAGTATCCCCTTGGGAGAACATGCCGATTATTTTGACTACGACAACAACACATACGAGGGGTATGCTGGTTGGGGTGATAATGCCACGAGTATAAACATTAACGTATACGACAACAGTTGGGGTTGGGATCCTTGGCTCTGGAATGCCGGTTGGGGCTGGGGTTGGAACGACCCTTGGTTATGGAATACCGGTTGGGGTTGGGGTTGGAACAACCCATGGCGCTGGAACCGCAGAGGCTGGGGCTGGAACGCTGGCTGGGGCTGGGGTGGTTACTACGGCTGGAACAACTGGGGCTGGAATGGCTACTATGGCAATAGAAACTATGCCTATGCACGTTCAAGAAGAGCTTACTCCCGCAACAACACCTTGGGTTACAACAGAGGAAGGTCCAGTCTGGATTACAGCAGGGCCAGATCTTCGCGCAGTGCCGTGAACAGCAGGGCTGCGTCATCACGAAACATAAGTGGACGAAGCTCATCCAGATATAGTAGAAATTCTTCTTCTGCTAGACGCAGCATAAACAGTGATGCCATTGCACGCAATAGGGCATACCGATCCAGCAGAAGCACCCGGGCCGTACCCAGATACAATGGTATAACCCGCTCCTATTCCAATAGGACATACACGAGTACACCCAACAGGTCCAGTAGATCCAGAACATATAGTAACCGCTCATCGAGCAACAACAGGAACTCTTCCTATTCCAACAGGACCTCCAGAAGCACAAGGAGCTATCAATCTTCTGGCAGAAGCACACCAAGAAGCAGTTCTTACCGAGGATCGCGAAGCAGCAGCCGCAGTTCCAGCTATGGTCGATCCAGCAGCAGTGGCAGAAGTAGTTCGTACCGTAGTTCTGGCGGTAGTTCCAGAAGCTCCAGTTACGGACGCTCTTCCGGTGGTGGCAGAAGTTCTAGCAGTGTAGGACGCAGCTCTGGCGGAGGACGTTCCTCTGGCGGAGGAAGAAGCAGTGGTGGCCGAAGCAGTGGCGGACGCAGTAGAAATTAAATCAATTCAACGTTAAGAAAATATAGAAAATGAAAAAGTCGGTTGCTTTCATCATAGGATTGGTATGTGCAATGGGTACGGCCCAAAATATTAACGATGTGCTACGCTACAGCGTTGAGGACATCAATGGAACGGCCCGGTTTCAAAGTATGGGCGGCGCCTTTGGCGCCCTTGGGGGCGACCTATCGGCCATAAGCGCTAACCCGGCAGGTGCTGCGGTCTTTAACTTTGGACAAGTAACGGTTACCGGAACCTATTATAATCGCGGAAACGATGCTTTTTATGGCAACGGTCTTACCACTACCGAACTGAACTCAACAGAGTTTAACCAAGTAGGTGGTGTCTTTGTCTTCAAATCCAGTAACAATGCATGGAAAAAATTGACCTTGGCCGTCAATTATGACATCGTGCAAAATTTTGACAATGAGTTTAGGGCCCTAGGAAATTCCACAGCAGGAATTGACCAATACTTCCTCAACTATGCCCAGGGAGTTCCCTTTGGTCCCATACAGGTACAACCAAATGAATTTATAGATGATGCATATTTAGATATAGGTGCAAGTCTTGGTTTTCCCGATCAACAAGCCTTTTTGGGCTACCAAGCGGGAATCATATCTCCAGTGGACAATGCTTCTGACAACACAGCCTATGTCTCCAACGCCCAATATAGCTCCGTAAGCCAAGACTACCTACAATCTACCAACGGCTACAACAATAGATTTTCCTTAAGCATGGCGGGCCAATACGAGGAAAATCTCTATTTTGGGGTCTCCTTAAATTTTCATGATGTTCTTTTTGAACGCGTCACCCTGTTTGATGAAAATGGCCATGATTCTGGATCTGCCATCCAATCCATACTGTTCGATAATTTCTTACGCACCCAAGGCGAAGGATTTTCGTTCAATATTGGTGCCATTGCCAAGCTCAATGAAAGTTTACGGTTGGGCGCCAGCTACCAATCCCCAACATGGTACCGATTTACCGATGATGTTGCTCAACGCATCGGCTCCAATTTACCAGTTTCCGATGAGTTGAATTTCATAAACTTCAATGTAGTTACCCTCTACCCCGAGTATCGCATTAAAACCCCGGCCAAGTACACGGGCAGTGCCGCCATTGTATTTGGAAAGCAAGGCCTGTTAAGCTTTGATTATGGGTACCAAGACTTTTCGCAGGGAGAGCTACGCCCCACCTCTGACCCTAATTTTTCATCAGAAAATGATTACATCGCCCAAACATTGAAGGCGGTGAATTCTTATAGAATAGGAGGGGAATACCGTATTGACAACATAAGCCTGAGAGGCGGGTACCGCCTAGAGGAAAGCCCTTATGAAAATGAGAACATTATGGGTGAACTTGAAGGCATCTCCGGAGGAATTGGATACAGCTTTGGCCCCAACAGGTTGGATCTGGGCTTTAGCCGAACCGAACAGGATATCAACGAATTGTTTTTTGATTCTGAAATTATTGGAAACGCCACAGATATCGCCAAGACAAACACCAACGTAAGTTTAAGCTACACCTTAAAGTTTTAAAATACAGACCGGTAAGTCCGGTCTTTTTTTTTTATCGCACCAAGGAAAAATGCCGCCTTACGCTTCGAGCAACCAATACCCCTTGGTCGTTCCGATTGTATTCCAAGCGAAACCAGTAGTCTGAAGCGGGCATATCGCGACCGTTAAAGGTGCCATCCCACCCGGTGGAAGTACCCAAGAGCTGTTTTAACAATTTTCCGTAGCGGTCAAAAATAAATACCGAAGGTTCGGTCAGTTCTTCAATACCCAAAACCTGCCAATAATCATGGCGATCATCCCCATTTGGGGTAAAAAACTTGGGATACCCTACAACCAAAAACTCAATGGGTCCCGTTGTGCCACAACCGTTTTTATCGTTTATTATGACCGTATTCATGCCCGGGGGCACATCCAAAAAAGTGGGGGCGTCCTGAAAATCACCCCCATTGAGAGCATATTCATAATCCCCATCCCCATCCACCTGAAAACGCACATTGTAGGGGTCGGATTGATTACTATGCACCAAATCATCTATAACAACAATGCCCTCTGGATCGGGCAACAATTGTGGCGCTCCATAAAAAGTAATCAAGACCCCACCCGGATCCAGCACCGTTGGAGGTGTACCAGACGCCGTGGTAACCGTTGCAAAATACCGTCCAGAATTGGGGCTGGAAACCACCAGTTCGGCACCAAATGGGCCTGTCCCCGCTAAGGTGGCATCAACAACTCCATCATCCTCATAGTCCACGGTCCATTCCACAGTAGCAATATCACTCCCTACAGGAGTGTTCAAAGCGCTCAAGACAATATCGGGATCACCCTCACAGGCAATGATATCAAACCCTAAAAATTCATCACGAAGCGTACAATCCAAGGCTGTGTTCTGGTCCGCCTCAACAGATGTTCCCGTAAAGGTTAAGGAATAGGGTTCTGGATCTCCGTTAAGGTTTGTACGAAAATTGTTGACGAACAGATAGTACACCTCCCCTGCAACAACATCTATCCATTCATCATAGGTGTTTTGGCTGCTTATGACATTGGGTGCCCCTACCTGACCATTTTCAGGGTTTACGCCAATCCCCGTAAAGGCCGTAGTGTTAGACTCATAATTACACCGTATGGGCTGTACGGAACCACCCCCTATAATACCACAAAGGTTTTCACCCAAAGTTTGATCAAAGGGCCCATACAGGGCAAAATCGTATTCTGCCGTTACGGAATCTCCAGAGTTTACGGGCATAGCTTCAATATCAAAGCCTATCTGACCGTCCGTACCGGCCCTAAAGACATACCATGCCGCATTGTTCTCAATGTTCGCAGAGCCTACACTCCCTTTTTCCAAGCAGCCCGTCTGGCTAATAATGTCGGGGTCAAAATCATCGATGTCACCACGACCATTAACTGTAGAAATAATTGTTTCATCTGCACAAACAGGAATCGCTGTACGACAATCTCCGGAGCTTTGGGCTAAAACCATACCCAAAGACAATAGCCAAGTGCTTATAGCATAGAATAGTGTTCGCATAGATTTTGAGGCTAGATTTATGCTATTGTACTAAAACCCATAACTGTAAGTATGAGCAATTTAGTATAGTTCATCTTAAAAATCAGCCACTTAATCGATGAAATGCATTTTGATGTCTATCGGCGAAGCGAAAAATGGTTTTGGATATACTTGGCCTCTACCCTATTCCCCGTAGGGTCCATATAGGTGAGTTTAAACCAATAATCGGTCGCTGGCAAGAGCCGCCCATTATAGATACCGTCCCAACTGGCAGAACCGGGCATCTGCTTTAACAATTTGCCGTAACGATCATAAATATGGACAACGGGCTGATCCAATACCTCCAACCCGTCTATTTGCCAAGTCTCGTTCAACACATCCCCATTGGGTGAAAAATGATTGTTGAACCCCGCCACAATAATGGTATCCGTAAATGTACCACAACCAACCAGATTCCTTATGGTCAAGGTATGCTCCCCGGGCAAAACCCCGGTAAATACATTGCTCTGTTGAAAGGGCCCATTATCCAATTGGTATTCAAACTCCCCTTCTGATTGGGTGCGGATGGTCACCGTATTGTTGCTAGACAAATCACTGATCTCTGGCGGTAAAATGGTGGGTGTTGTTGATGTGACCACATTTACGGTCCGCGAATCAGAACAGGCTCCCAATCCTTGCCCATTGGTCACCGTTAAGGTATAGGCCCCACTGGCAGAAACGGTAATCGTAGGGGTTTGTTCCCCCGTGTCCCATTCATATATAAAATTGGGGTTGGGGTATTCCTCCCCAATAGTGACCAGTGGCGAATCCTCACAAATGGAGGCGTCCTCACTAAAACTTAAAAGCGGAACTTCCACCGCATGGAGCTGAAAACTTTGAAATGCATCATAACAATCGGGATTTTGAACCGAAGTTGTACGAATATATATGGTCTCATTGCCCGGGACTTTCAAATAATCTTTGGGCAGTGGATTTATGCCAAGATTGGCATCCGAGGCAGAACTGTGGTAACTCACCCTATAATCCTGTGGGTTTTGTGTCCCTTTGGCCGCAACATCCAAGGCCCCCAGGTCAAAGCTTGGGTTTGCCCCGTCATAACAATACCTGATATCTGCCACGGCCGCTGTAACGGGAACTGGGGTAAAGGCAACCTGTACATCACTCGTTATGGTCTCCGTGGGCGTTACCACCCTAACCCTATACACCGCATCCTGAAGTACCTGTAACGTTGCATTTGTAGCTCCAGAAATTTCATTGAAGCCCGAACCCAAATCCTCATACCATGTGTATGAAACCGCCCCCATTGTGGTGGCATCCAAGACCACAGTCTCATTGTCACAGGCGGCAATGGGCGGCCCCAATAGATTACTGATGATGGAACAATCTATGGCATCATTGGGATTGGTCACAAATACATCACCTGAAAATTGGATGGAAAACCCAGCATTGTTGTTGCTAAAATTGTTGATCATCAAAAAATAATTCTCCCCTGGACCAACCTGCAACCAATCCTCGTATTGCACATTGGTCATATCGCCTGAAGGATCGGCTCCTATTCCAATAAAGGCGTTTTGATCTCGGTTATCAAAGAAATTACAGCGTATGGGCTCTGCCAAATCGTTGCAATCATTGGCCCTATACAGGGCAAAATCCCAATCCTCGGCACTATCATGCCCAATATTGATTCCCAATTGCCCCGAAGCCGAAGTCCTAAATTGATACCATGCCGAGTTTGATTCAATGGCACCGGAAGCTGTTCTTTCCAGACACCCACTAGTTTGGGCTCCATTAAAATCATCTGTCCCATAACCAAGCGTACCGCCATTTACAGGGGTATTGTGACATATGGGAATCGCAGAGGAACAATCTTGCGATACTTGCCCACATAGACTTTGGACAAGTATTAACGATATTACAAGACTTTTACACCATCTAACCATAAGTAGCTGTGAGTTTGGGCATTGTAAAAATATTACGCTTTTGTCCTTAACAAGAATTTATGTTGCGAAAGCCTAGAAACCCGATGTTAAGTAGGCCCATAATGTATATCTTTGCTCTCTTTATATAACAGTCAATGAAATTGGAGGAAACCCTAAATGGGCATAGCGAAGAAATAGGGGATGACCACCTATCATCATCCCGGGAAACCCCTATTCGAAAAGATGCTTTTGAATTGAGCGATGATGAGAAAATTGAGCGTATCAAAACCAATGTACGCGATATCATGCTCACCCTTGGGCTTGATCTGGAGGATGACAGCCTAAAGGGCACCCCCAACCGGGTTGCCAAAATGTTTGTCAAAGAAGTGTTCGGTGGCCTGCACCCAGACAGAAAACCCGCATCATCCACTTTTGAGAACAAGTACAAGTATGGCGAGATGTTGGTAGAAAAAAACATTACCCTCTACTCTACCTGTGAGCACCACCTACTCCCCATAGTGGGGAAAGCCCACGTGGCCTATATTTCCAACGGCACCGTTGTTGGGCTTTCCAAAATGAACAGAATCGTGGATTATTACGCCAAGCGCCCACAGGTCCAAGAGCGTTTGAACATTCAGATTGTTCGGGAATTACAGGACGTTTTGGGCACCAAAGATGTTGCCTGTGTCATAGATGCCAAACATTTATGCGTAAATTCACGTGGTATTCGCGATATTGAGAGCAGCACTGTGACCGCAGAATACGGGGGCAGGTTTAAAGAAGAATCGGTTAAACGCGAATTTTTGGATTATATCAATCTAAAAACTGACTATTAATGCAACGTTATCAAGAACAGGACCTAAAGGTCACCAACTCACTTACTGGAAAAAAAGAGGTTTTCAAATCCCTTGAAGAAGGCTATGTGGGCATGTATGTCTGCGGACCCACCGTGTACAGTAATGTACACTTGGGCAACTGTAGAACCTTTATGTCCTTTGATATGATTTTTAGGTACCTGAAACATTTGGGATACAAAGTGCGTTATGTACGCAATATCACCGATGCCGGACATCTAGAAAACGATGCCGATGACGGCGAGGACAAGATTGCCAAAAAAGCCAAATTGGAGCAACTGGAGCCCATGGAGGTGGTGCAACGCTATACCGTAGACTTTCATGAGACCCTGCAAAAGTTCAATTTATTGCCCCCCAGCATAGAACCAACGGCGACCGGACATATTATTGAGCAGATTGAGATTGTAAAGGAAATCATTGGCAATGGCTATGCCTATGAAAAAAATGGCTCGGTCTATTTTGATGTGGTCAAATTTAACCAAGCGAACGAATACGGACAGTTGAGTGGGCGCAAGTTGGAGGATATGATCGCCAACACCCGAGAACTGGCCGCTCAGAAAGAAAAGAAAAATCCACAGGATTTTGCCCTGTGGAAAAAAGCCGAACCACAGCACATTATGCGCTGGCCCTCACCTTGGGGCGATGGCTTTCCCGGTTGGCACTTGGAGTGTACTGCAATGAGCACCAAATACTTGGGAGAAAGCTTTGATATTCACGGTGGTGGAATGGATTTAAAATTCCCGCACCACGAATGCGAGATTGCCCAAGCGGAAGCCTGCAACGGGAAATCGCCCGTGAATTATTGGTTGCATGCCAATATGCTGACCCTGAACGGAAAGAAGATGTCAAAATCCACCGGAAACAACATCTATCCTTCAGAAATGTTCAGTGGTGACAATGATATTTTGAGCAAGCCCTTTTCCCCTGCCGTAGTCCGCTTTTTTATGATGCAGGCCCACTATACCAGTATTTTGGACCTAAGCGATGAAGCCCTCTTAGCTTCCGAAAAAGGATACCAGAAATTGATGGAAGGTATGAAGTCACTTTCCACCCTACCCACTTCAGCCACTTCAGATTTTGAGGTGCAGGCATGGGAGCAAAATTGCTACCAGGCCATGAACGATGACTTCAACACCCCAATATTGATCGCCCACCTCTTTGAGGCGGTAAAACAGATCAATTTGATCAAGGAAGGAAAGACAAGCATTACCCAAGAGGACAAAAAGGTACTGGAACAGACCATGCAAGCTTTTGTCCATGAAGTCTTGGGGCTACAGGCACAAGACCAACAGGGCGAAGACCAATCCAACACCTTGGAAGGGGTTATGTCGCTTTTAATAGAATTGCGAAACAATGCCAGGGCCAATAAAGATTTTGAAACATCGGACAAGATTCGTGATGAACTTACTGCTATGGGCATTCAGTTGAAAGATGGAAAAGATGGCACAACATTCAGCATCAATTAGACTAAAAAAAATAGCCATTGCCCCATTTATACTGTTGGTAAGGATATACCAAAATGGCATCTCCCCTTACCTTCCGGCCACCTGTCGTTACCAACCCACATGCTCGCAGTACACCATTGAAGCCTTACAAAAGCACGGACTGTTTAAAGGGGGCTGGCTGGCGATCAAACGTATTTCTAGTTGCCATCCCTGGGGCGGCAAGGGACATGATCCGGTGCCATAGTGGGAATCACCTACCAACCATCGGCCAAAACAATCAAAAAGCGTAAGCACATAGGCGTTAGGCGTTAGGTGTTAGGCAAAAAAAAAAAAAATACGGACACCCAACTTTGCACTTTTGACTTTGGCCTTTTGACTTTGGACATTAAAATCCAACTATCCAACACTCCAACCATCCAAAACTAGTATCTTAGCCCAAAATCATCAACTATGTACTTTTTAGGCTTTATCTGGAACCCTGATGACACCCTTTTTAAGATTGGTTTCCTTCAGATCAAGTACTACAACATGTTATGGATCCTCGCCTTTATTTTGGGGTTCTACATCATGAAACGCATCTTTAAGAATGAGCACAAATCCCTTCAAAAATTAGATTCGCTATTTGTGTACTGTGTGGTTTCCATCATGTTGGGGGCACGGCTAGGGCATGTCTTTTTCTATGACTGGGACTATTACCAAAATCATTTGTTGGAGATTCTTCTACCAATAAGGGAAAGCGCGGACAGTTCCTTACTCGGGTTTATAAATGGTTATGAATTTACCGGATTTACGGGCTTGGCCAGTCATGGAGCGGCCATTGCAGGGATAATCGGTCTCTGGTTGTTCTCCAGAAAGAACAAGGATATGAGTGTACTGTGGTTACTGGATCGCGTTACCATTACCTGTGCCATTGGTGGGGCCTTTGTACGCTTGGGCAATTTTTTCAATTCAGAAATCAATGGAAAAGTGGTGGACAAGGCCTTTTTTATGGCGACCAAATTTATAAGGGACTCAGACGACATGCCTGCCTATAGGGCAATGCAAATCACCAAGGAAAAAACGGCAAGTGCCGCTTATAAGGCTTTGGAAACCAATCCTGAATTCTCAAGTTATCTAGAAGCCATTCCATATAGGCATCCTGTTCAGCTATATGAGGCCATTGGCTATGCCATCATATTTTTGATTATGTATTATTGGATGTACTGGAAAACAGATTTAAAGAAAAAAGAAGGCTTCCTTTTTGGTTTTTGGTTGGCAACGGTGATGGGGCCCGTCAGGTTTTTACTGGAGTTCTACAAAAAGAGCCAAGGTGGTTTTGAAGATACATGGGGCACTTTTTCCACAGGTCAGTGGCTGAGCATCCCTTTTGTACTGGTGGGATTGTACTTTATGTTCAGGCCGGTGGGTAGCAGGGAGTAGGCGTTAGGTGTTAGGTGTTAGGTGTTAGGTGTTAGGCAAAAATGAAAAACATTCGTAAAAATTTGCGAAATTCGTGCCTAGATTAAGTTCAAGGACCAAGTTCAATTCTAAAAAACATTCGTGAAGTTCGCATCCAACAACATAACAACAGCGTTTTTAACAGTTGCTCTGATATTTGGTCTCTCCTGTAAAGAGAATAAGACAGAAACCATAAAAACAGAGAAAATAACCTTTGACAAAGAAGGGGAACTGCAGATTTTTAAAACCGACGCTACGACCATAAATTTGGATGTTGAGTTTGCCGAAACAGATTATGAGGTGCAAACCGGCCTAATGTACCGGGAATCCATGACAGACAAGCAGGGCATGCTCTTTATTTTTCCCAATGTGGCCATGCATAGTTTTTACATGAAGAACACCCAGTTTCCGTTGGATATCATTTTTGTTGATGAACACCTTAAAATTGCCAGTTTTCAAAAGAATGCGCAACCTCTTAATGAAACCAGCCTTTCTTCACAAGTCCCCATAAAATATGTACTGGAAATCAACGCTGGCCTTTCGGACCAATGGAATATAGCCGTTGGCGATAGCATCTCCTACACCAAAATGTAATGCACTATCTTTTAGAGGGACAAGAAACGGAACGCCTGCTTTTTAGAAAAGTCAATCCCTCCGATTTTGATGCTTGGTTACCGTTTTTTCACCATCCAGATTCCACCAAATATTGGGACGGCCTGCCCAAGGATCCCATTGAAGCCTGCCAACTGCAGTTTGACCGTATTTTTGAGCGCTATGAAAAAAACTTGGGAGGCATGAACGCCTTAATTTCCAAAGAAAAAAATGAATTGGTGGGACTATGCGGCCTCTTGGTACAGGAAGTGGACAACAAACAAGAACTGGAGATTGGTTATTCAGTCCTACCAACACATTGGCGCAACGGTTATGCTTTTGAGGCTGCCCAAAAGTGCAAACAAACCGCAAAAACCAGAAATCTGGCCACTTCCGTCATTTCCATCATCCATGTAGACAATATTCCCTCCCAAAAAGTGGCCCTTAAAAATGGGATGCATCTAGACAAGACCACTATCTACAAACAAAATCCGGTCCATATCTTTAGGGTCATTTTTTAACACAGCCATGAATGTAGCCATCGTTATCGAAAACCAAACCAATACCAAGACTTTGGTAAAAAACCTGTTGAAAGGAAATTTCCCATCCCTTGAATGGTTGTCCCAAACAAAAACCGGTGTTTTTTCTACAGCTGAAATTGAAAAATACATCGAAGAAGAAGAACTGCATGAGATAAAACACCTAACGGCACACACGACACAATCGCTACAATCCATGAGTAGCGGTGAGCGAAAAAAAGCCCTGCTACAATACCTTTTAACTTCTGATTACGACTGTTTGCTCTTGGTAAACCCTTATGACAATCTAGACCAAAAAATCCAAACAGAACTAAAGTCAAGGTTTGACGGCTTATCCCCAAAAATCTGTCTGGTGACCATCGCCACAAGAATTTCGGACATCAATCCCAACACCACGACTTTCTATTCATACAGGGAAGGCCAACTCATACAACATAACCAGAAGGATTTTCTAAAAACTGCCCATACGGTTAACCCACCCATGGAGGGAAGCATTCCTCCGCCCCTCAAAGAAAATCCCTTTCATAGTGATGTTTTGGTGGCTTTCAATAATGTGAACGTCAGTTTTGACGGTCGCCAAGTCTTGCAGAACATTTGTTGGAGTATAAAAAAAGGGGAGTTCTGGCAACTGAAAGGCCCCAACGGAAGTGGCAAAAGCACCCTCCTTAACATGATTACCGGGGACAGTCACAAAGGGTACGGACAAGACCTGACCCTTTTTGGGCATAAAAAGGGAAGCGGGGAAAGCGTTTGGGACATCAAAGAATGCATCGGGTACTTTACCCCTGCCATGGTCGACCGTTTTCGGGCTTACCATTCCCTGGAAAATATGTTGATCTCTGGTCTCCACGATTCCGTAGGGCTGTATCAAAAACCGACAGAGACCGAAAAAAACTTGGCCTTAAAATGGTTGCGAATACTAGAGTTAGCCCATAAAAAAGAAATGTATTTTCATCAATTGAGCCAAGGTGAAAAACGATTGGTGATGACGGCCAGGGCAATGATAAAGCATCCCGCCCTATTGATCTTGGACGAACCTACCGTTGGCCTGGACGATGCTTCGGCCAAATTCTTTGTGGCCTTGGTCAACAAATTTGCTTCAGAAAGCCAATCTGCCATGGTTTTTGTATCACATCGCGATGAAAAGGGATTGGAACCAAAGCAAGTGTTCCAACTTATCCCTAAACAGAATGGTTCCGAAGGAAAAATCCACTACTTTTAAGGTATGGACAAACAGCATATCATCACTGAACTCATCCATCACCATGACGCCTTTATTTCAAAGTTAAAAGCCTTATCCGATTCTGATTTTGAAGAAAACTCGAAAGGAAAATGGACAGCCGGTCAACAACTGGACCACGTCATCAAATCGGTAAAACTTGTGGATATGGCTTTTGGCCTCCCCATGTTCGTGCTCAAAATGAAGTTTGGCACAACCAATAGACCCAGCAAGACCTATGCGGACATCGTCAAGGACTACTTAAAAAAATTGGATGACAACAAAGACCATGAGCTGGCCGATAGGTTTGTCCCGGATCAAATTCCCGTAAAGGCAAAACTTAAAAAGCTGAACTATTTGGAGGAATTGGTGACCAAACTAACCTCAAGACTCTCATCAAGATACACCGAAGAAGATTTGGACAACTATGTGCTACAACATCCGCTATTGGGCAAACTCACCCTTAGGGAAGTCCTATATTTCATCATTTACCATGTACAGCACCATGACAAACAAATCCTCAAAAATCTAAACCAAGCTGTTTAATGAGGCACCATTCCCTAGATTTTGATCCAGAAGAATTTAAAAAACTCTTGGACCAAAGTACTGATTTGGTCTTAAAGCAATTTGAGAACATCAACAAACTAAAGGGTTATCACAATTTTCCACAAAAAGAAGTAGCGCATTGGTTTGATGAGGCCCTGCCCCATGGTGGAATGCCGCTTAAAAAGCTTTTTGAAGAGGTTGAACACAAGGTACTCAAGACCGCCACAGGAAATTTAGGCCCGCATATGTATGCCTACGTGATGAGCGGCGGCAACCAAATGGCCATCGTGGCAGAAAAATTGGCCATGACCATCAACCAAAACCAGACCAAATGGCATCTGGCCCCAGCCTTGAACGAAATTGAAAAAAGGGTGGTCAAATGGACCGCTGAATTGTTGAATTTCCCCAAGGAATCTGGCGGGGTTCTGGTGAGTGGGGGTTCTGCCGCCAACCTAACCGGCTTAACGGTTGGGCGAAATATTTTCTTTGAAGGGCAGGAAATCCGAAAAAAAGGCCTCTTTGCCCAAAAGCCCTTTGTGGTGTACGCCTCTGAAGAAGTGCATAGTTGTGTAGACAAAAGCGTTGAATTGTTAGGCATTGGCACCGACCACCTAAGAAAGATTGAAACGGACAACACCTTCAAAATAAGGTTGGATGCCCTAGAAACCCAAATAAAAAAAGACCTCGCCGAAGGTTTAAAGCCCTTTTGCCTGATCGGCAATGCCGGCACTGTAAACACTGGTGCCATTGATGACTTGGAAGCCCTGGCAGAGGTAGCCCAAAAATATGGTTTGTGGTACCACATTGATGGGGCCTATGGCGCATTGGCCGGAATATTGGACAGCCTAAAAGATGAGTATAAAGGCATGGAACGGGCAGATTCCATCGCCATTGATTTTCATAAGTGGCTGTACGTCCCTTTTGAAGGAGGGTGTACCTTGGTACGGAGTTGGGATAAATTGCGAAGAACCTATTTTAAAAAAGCAGCGTATCTGGACACCGAATTGGCCAATGATGGCAATCGTCTGGAATACAACGAACATTACTTTCAGCTCTCCCGAAACTCCAAGGCCTTTAAAGTATGGATGACCATTAAAGCTTACGGCATGGAGCGCATCAAGGCCATGATCCAAAAGGACATTGATTTGACCAATTACCTGAATGAGTTGATCAACAATGCCGAAGATTTTGAACTGGTGACCGATTCCAAACTGGCCGTATCATGTTTTAGATACGTTGGACAAATGACATCTAAATCTGAAATCACCGAATTTAACCGCAGACTGATGCCCGAACTGGAAAAAGATGGTCGCGTCTTTATCATGGGTACCACTTTAAAGGGTGAATATGCCATACGCGCCTGTTTCATCAACCATAGAAAGACCAAGGCAAGTACTGAATATTTGTTGGAGGTGATTCGCGATGTGGCCCAAAAAACAGAAACTTCCTTTTAAAAAGCCTTGCTCAATAAAAAGTTGATTGCCAGAGCTTTCTTTTTTTCTTATCTTTTAGCAAAAGCTCACCAAAATAATCAACATGCAAAAAATACGGGTCAATTCAGGGGCCAATTTAGACGATTACAAGGCCTACGGATCATTATATGCCACTGTGCTGGACTTTCTGGAAAAATCAAAGGATGCCATCAAGGCCCTAAAGGGACAAACCATCTGGATGATCAATTCCACGGCCATTGGTGGTGGGGTGGCCGAAATGCTCCCCAGCCAGATGCGAATCCTGAGGGAACTTGGTGTTTCTGTGGAATGGCTGGTGATCGAAGCTAAAGACGCCCGTTTTTTTGACCTGACAAAGCGCATTCACAACGCCATCCATGGAAGCGGGAATGGAGCACTTACAGAACAGGACAGGGAGGTTTACGAAGCCGTGAACAAAGAGAACCTTCCAAAGGCTCTGGAACTCATTAATGACGGTGACATTGTTGTGGTGCACGACCCACAGCCCATGCCACTCGCAGCCATGATCAAAAAAGAAAAAAAGGTTCCCATCATTTGGCGGTGTCATATTGGCCTTGAGGAAGACACCCCGGTCACCAAGGCCGTATGGGATTTTTTGACGCCCTATACAGACGATTATGACCATTTTGTTTTCAGTCTCCCAGCCTATGTGCCAGAGCCCCTAAAAAAACGTACCACAATCATTCCTCCGGCCATAGATCCGTTAAGCCACAAAAACAGATCGTTGCCCCTGCATAAATTGATCGGTGTACTCTACCAATCGGGTATTGTGGATGACCACAAAGCGGTCTTATACCACAGGTACAAACATTTGGCAAGGCGTGTGATGACCGATGGTTCTTTTGGCAAAGTAAATGAGCCAAAGGATCTGAACCTTATCTTCCGTCCCATGGTGACCCAAATCTCCAGATGGGATAGGCTCAAAGGCTTTAAGGAATTAATGCAGGCCTTTATTGCCATGAAATTGGACAACCTAAAGAATGGCAATCCGGACAGTCTTGAATACCGGCGTATACAGATGACTCTGCTGGTCTTTGGAGGGCCCGATCCTGCTTTTGTGTCTGATGACCCTGAAGGACAAAAAGTATTGCAAGAGCTAATAACGGCCTACCAAAATGTGGCTCCGGAAATGCAGAACGATATTGCCATACTCTTACTGCCCCTGGACGACCCCAAGGAAAATGCCTTGATTGTAAATGCCCTGCAACGGGCATCGAGCATTGTGGTACAGAATTCCATTCAGGAAGGTTTTGGCCTTACCGCCACAGAGGCCATGTGGAAAAAGAAGCCCATGTTGGTTTCCGGTGCAGCCGGACTTAAATTCCAAGTGCAACACAAAGAGACCGGCCTGATCAACGAAGACCCAACCGATATTCAAAGCCTTTCCAAAACCATGTATTATATGCTGAGTAGTCCAAAAGAGCGGGATAAATGGAGCTTTAATGCCCAACTAAGGGTCATACAGCATTTTACCCTTTTTAGCCAATTGCTGTCCTGGTTGAAGGTATTGGAATCCCAAAAAACGACTTAAAAACAAAAAAGCCGCTGGACTTAAATCAGCGGCTTTTTGTTGAATTCATCAATTTGATTGCTATTCCTTAGCTGATGCTATTTTCTTTTTCAAGGAGTCGAACATGACCGGAGTTGCAATAAACACCGATGAATAGGTTCCGACGATCACCCCCACGATCATAGCGAACATAAAGCCACGTAGCGATTCCCCACCAAAAACAAAGATGGCCAAGAGTACGATCAAAGTCGTTAACGAGGTATTCAAGGTTCGGCTCAAGGTACTGTTCAAGGCCTCATTCACGTGGTCGCCACCTTTCCAACCCTTTAGTCCCACCACTTCACGGATACGGTCAAAGACCACCACCGTATCGTTCAGTGAGTAACCAATTACGGTTAGGATAGCCGCGATAAAGGCTTGGTCAATCTCCATATTAAAAGGCATGAGGGTACTGGTCAACGAGAAAATACCCAACACAATTAGAACATCGTGGGCAACCGCTGTCACGGCTCCCAAGGAGAATTGCCATTTTCTAAATCGCAATAAGATATAAAGGAAAACGACCACCAAGGAACCCAAAATGGCCCAGTAGGCATTTTGCTTGATATCATCCGCGATGGTTGGTCCCACCTTGGTCGATTGTAAGATTCCTATCAATTTCTCGGAAGCCCCTACGGTGAAATCCTCAAAGGAAGTTCCGTCTGGCAAATATTTTTGAAGCGAGGTGTACAATTTATTCTGAATTTCCTCATCTACTTCTATTCCCTCAACATCCACCTTGTATGGGGTCGTAATCTTAATCTGGTTGGCCTCGCCAAAAGTCTTCACATTGGTGCCACTACCAAAAACATCGTTCAATTCCGAAGCAATTTCTGATGGATTCACCTGATGCTCAAACCGAACTTGGTACGAACGTCCCCCAATAAAATCAACACCTTGCTGTAAGCCTTTGGTGAACAGGCCAAAAACACTTACCGCAATCAATATACCGGAGATTACATAGGCCATCTTACGTTTGCCCAAGAAATTGATGTTCATCCCCGTAAACAGCTTTTTGGTGATTGGCGTTGAGAATGCCAAATCCCTGCCTTTTTTGGCAGTATAGGCCTCAATCATCAATCGGGTCACAAATATGGCCGTGAACAATGATGTGGCAATACCGATCAATAAGGTGGTTGCAAACCCTTTAATGGGGCCCGATCCAAAAATGAAGAGGATGATTGCCGTAAGTCCTGTTGTAATGTTGGCATCCAAGATGGAAGAAAGTGCATTGCCAAAACCATCGGCAATGGCCTGCGCCTTACCCTTACCACGGGCCAGTTCTTCCTTGATCCGTTCAAATATGAGCACATTGGCATCGACCGACATTCCAATGGTCAACACAATACCGGCAATACCGGGCAAGGTCAATACGGCACCAAGGCTGGTGAGTACGCCAAATATCAACAAGATGTTGAACACCAAGGCAACATCGGCAAAAATTCCGGCTTTTCCGTAATAGAAAACCATCCAGAGCAAGACAAAGGCCATAGCGATCAAGAAAGACATAAAACCACTGTCTATGGCTTCTTGCCCCAATGATGGCCCTACGACTTCTGACTGAATGATATCTGCCGAAGCCGGCAATTTACCCGCACGAAGCACGTTGGCAATATCTTTGGTCTCATTGATGGTAAAGGTTCCCGAAATCTCTGAACGTCCTCCTGAAATGGGTCCCGAAGAAACCCCGGGTGCAGTGTACACCTTATTGTCCAAGACAATGGCAATGCCCGTTTGGTTGGTGTAGGCATCCCCTGTTAACCGCTCCCATTCTTTGGCCCCTCTGGTGTTCATTGTCATGCTCACCGATGGTTTGCCATATTGGTCAAAGCTATCTTGGGCATCAGAGACCACATCGCCACTTATTCTGGGTAGGTTGTCCCTGTTTGACCTTAACGCATAGAGCTCGGCCACTTCAGAATCTTTGGGAGGTCGTTCCCAAGCAAACTTGGTAAACTGCACATCTGCAGGCAGCAACCTTTTAATTTCGGGCATTCTCAAATATGCCCCCACTTCGGCCGTATCCACTATGGCCACCCGTACTATGGCATGACTGCCCTGACTTGGTGGAATTAATTTGCTCAACAATGGATTGCTCCTAGCCAAATCCAACGAATCCTCGTCTACATCAGACAATAAGGAATCTATTTCAGACTCTATGGCCGAGAGCGTATCTTTTTCCTCCTCTTCCGGTTTTAGGATTTCGGCCAATCGTTGATCGGCAAGTGTAAAGAACTGTCCCAATCCCGGGCTGTTCTGTGGGTAGGTTTCCCAAAATTCCAATTGGGCCGTACTTGAGAGTAATTCTTGAGCCCTGGCAATATCTTTTGCCCCGGGCAATTCCACCAAAATCCTCCCTGAATTGCCTTCACGCTGAATGTTGGGTTGGGTTACCCCAAAACCATCGATACGTTCACGCAATACCTCAAAAGCGGAAACGATGGATTCATCAATTTTCCTTCGGATGATGGGCTTCACCTCATCATCGGTCATTTGAAAATTGACCTCATCGCTCAACCCCTTGTTGGCAAAAATTTCCGGGGAGGCCAACTTGGTATCCCCCTTAATGGCATCAAAGGCATCAAAGAACAGCTCCAGATAGGTGGCATCACTACTTTTGGAAGCTTCATCGGCATCGGCAAGCGCTTTGTTGAACACCGGGTTCTTGGTATTGTTCGCCAAACCCTTTAAAATGTCCTTTACAGAAATTTGGAGGGTAACATTGATTCCCCCTTTCAAGTCCAACCCTTTGTTCAACTCCTTGGTCTTGGCATCGGCATAACTGGTATACCCCAACACAGGGTTGTCCGCAATGGAGTCCAAATACTTGGCTTCCAAGGCTTCACGCTTGGAAACATAATCCTCCTCAGCTTCAGAAATTTGATTTACGGCATATGCTTCGGCATCTTTTTCAATTTTACTTGTAATAAAAGTGAAGGATAATTGATAGATACTTACCAATCCGAAAAGCAAAGCAAAAAGCCTTATAAGTCCCTTATTTTGCATTTTATTATTTAATTTATATTGAAATATATTTTGGTAGTTGAAGAAACTACAGTAAAAATTACTTTGGTAAAAAGTAGCTACGTTTTTAGTTAGCTATCTTATTTGAACTTAACTGTTTCTCTTTTTGTAAGGCCCTGCCCTTACTTCTGGGATTTGATATGAAATTTTATCAAAGGCAATGAAAATATTGCTATTGATCTTATGGGTCGAATCTTTGTATGCCCATCTATTAAAACCTATTGTAGCGTTATATGGTAATGCTACCGGATAAGCAAAGTTCGTATCTTTTTGCTCTTGGTCAAAAACAAGTGTTCCTTGTAAATTGAACGTACCATCAACTTGTAAATAAAGGTCTGATACGACTAAATGATATTGTTCAGGAATTTTTTCTTTTGGAAAATCGAAGGGAAATTCACCTCCATTCGACACTTCTAATTGGTTTTCTTCGGAAAGAAACTGCTCAACAGTATTGGCGTCAACTTCACTATAATAGCGAATGCTTAATTGCCTTTCGTCATTCTCTACTATTTCAATAGCATCAATGCCCAAGACCTGTAGTTTTTCCCTAATTAAGGCCAGAACCTCATCATGGACAGTTTCCGAAGCAAATTCTAAATCAACAAATTGTAATGAAATTTGTTGATTGGAAGCTTTCTTTTGCTCTTTGCTTAGGCCTAAAAAAACTAGAATTATAAATAGTGTACTTGCGTACCATTTTGCATTCATCCGGCAAATATAAAAAGAAATAGATGCTAGGTAGAATATTTTTTTTACAATATATAGGCTTAATGCCCATCTCTACTCATAAAAAAGAAAACCCTCTACAGCAAAAAGCCGTAAAAGGTTTCTTTAATGTGTTAACGTGTATGTACTATAGCTCTAAAAGACCGTTGGTCTTACTTACTCCTTCGGCACTATCTTTCATCTTTTGCTTTTCGGCATCACTTAATGGAACCTCTACAATTTTTTCGATTCCTTCTTTGCCAAGAATAACTGGAACACCAATGCACAAGTCATTCAATCCATATTCTCCTTCTAGATAGCTTGAACAAGGGAACATTTTCTTTTGATCACAAGCTATCGCCTGTACAAGCGCAGAAACTGCTGCACCTGGCGCATACCAGGCGCTTGTGCCCAATAGTTTGGTCAAGGTAGCCCCGCCAACTTTGGTCTCTTGTACTACATAGTCCATTTTATCGTCAGTCAGGTATTCAGATACTTTTACGCTATTTCTAGTAGCATGGCTAATTAAAGGCACCATACCCTTATCGCTATGGCCACCGATCACCATACCATCAATGTCTGAAATTGGTGCCTCCAAGGCTTCTGCCAAACGGTATTTGAAACGGGCACTATCCAGCGCACCGCCCATACCTATAATCCTATGTTTTGGCAAATTGGTGGATTTGTGCACCAAATAGGTCATGGTGTCCATAGGGTTACTCACCACAATGATAATGGCATTTGGCGAATGCTCCAATAGGCTTTGGGAAACCGTTTTTACAATTCCGGCATTGATGCCGATCAATTCTTCACGGGTCATCCCAGGTTTACGCGGTATCCCTGATGTGATCACCACGATATCGCTGTTGGCTGTTTTTGAATAATCATTGGTGCTTCCAGTGATTTTAGTGTCAAAACCGTTCAACGAAGCAGTTTGCATCAAATCCATGGCCTTGCCCTCTGCATAGCCTTCCTTGATGTCCAACAAAACAACTTCTGAAGTAAAATCCTTAATGGCAATATACTCTGCGCAGCTTGCCCCAACGGCGCCAGCGCCAACAACAGTAACTTTCATTTTTGCTTTTATTTATGTGATTACGAAAAGCCCAAAATTAGTGATTTCAGCACGATTAATTTCCTGTTATTTGTCATGTTGGCACATCTTTTAAATGTTAAAAGAAATCTTCTTTCACCGGGCCGCAAATTTGGAGGGACCGTTCATCGAATAATTATACTACAGGAACAACAAACCCCGTTATTATAGTCCCTAATCTTGTTTTATTAACCTACTAAAATGAAAAAGTTCTTTTCATTACTTGCCATTATGTGTCTCATTGTGGTAAGCAACTGTTCCGAAATTCCGGAAAACAACGACCCCGTTCTGGGCAAATGGTCGAAAATATCAACAGAAACCCTCCTAAACAAAGGCCCTGTAAATGTTGAGGAAGAATGGATATTCAATGATGTCTTTCTGGGAAGGTACCACCGTTATGAGAACAACGAACTCACCCTAATAAATGATTTCAGTTGGGACAACACTAAAGGCACCTATACCATTTTATATACCGGAATGGACACCGAACCCGTATCCGTCATTTTTGATCATCTGGATACTGTGGAAATATTGACCCTGATGGACGGAAATATCTTTGCCCAAAGGGACTAAAAGGAAACGCTACGTGAGAATGGGAAAGCCCTGCGTCCAAACATTTGGATAGCGGGGCTTTTTATTATGGGAACAAGGATTTCCTGCCGCCTATCTTTTTTTATTCCTGCTTTTTATCATTTTTTCTTCTATTGTAGAGTTGGAAATTTACAGTCCAAATCTTACAAAAACCTACTTTATGAAAACTAATGCTATGTCCATAGTGGTAATTGCCGTTATGCTTTTTTCCAGCTGTTCCAAAATTGAGGAGAACAATGATCCTATTTTAGGGGTATGGTCTAAGACAAAGGTTACGGCCAATAGTGATAACCTTGAAGTCAACATTCTAGAGGAGTGGATTTTCAACGATGTTTATATGGGTCGCTATCACATTTATGAGAATGACCAACTTGTATTTCACCATGATTATGATTGGGAAGTAAACAATGATTGTATTTACACCATAACTTTTCGTGGCAATGTTGATTTAGAAGGACATGTGGTCATTCTTAAAAACGACGGAAAAGAAGTGCTCGAATACAGAAGTGGAGAGGTTTTTGCCGAGAGATAGTATAGTACAAAAAAAACCTGCATTGACTAACATGTGCAGGTTTTTTTCTTTGGCATTTGATCGTATCTACCTAAACCCAAAATGGAGTCCTGCGGTAAGTGTACTGAATTCTGCGATATTGTAGTCCACATTTATCCTAAAAAAGCCCAATTTAATTTTGGTTCCAATGTTCGCGGTCACACCACTTACCTTGGTTTCGATAGAAAAGGGGTCTTCATAAGAAATGTTCACCCCGGGCACGTCGGTTTGTACCTCATAGGTCCCCAAAAGGTCTATTTCAGATTTTCCCGTAATATATCCCACTCCGCCATAGAAATTGATGACCGGTATCTTTCTTGTGGAAAAGACCGCGCTAAAATTCCAAGTATCAATATTGGCGTCAACCTGTTGGTTTTCCCCTGCAATTACGCCCGTTGTGGTAAAATCATAGTTTCCATTGATATTGGTGTATCCGATTACGGTGGAAATGGCTACGGGCAACAATTTATCAGCAGGCAGCAGTTTGGTGAACTCATATTGAATTCCTGCACCAAACAGTCCCAACTCTACATCTTCAGTATTAATTTTTGGTAAAAAGCGGGCCTTTACCTCCAAGCCTTTGATCAAACCAACACTTCCCTGGATAAATCCTGTGGGCGCAAAACTGATATCGTCCAAAATTCCCGTGGGCAATTCAAATTGCTCGCTAACGGTCACGGTTTGCCCACTCACCTCGGTGGTGTAGAACAATTCCACGTCTACCCCTTCAATGTCCCCCAAAACAGTAGAGACCTCCTTGGATGCACTCCCATCCACAAATCGAAGGTTTTCATAATCTGCCGTATTGAGCACGAATGATTGTTTGTCTTTTTTATTCTTAAATCCGGTCATGTTTCCAATGATGGAAATTTCAAACCCGCCCAATGGCTTGGCATCGGCAGTATTGTACCATCCGTTTGAAATACCATAAATGGCAGCTTCGGAAACAGGGTTCAAATAGTCGGTGGTAAATTGTTCCGCATCATTCAAACCGGCTGCAAAAAGGTCATTCAAATCTTGGGCATTCCCGAGAGTTAATGACAATAAGGCAAAAAGTAGACTGAGTTTTTTCATCACATAATTTTTATTAAAACTAAAAAACCCAACGTTGCCGTCGGGTTTTTTGTTGTGAAAGTATGGTTATCTATGCATCAATGTTCGCATAGACGGCATTTTTCTCGATGAACTCCCGTCTGGGCGGCACTTCATCACCCATCAACATGGAGAAAATCCGATCGGATTCCGTGGCGTTTTCAATGCTCACTTGACGAAGCGTTCTAAACTCCGGGTTCATGGTGGTATCCCATAATTGTTCTGCATTCATTTCCCCCAAACCTTTATAACGCTGAATACCTGCGGCACCTCCCATGGAATCAACAATTTCATCGCGCTCTTCATCATTCCATGCATAACGGCGTTTCGCGCCTTTTTTGACCAAATACAGCGGCGGAGTGGCAATGTAGACATGCCCATTTTCTATCAGTTCTTTCATATACCTGAAGAAAAAGGTCAAAATCAAGGTTTCAATATGACTGCCATCCACATCGGCATCACACATGATCACCACTTTGTGGTAGCGCAATTTATCCAGGTTCAAGGCCTTACTGTCCTCCTCGGTCCCAATGGTCACTCCCAAAGCGGTGTAGATGTTCCGTATTTCCTCGTTTTCAAAAACCTTGTGTTGCATGGCTTTCTCCACGTTCAATATCTTTCCACGCAGCGGCAATATGGCCTGAAAATTCCTATCCCTTCCCTGTTTGGCGGTACCCCCTGCAGAATCTCCCTCCACCAAGAACACCTCGCACTTGGTCGGGTCCTGTTCCGAACAATCGGAGAGCTTACCGGGCAAGCCTCCCACACTCATGGGGTTTTTGCGTTGCACCATTTCACGCGCCTTGGCCGCAGCATGACGTGCCTGGGCGGCCAATTTTACTTTTTCAACTATTTGTTTGGCATCATCTGGATGCTCTTCCAGATAGTCACTCAACATCTCGGAGACCGCTTGGCTTACGGCACTTGTTACCTCACGGTTGCCCAACTTGGTCTTGGTCTGGCCTTCAAATTGGGGCTCGGCCACTTTTACCGAGACTATGGCCGTTAACCCTTCACGGAAATCATCGCCAGAAATTTCAAATTTCAGCTTATCCAACAAGCCGGAATTGTCGGCATATTTCTTTAACGTAGTGGTCAATCCCCTACGGAAACCAGAAAGGTGCGTACCCCCTTCATGGGTGTTGATGTTGTTTACATACGAGTGCAGGTTCTCCGAAAATCCGGTATTATAAATCATGGCCACCTCCACAGGAATACCGTTCTTTTCCCCTTCCATGGCTATCACACTTTCGATCAATGGATCCCGGGTTTCATCCAGAAAGCGGATAAATTCCTTTAACCCCTCTTCGGAATGGAAGGTTTCTGAAACAAATTCTCCCTTTTCATCCTTGTTCCGTTTATCTGTGATGGAAATGGTAATCCCTTTGTTCAGATAGGCCAGTTCGCGCATACGGTTGGCCAAGGTATCGTAACTGTATTCCCGGGTCTGGGTAAAGATGACATCATCCGGAAGAAAAGTGACAATGGTACCCCGATCTGTTGTCTCCCCAACACTCTTGACCGGATATAGGGTCTTACCACGTTCATATTCCTGCTCCCAGATTTTTCCATCACGGTGCACCGTTGCCTTTAATTGACTGGACAATGCATTGACACAGGAAACCCCAACGCCGTGAAGCCCTCCGGACACTTTGTAGGAATCCTTATCAAACTTACCCCCTGCCCCAATCTTGGTCATAACCACCTCTAGGGCCGATACACCTTCTTTTTTATGGAGATCCACGGGAATACCCCTACCGTTATCCCGAACGGTTATGGAATTATCTTCATTTATGGTTACGCTGATGGTATCACAGTATCCACCCATGGCCTCATCAATGGAGTTGTCCACCACCTCATAAACCAAATGGTGCAGTCCACGGGTACCCACATCCCCAATATACATGGAAGGTCTCATCCGTACGTGTTCCATACCTTCCAAGGCCTGGATATTATCCGCGGAATATTGTGGTTTTTTCGCCTCTTCGCTCATAATTTATTCGCTAGATTTTCTTGAAAATTTCAAATCTTACAAATATAGCCAAAACCCTGTGGAATTAGGTGGCTGGGCACTTATGAGACTATTGAGTTATCAACAAGAACATGTGGAAAACCAAGAGGACAATCTTTCCAAAATCTCAACGCCTATAAATACGCAAAAAGAAAATGCACAAACCCTACACAACCCTTACCATTTAAAATATTAAAAGAACATACCTCCATACATTACCAATGACTTACATTTGTTCGAGTTATTTATTCACAAACAAGAAAACCATGAAAAAGTACATTTTTTTCTTATTGACAACTATTGCTTTTGTTACCATGACACAAGCACAAAACGGGGAACCAACCAGTAAAGGCAGTTGGCTCATTGAAGCCAATACAGGTTTTGGTGGAGGAGAAACACGCTCCGCACATACCGCCAATACGGGTTTTGGATTGATTTCCTCAGACGGAACCACCATCTGGTCCATCGGTGCTGAAGGTGGGTACTTCCTAGCAAACGACTTGGCTCTTAAAATAGGGCTGGGGTATTCTGATTTTGATGGCACCTCAATATTCTCTTATAAAGCCGGCGCTAAATACTATATTAACAGTAATATTCCCGTACAAGTGGATATTACAGGGGCAAGTTCTGATATTTTCTTTGAAAACCCTTTATGGCTGGGGCTACAAGGAGGTTATGCCATTTTTTTGAACAACACCGTAAGTGTTGAACCAGGAATACGGTACAATCTAAGCCTTAACAATGATTTTACCGATGAGGGGCTTTTTGAATTTAGAGTAGGCTTTGTAATTCATATATAAATCGGGCTTCCCCAAAGCCCTTTTAAAAGAAACCTTTAATAGAAGAACCCTGTCATAAACAGGGTTCTTCACTTACTAACCAAATGATTATGCATCACCTGCAATCATTTTATTGTTCATAGGCCTCTTCGTGAACTTGTGCCACGGCTCGGCCAGAGGGCTCGTTCATATTTTTGAAGGCCTCATCCCATTCCAGGGCAATCTTGGTACTACAGGCCACGGATGGTTCTTGTGGCACACTAAATGCAGCTGCATCTGAAGGAAAATGTTCTTCAAAGATGGAACGGTAATAATATTCTTCCTTGGTCTGCGGTGTCTGGATTGGAAACCTAAAATGGGCATTTGCCAATTTTTCATCGCTTATCTCCTGTTCCACCAATACTTTTAGGGTATCTATCCAGTTATAGCCCACACCATCGGAAAACTGTTCTTTTTGTCGCCAGGCCACACTTTCGGGCAAGTAATCCTCAAAGGCTTTGCGAATCACCCATTTTTCCATCCGTTCGGGGGTAATCATCTTGTCCTGTGGATTGATGCGCATAGCGACATCTATAAATTCCTTGTCCAAAAACGGCACGCGGCCCTCTATGCCCCAAGCGGCCAACGACTTATTGGCCCTTAGGCAATCGTACATGTGCAGTTTGCTCAATTTACGTACGGTCTCTTCATGAAATTCCCGGGCATTTGGGGCTTTATGAAAATACAGGTACCCCCCGAACAACTCATCTGCCCCCTCACCAGAGAGCACCATTTTTATTCCCATGGATTTTATGACACGGGCCATCAAATACATGGGCGTACTGGCCCTGATCGTGGTAATATCATAGGTCTCCAGATTGTAGATGACATCCTTGATGGCATCCAACCCTTCTTGGATGGTAAACTTGATCTCATGGTGCACCGTACCAATATGGTCCGCCACTTTTTGTGCCGCGGCCAAATCTGGCGATCCTTCCAAGCCCACAGAAAAGGAGTGCAGTTGGGGCCACCACGCCTCTTTGGTATCATCGGATTCGATACGCATTTGGGCATATTTCTTGGCTATGGCAGAGGTTACCGAAGAATCCAATCCGCCGGAAAGCAAGACCCCGTAAGGCACATCGGACATCAACTGGCGGTGCACGGCAGCCTCCAAGGCCTCCCTTAAATCATCAATACTGGTTTCGTTGTCTTTTACCGCATCATATTCCATCCAATCACGGTCATACCAACGCACAAATTCACCGGTGGAACTATGCAGGTAATGTCCTGGAGGAAAAAGTTCAATCTTGGTGCATACACCTTCCAGAGCCTTTAGTTCAGATGCCACATAAAAGGTTCCGTTCTGGTCCCAACCTATGTACAATGGAATAATACCCATATGGTCCCTAGCCACAAAGTATTCATCCTTCTCACTATCATAAATGGCAAAACCAAAGATTCCGTTCATATCGTCTATGAAATCCACCCCTTTCTTTTGATAGAGCGCCAAAATGACCTCACAGTCCGACTGGGTCTGAAATTCATAACCACCCTCAAACTGTTTTCTCAGTTCCCTGTGATTGTATATCTCCCCATTGGCCGCCAACACCAATTTGCCATCTGGGCTGTACAACGGCTGTTTCCCCGAGGCGGGATCTACAATGGCCAATCGCTCATGGGCCAAAATGGCTTTTTCATCGGCATAGATGCCACTCCAATCCGGACCCCGGTGGCGTACTTTTTTAGACATTTCCAACAATTGTGGGCGTAAGCTCTCCGAACTCTGCTTTAAATCAAACGCACAAACAATTCCACACATAACACTATTATTTTCTTTCAATTATGGAACAAAAATGAATTTTATTATTTCAATATAAAACCTTAATGAGTATTTTGATTATATTTTTGTGCAAATGGATGGTTTTTTTAAAAATATTGAAATTAAATTGTAAGGTTTTCATGGAAAATGGAACAAAACAGCAGTCATAAAATTTTAACGTCTCTTTAAGCAATCCAAATACCAATTGATTTAGTTTTGACCAGTAACCAAAAACAATACATCATGAAAAAAGCCTTATTTCTTTTAGCCCTGTTGGGAATTTTTGCCTTACCGCTAACCGCCCAAGAGTTTAGAGGCTTGGACAAAAGTCCGGCCGATATCGCAGCATTCCCCGCCAAATACAATGTATCGGACAAAATGGTCCGTGTCGTCTACAGCAGACCACAATTAAAAGATCGGGATGTTGCTGATTTAGCTCCTGCTGGAAAAGTGTGGCGAACGGGTGCCAACGAAGCTGCGGAGATTACGTTTTACAAAGCAGCCAAAGTGGGCAACCAAAACATTGCGGCAGGCACCTATTCTTTGTTCACCATACCCGGAGAAGAGGAATGGACCGTTATTTTGAACAAAAACCTTAACCAGTGGGGCGCCTATTCCTACGATAGTGCAGCCGATGTGGCCCGTATTACGGCCAAAGCCAGTAGTGCCGATGAAAGCTTGGAAGCTTTTTCCATTGCCTTTAAGGAAGTGGATGGCGGTGCCCATATGGTCATGGGCTGGGGCAACGTTCGTGTAGCTACAGCGATGACATTCTAAGAAAAGTTATCTTTTTGATAGTAAAAACCTCCTTTTTGGGAGGTTTTTTTATTCCACCCCATAATAGTCAACCCCGTGTTCTTTTGATTTTTTACGATAATTTTCCAACACTTCCCTATTGATGATTCGCCCCCTACCCACAAAACTTATATTTTCATCATCTTTATGAATCAATATTACTTGAGGGTCACCTTCTTCAACCACTACAGGAACATCCATCTCTTTTCCTATTTTGGGATGTTCTGAATCAAGATTATAGATATAATATGCATTCACCTCATAATAAAGCAGGCGAACTACGGGAGTTCTTGTAACCTTATAAACTATTCCTTGGACCGCTATAAAATCCTCTTCGTTATAGTCTTCGTATTTTGATTTGCCCAACCCCTTGCATGAGGCTATAAAGAAAAGCAACATTGCCAATTGGAGTATTTTCTTAGAACCCATTTTAACAGAGATTTCTCGACTACGCTCGAAATGACATCATTTCACCTTCTTGCCCCCCACAAAAACCTGCTCGGCCTTTATGTATGGAATACTATCCACGGGAACGGTCATCACATCATGGCTCAAAAAGGTAAAGTCTGCTTTTTTGCCCACTTGAATACTGCCTTTTTCATCTTCCTCAAAATTGGAATAGGCCGCCCAAATGGTCATGCCCTTCAAGGTTTCTTCACGGGAGAGGGCATCCTTCATTTGAAATCCACCCTCTGGGTAGTGTTCCAAATCTTGCCGGGCCACAGCAGCATAAAACGTTAAAAAGGGACTTACCTGCTCTACGGGAAAATCGGTGCCCAAGGCTACGATTCCCGCCTTATCAAGCAAGGTCTTAAAGGCGTAGGCACCATGCATTCTTTCCTCGCCCAAACGATCTTCGGCCCAATACATATCGCTGGTAGCATGGGCAGGCTGAACGGATGGTATAATCCCTTCCTTAAAATAATCAAAATCAACAGGTGATATTACTTGGGCGTGTTCTACCCTCCAACGTCTATTCTCTTTGCCTTGCAATGCTTTTTTATAGGCCCGCAAAACCGCAATGTTTGCCGAATCGCCAATGGCGTGGGTGTTCATCTGATAGTCCGTGGCCGCGATACGCTCGGCCAAACTTTCCAGTTCTTCTGCTGGGGTGATCATGGCCCCAAAATGCCCGGGATGGTCCGAATAAGACTCCCTAAGTGCCGCACCCCTTGAACCCAAAGCCCCATCCCCATAAACTTTGATGGAACAAACGTTAAGCTTATCGGTTTTAATGATTCCCTTGTTTAAAAAATGATCCAAATTCCCTGGGGTGTTGCTTACCATGGCATAGACCCTAATGTTGAGTTCGCCTGCCTGTTGTAGACTGTCTATCAATTCTATGACCGAGCGGTCCAGACCGGCATCGTTGACCGTGGTCAATCCATTGTCAAAACAAATCTGTTCTGCATCTTTCAACGCCTGTATTTGCATGGCCCTTGTGGGTTGTGGCAGTACGGCATCGATTAATGTCATGGGACCGTCCACCAAGATACCTGTGGGATTCCCTTTGTTGTCTTTTACAATTGTTCCTCCATCAACTTCTGTGCTTCGGTCAATATTGGCCAAATCAAGTGCTGCTTGGTTTACCCAATAGGCATGGCCATCAATACGCTGCAAAACAACCGGAATGTCAGGAAAAAGCTTATCCAACTCCTTTTTGGTGGGAAATTCTTTATTTTCCCAATCGTTCTGGTCCCATCCCCTGCCCTGAATATAATTTGAAGGACGCTCCTTTTGAAACGCAACGACCCGTTCCAAGGCCTCTTCAAGGCTTTTCGCCCCAACCAAATCGACCACTTGCTGGTTCAATCCCAAACCATAAAAATGACAGTGTGCATCTATAATGCCGGGAACTATGGTCTTGCCCTCGGCATCAATGAGGCTATCGGTCTTAAAATCTTCGAAGAGATCGGCATTTTCCCCTACCCCAACAATTTTACCACCGCTAACGGCAATACAACAGGCTTTTGAGAACTCCTCATCAACGGTGTACACATTGGCGTTGTGCACCATATAATCTACCTGTTGTTTTGGATTGCAAGCAATCCCCAAGAATAGTATTACCAGGGATGCATATCGTTTTTTCATTGCGCATGGGTTTTTCCCAAAAATACGCAATTGGAAGAAGTTCTAATTTTTTTTCACCTCGGTCATCACAAACTCAACACGGCTGTTACTCCCTTTGTCTTGATTGACTTTTCCGTTGCGCAGGGGTCGGGTATCTCCAACGCCTTCCCAGACCAATCGGCTTTCATCAATCCCCAATTCCTTAAGGTATAGGGCAACTGCCCTGGCCCGCAACGAAGAGATGAACTGATTGTACTCTGGGGTGTTCCGATCAGCAGCATGGCCGGTTATTTTTAATTGCACCTCTGCATTTTCCCTTAAATAGCTATAGATCTTGTTGATACTCTCAATGGCGGATTTATCCAATTTATAGCCCTTTGGTTTAAATGGATCACGTTCCAACACATAAATCTTATCTTTTTCATAATCCAAACGCGGTAGGGCCTCCAAGGAAAAATCATCCACAAAATAATAGGCAAAGTCACTGTTTTCTATGGTACCATCCGTCTTGATTACCTTTGTGTCCACGTTGTCCTTAAAATTTCCGATGACAATGTGATTTTCAAATCCCTTCGCGGTAAACTCTGCGGAAAGGGTTACCCAGCCCTCTTTTTGCCCCAATGAGTTATCTGCCGTCAATTTTACTTCCTGAAAATCAAAAATCTCCAACAAGTCCAATCGGGATGGGGTAATGGTAGCGCTATTGGGCATCCTCACCTTTCTGCTCACCAACATAACCGACATGTTCTTTACCGCCATGGTCGAGGTCTCTGCAAGGCTCACCTTAAAGGATAGCTTATAGGGATATTTTTTTCTCAGCGTATTCAATGTTTCAAACTGTAGGTATTCCCTATAATCGTTCAAGGCATAAAAATAAAGTCCGGCATAAGCCTGTCCGTCTGCCGCACGCTCTTGGCCCCGCAAGTTTTTAGGAACCCCAAAGTCCCCAGCACTGCAAGCATTGAAATAATCTGCCGAACTGGACGAAGGTAGGGTTACCTCCTTGACCAAATGCTCAAACGAAGTGGTGTTCATAGGGCAGTTATCATAGGCTTCAAAACTTGCATTTTTGATTAAGTTTTGGGCATGGCCAAAATTGACCAAAACAGAGCATATCAAGAAAATAGGTAGGTAGAATCGGGTGCCCATATCGTTAGTGGTTTTGTGGTTTTTTATTGAATTTAAAACTTTAGAGGCTGTCCCAATCCTAATTTGTTGTCAATCAACATAGTTTTGTTGTGAAACTAGCCAATCCCTAACATCTTACCTTTCAACGAATTGTATATGGAGCGCAACAATACGGAACAACTTATCCCGTTCTATATGCCCAAGTCTTACTGAAATGCACAAACCTATCTTAGTGCCACTGTTCATCATTTGTGGCCTTTTTGCCCATGCCCAAAATAAGGTGACGGGTAAAGTGGTCGATGAATTGGGCTTTCCCATCGCCAGCGCTTCCATAGTGCTGGAAGATACCAAAACCGAGGTCTATACCGATTTTGATGGAATATTCACCTTAGTCAGTGAAAAGGACTTTTACTGGAAAGTAACCATTGCCTCCAAAGGCTATGCTCCTGAAACTTTTTATGTGCTCGAAGGTGGCAACGCCGGATCCATTACCCTTTCATTAGATATTGACCTGAAAGATCTGATGAAAAATGATACCGGACAAATCGATTCTGAACGCCTTAAACCTATTGGAAAAGAAAAAGAACTGACGTTTTACGACCGATAGCACAAGTCTACCTTAACAAAAACTCCACCCTTCTGTTCAAGCTCCGGTTTGTCCCATTGACATTCCCCACCACGGGTATTGCACTTCCATGCCCAAACCATAGAATCCTATCGTTCGTGATGCCCTTTTTGATAAAATACTCAGCAATGGCCTTGGCCCGGTTTTCTGAAAGTCCTTTATTATAGGCTATGCCCCCTACATTGTCCGTATGCCCATGAATCTCCAACACCAATTCCGGGTTTTCCGTTAACACGCCATGAATCACGTCCAATTCCTTTTTGGCCTTTGCGGTCAGGGTAAACTTATCAAATCCAAACAACACATTTTTAAAAACATATAGCGAATCTTTTTGAAAAGTATCATCCAATGCTGCCGTGCCCCCCATTTTGGTCAGGGAAACAGCATCAATATAATAATACGCTCCCTTTTTGGTCTGCCTCCGCTTGAGCTGTTTTTTACGTGTGGACTTGTTATCCCTTAGATTGCCCAAGGAGAGGTAGCGTTCATGCCCTGCTGAAACAAATGTAGTGGTTAGCTTGAACCAATCGCTCTTGCCCTCATGAAACCCTTGTTGCCCCACTTCTATGTAATGGAATTTGGCTCCCGATCGGTACAATTGGGATTTTGACAGTACTGTCTTTGAATTGATGGCCAATTTTCTATCACTCAAGACCACTCCAAAATCCTTGAGGGCATAATCAGAACTTTCTGCTAAGCTCGCATAAAATGTCAATTGATATTCTTGTCCCTTTTTAAGGGTAAACTTCAATTCGGCTTGTATGTATTCCCTATAATCTGTCGGTGCGTAATAATACAATCCGGCATAGGCCCTCCCCTCCTTGGGAAGCTGTTGCCCATTAAAATTCTTGGGAATGCCCATGGTGGAACTGCACCCATTAAAATAATCCGTGGTGCCCCCGGTTGGGGTGGTCCAGACATCCACATCGCCATCAAAGGTGCCCAGTTGATCTGGACAATTGGAGTACGCCTCAAAGCTGGGGTTTTTGACCAGGTTCTGGGACATCCCAAAACCAAAAAACCATAAAAACCCCCACTTTAGAACCCCTTTCATAGCGTCCCAAGGTAAGGATTTTGGATTACAAGCGGTACGATTCCCCCTTAACGGAAAATACCTCTTTAAAAATCAAACTTATAGGAGACCCCAGCCAGTGCCTGAAATCCCTGGACCCTAAAATTATACCAGCGATGGTAATAGTTATTGGCCAAATTACTGGCCCTGATAAAAATCGACAATTGTTCATTGAACCGATATCCTCCGTGCAGGTTGGCATCAAAAAAACCATCCAAGGTTACAATTTCCGAAGGGAATTCATTAGCGGACACATTTACCTCGGCTATGGACCGTAGATCCTCACGCTCACCCACATAAAAGAGATTGGCCCCAAAAAACCATTGTTTTCCCAATTGATAATCCATAAAAAGTGACCCCTTGATGTTGGGCAAATTCCACGCCAGGTTGTCGGTTTCGGTGCTGTAATTATAGTATTCAGCATTGAGGCCCAAAGAAAAATTACGGTTCACATCCACATTTACCTCAGCAAAAACTCCCACGGTCCTGATATCATCATAAAACACCTGAAACGAATTCCCATAAGCATAGCCCTCTTCCCCTCGGAACAAATTCTGTGGATTTAAAAAGTATAACGGCACCCTGTTTGCAGCAGAATAGGAGCCTTTGACATTGTAGCCAATATTGGACATCAGTTGGCCCTTTACCCCCAGATAGCCCTCATATTGTTTGTCCGTGGGCTGTATGAACAAGGTTGGCGACACATACGGGTTCTCGGCAACCAAATCATAATAGGAGTTCTGCTCAAGGTCGCCCACAAGCCCCCCATAGGCAATGACGGTTTCGTCCACCAAACGATACGAAGCCGTAATGGACGGATAGATATAAAAACTACCGTTGCTATTTTCCACGTCCATTCCGTAAACAAAATTGGCCCCTAAATTCAGGGTAAGGTCATCACGGAGTATCAACAAACTGGGATTTAGCCCCGCCTGAAAATGGGCATAATCAATCTCTCCCAAACTTGTGGTTTCATTCAAGCTTGAATTTTTAAAGCTTCCCGACACATAATCAAACTTGGTCTTGATGGTCACCAATTCCTGGGTAATGGGCAGCTCTATGGTCGGTTTTAAAATGGCCCTGTTTTCACCAGATTCCAACCCATCCCAAAACCGGCGCAGGGTGAGCTCTCCCCTTTTAAAAAAGGAATCCTCCATATTCAAATGGGCATTGGCCTGAACCATAAAATAGTTTTGGGTCTCGTCTATGGCTTCCACCTCTTCTTGGGTAAAGGTCAAATTCTCCAATCCGTACCAATTGTAGAGCTGGTGCTGCCCTCCCAAGCTTAGCCCCCAATCATAGTCACGGTCCCGTTTGGTGTACGAAAGGTCGAGTTTGGTATTGTAAAAATCCGCATCCAAGGGTGTGGAATTCATGTCGCCCCGAGAGGAATGATGGCTCAACCCCACATCAAACAGGTTCTCACGACGATTGAACTCCCTGCTGGTGTAAAAATCGACCAGAGCATTGTTGAAATTGCCCAGCCCAATGGTGGCATAGGAATTGTACTGTGTTGGGGGCGGTGTCCGTTCCACCTTAGCCGCCTTACCCTTTGCCGGGGTAAAGGTAGAGGCCACCGGTACCGAAAAAATACTGTAGGTGATCTCTTTTTTCTGCAAAACGATGGAATCGTTCAAATTGGGCACCGACCTGATTTTAAAGGCATCTGAAACAGTTGGGGCATAAGGTTTGACCACCGTAACCGTTTCAGTGCCAATATCATCGGTTTTCTGGGCGGTTACCCAGGTAAAAAGGCTCAAAAATACTATGATGATGCTTAATTTTTTCATGCTGTGCTCGTTATTGACCATTGGGGTCTATGGATGAATTGGTTTCCGCTTCGCGGGTTTTTATAATGGAAAGCTCTCCCTTCGCCGCCGCAGTGATCTCTGGATAATCGGCGAAATTTTCCGTGACGCTTTCCAATATATAGGTAGCCTGAAAGGCATCGTCCAACGCATAGAAGTTCTTGGCCATGATGATCAAGCCTTTGCCCCCCCATTCCTTGTAGGCCGAAAAATCCTTGGCCAGTTTCTGCACCGAACTGTTCGAAGCTTCATAAGCGCCATTCTTGTTTTTAAAATACGCATCATAGTACCAAGCTTCTGCAGCGGTTTCTCCCGTGGCAATGCCCTTGACCTCGGCAAAAGCGGTTTCTGCTAAACGCTCATCCCCGGTTTCAATGGCAGAGCGGGCAATCATAATCTTGGCATCACTCTTGATCCGGTTGTCCAACTTGGGAGCCTGCAGTACTTTTTCGGCATAGGCAATTGTCTTTTGGTACTCTTTTTCCCCATAGTACCCCTTCATCAAATTAGATTGGGCAAAGGTCCGGTTTTGGACAATCTCTGCCGAGTTTTCCAACTGCCGTAAATAGGGCATTGCGGCCATATAGTCCTTGTTCCCCACATAGATTTCACAAACGCGGGTCAAGGCCTGCTCGGTGTATTCACCATTGCCACTCTCCGCGACCACGGTAAAGTGTTGCAGTGCCTTTTCCTTCTTTCCTTGTGAAAAATATAGCTGAGCCAAATTAAAATTCGCCTTTAAGGCTTCCATTCCGTTGGGAAACTCCTTCAGGTAATCTTCGTAACCCTTGATGGCGGCCGTGGTATTTCCTTCCATATTTTTGCGTTCCGCTGCTTCATAACTGGCCGTTTCCAGTTCGGCATCCGATACCTCCACAAAATCCAGGTTCCTTACCCAAGTAGCATATTCACTTACCCGTCCCATATCAACATACACCAATTTTGCCGTTGCCACAGCCTGTTTGGCCTCTTGGGTATTGGGGTAATCACGGACCACCCTTTTCAATTTGTCCAACGCCTGTTCGTTTCTACTGGCGTTGTAGTGCGCCAACCCTTGCCTTAACATGGCTCGGGGAGCAAACTTGCTTTTGCTGAATTCCGAAATCAAACGGTCGTAAATCTGGAGTCCCATTTGCTGATTGTTCACTTTTACGTAGGTATTGCCCAGTTCAAAATAGGCATCGTCACGATAGGATGATTTTTTGTATTGGTCCAGAAAATCGTTCAATCCGGTGACCTTTTTGGCATTGTTGCCCAAGAACCCCTGACTAATGGCCTTTTGAAAAGCTGCATAGTCCCGTTCCGGGCCATTCATGCTAGAAGCACGATCGTATGCCGCTATGGCCTTGCTGTAATTACGGGTCACAAAATGACCATCTGCCAAACGCATATAACTATCGGCGACCATTTCTTGCGGCATGTCCAATGCCATAGTGACTTTTTCAAAATGGGGAACCGCTTTTTTATAGTCCTTCAGTTTAAAATAACAGTAGCCCATATTATAATCCAAGTGCTGATATTCCTCGGTCTGTTTGGCTCCACGATTGGCCTGAAAGTCCTTGAAACCGTCCAAGGCGGCCTCAAACCGATTCAAGCGGAAGGCAGACTCGGCCATCCAATATTGGGTCCTGGCCCTATAATCTTGGCTTTCCCCTTTTTTGAGGGATTTGGAAAAGCGCTCCATGGCCCCATCATAATCCCCATCAATGAAGAGTTCCACACCACGGTAAAAAGCCACTTTTTGGTAGGTCTCTGGACTAGCATAGCTCGAGTTTTTTTCCAACAGTTCCATAGCCCCCTCAAAATTTTTCGAGGTTATGTACGAATCCACCAAGAGGTTCTGAATCTCTTCTTTATGTTCATCCTTTGGGTATTTCTCCAAATAGGACGCCATGACCTGGGGCACAGGTTCATAGGCATTGCCAATTTCGTAACTCAACCTAGCGTAGTTTAACCACGCGTCCTTCTCAATCTCCGGACTATAATCCATTTGGGAGGCATTTCTAAAGGCGTTGAGGGCCTCTGGTTTCTTATCCAGTTTCAAATAGCATTCCGCCAAGTGGTAATAGGCGTTTTGTGCCACACTGTTGTCCCCGTCAATAATTTTATTGAACTGCCCAATGGCCTCTTCATAATTATCCAATTGGTAATAACTGTAGCCCAAGAGATAAAAATCGGTATTGCTGAACCTTCCCCTTTTTCCGCGATACAATTTCAAATGCGGGATCGCTTCTTGGTAACGCTCCAGGTTAAAGTAGCTTTCCCCAATAATCTTGTTCAGTTCAGATTGCTCCCGGCGATCCGCTTTGGGCATGTGCTGTTGGGCCATTTGGATGGCCGTTTCAAAATTGCCCGATTTAAAATTGAGGTCAGCCTGGTAGTAAGCCATTTTTTCCTCTAAAATCTTGGGATCGGTAATCTTGTCAAAGCTTTGGTTTGCCGCTTCGTAATCATCCTGCTCATAGGCAATATAGCCCAAGTAATATTTGGCCTGTGCCCCAAATTTTTCCGAATCGGCCACACGGTTCAGGTAGCGTTCCGCCTCATTGGGCCGGTCTGTGGAATAATAGGCATACCCATTGTTAAAATTAAACTGTTCCCGATCTTTTCGGGACATGGAAGATTGGTCCACCTTCTTGTACCACTTTAAGGCATACGGATATTTTCCCGTCTGAAAATAATACTCGGCCACATCCATAAATGCCGAATTGCGCTTGGTAGAAGTGGGGTAGCGTTCTACAAAATCCTCCATTAACTTATCTGCCCCCCGTTGGTTCAACCGTATCGCGGCATTGGCCACGTAGTAGGTACTGTTCGCCTCTGTTTCGTAATCGTTGGTCTCAGACCTTACCTTTTCAAACAAGGATTGGGCCGCTTGGTATTGCTGGTTGTTGTAGAGGGCCAGCGCGTCCTGGTATTCCTTTTTGTCATGGCCAAAGATCTGTGTTTCTTGGGATAGCCCTTGGCACAATACCATGACCGCCAAGGAAAAAATAAAGGTTTTTCTTTTCATTGTGTTCTTCGGTGTTCTTTGATTGTCTTTGAATTTGCACGGCACGGTACCAAAATTGCAAAAACAGGGCCAAACATGGCAATGCCCCGCCCCTGTTCAAATTTTAATAGTGTGCCTGAGTAGAAGTTTCTCCAAATTCACAAGTATAACGTCAAAATTCGCGCCAAAGTATTTTTGCCCTGGTTTTTGGTTTTGATTATTTTGGTTTTTGGTTCTTTTTTGAGTTGTATTTTTGATGTATCCAATAAAAGTTGAAAATAGTAACGATTACAAATGTTCCATTACAGATTGAACTCTAAAAAACCTTTTACCCAAGACCTAGAACCCAAAATCAATTAAAATGCCAGAGACCATAGTAAAACTACAGGATGTAGCCATTTTTCAGGATGAAAATTTGGTATTGAGCAATGTTACCCTACAAGTAAAAAAGGGGGAATTTGTGTATGTGATCGGTAAGACCGGCACGGGAAAAAGTAGTTTTATGAAAACCCTCTACGGCGATCTACCCATACGGCAGGGCGATGCCACCGTGGTCGATTTTAACCTTAAAACCCTAAAGGAAAACGACATCCCCTTTTTACGCAGAAAATTGGGCATTGTTTTTCAGGACTTTAAGCTCCTGCCCGACAGGAATGTGCACCAAAACCTCAAGTTTGTCCTAAAGGCCACGGGTTGGAACGATGAGTCTAAAATGACAGCAAAAATAGAGGAGGTATTGGATAAGGTAGGGATGAAAACCAAGGGCTTTAAATTTCCGCACGAACTCTCTGGGGGAGAACAGCAACGCATTGCCATTGCCCGCGCCCTGCTCAACGACCCCGAACTGATCCTGGCCGACGAGCCTACTGGAAATCTGGATCCACAGACCAGTGTGGAGGTCATGAAGGTATTACAAGAAATCAATGAGAACGGTCGTACCATCATCATGGCGACCCACGATTATGCCCTCATCTTAAAATTTCCGCACAAGACCATTAAATGTGACAACAGCAAATTGTTCGAGGTCATCCAAAAGGCCATCTAATCTACGTTGAAAACTATTGGATAAGCCTTTTCATCCCCTGTAAACCAACATTCCCTTTTTTAGTTAATTTGTTAAAATTGATGTTGTATGAATCTATTGGGAATTGATATTGGTGGTTCTGGGATAAAGGGGGCATTGGTGAATGCCGAAACTGGTGAGATGCTTACAGAACGGTTTAGGGTATCCACCCCAGCCTCTAAAAGACCGAAAGAAATGGCCGGGGCCATTAAGCAAATTGTGGATCATTTTGATTATGAGGGCCCTGTGGGCTGTGGCTTTCCCACCATAGTAAAGGATGGTGTCTGTATGTCTCCCGGCAATCTCCACAAAAGTTGGCTGGGCATAAACATTGACGAATATTTTACCACGGCCACCGGACATGAATTCACGGTGTTGAACGATGCCGATGCCGCTGGCTACGCCTCCATAAAATATGGAGTAGGAAAAGACCGGGAAGGTTTGGTCCTGTTCATCACCGTGGGCACCGGTTTGGGCAGTGGGGCCTTCTTTAACGGAAAACTGTTGCCCAATTTTGAGATGGGCCAAATTCCTTACAAAAAATACAAGAAGATCGAGGATTGGGCCTCCTCCCGGGCCAAGGAAAGAGACGACCTAAGCTTTGCCAAATGGTCCAAGCGGTTCAACAAATTCCTGAACTATGTTGAATTGCTCACCGCACCCGATTTGATGATCATAGGGGGCGGCATCTCCAAAAACTGGAAGGAGTTTGAACACAACCTCACCGTGAGCACCAAAGTGGTCAAGGCAGAACTCATGAACCATGCCGGCATCATTGGAGCCGCCGTGGCCTGCCTTCATGAAAAGCACCATGGGCATTTGCAGTTGTAGGAAGCCTCTCCCCCGACCCTCTCCAAAGGAGAGTTGGGAGTACTATTGTTTATTCCGTTTTCTATCTACTTCCTTTAAGTGGATTTTTCGCAAACGAAGGTGGTTGGGGGTCACCTCTACCAACTCATCCTTTTGAATGTATTCCAGGGCCTCTTCCAAGGAGAACTTAATGGCCGGCACTATTTTGGCCTTATCATCTGCTCCTGCTGAACGTACGTTCGATAACTTTTTGGTCTTGGTCACATTGACGGTCATATCATCTTGGCGCGAATTCTCGCCAATGACCTGACCTTCGTAAATATCCTCTCCCGGATCGATGAAAAATTTGCCCCGCTCCTGAAGTTTATCAATGGAATATGGGATTGCCGTTCCGTTTTCCATGGAAACCAAGGAACCGTTGATCCGGCCTGGCACCTCACCTTTCCATGGTTGGTATTCCAAAAAGCGGTGGGCCATGATGGCCTCACCTGCCGTTGCGGTCAACAATTGGTTTCGCAGGCCTATGATGCCCCTGGAAGGAATGACAAACTCACACAGCATTCTGGAGCCCTTGGCTTCCATACTGGTCATCTCCCCTTTTCTGATGGAGACCATTTCCACGGCCTTACCCGAAACCTCTTCGGGCAGGTCTATGGTCAAATGTTCCACAGGCTCGCATTTTTGCCCTTCCATCTGTTTGATGATGACCTGCGGTTGCCCGATCTGCAATTCGTAACCTTCCCTACGCATGGTCTCGATCAATACCGAAAGGTGCAACACCCCACGGCCAAAGACGATAAATTTATCGGCACTATCGGTAGACTCTACCCTAAGGGCCAAGTTCTTCTCCAATTCCTTTTCCAAACGTTCCTTGATATGGCGCGAGGTCACAAACTTACCATCCTTGCCAAAAAACGGACTGTCGTTGATGGTGAACAACATGCTCATGGTAGGCTCATCTATGGCAATGGTCTTCAACCCTTCCGGATTTTCAAAATCGGCAACCGTATCACCAATATCAAAACCATCCATGCCCACTAGGGCGCAGATATCCCCTGTTTGGACCGATTGTACCTTTTTCCTTCCCAAACCATCAAACACAAAAAGTTCCTTGACCCTGGACTTTACAAAAGCACCGTCTCGCTTGACCAAGGTAACTTGTTGCCCCTCGGCCAAGGTACCGCGTTGCAAACGACCAATGGCGATACGTCCGGTAAAGGATGAAAAATCGAGTGACGTAATCAGCATTTGGGTAGAACCTTCCTGAGGCTTGAACTCCGGTACATGCTCCAAAACCATGTCCAACAAGGGCGAAATATCTTCTGTGGGTTTTTGCCAATCCTCGCTCATCCAGCCTTGCTTGGCAGAACCGTACACCGTGGGAAAATCCAATTGCCACTCTTCGGCCCCCAGTTCAAACATCAAATCAAAGACTTTTTCGTGAACGCCTTCGGGATCGCAATTTTCCTTATCCACCTTATTCACCACCACACAGGGTTTCAACCCCAAACTAATGGCTTTTTGCAGCACAAAACGGGTCTGTGGCATGGGCCCCTCAAAGGCATCCACCAAAAGCAGTACCCCATCGGCCATGTTCAAGACACGTTCCACCTCGCCGCCAAAATCGGCGTGCCCAGGGGTATCAATAATATTGATCTTGATGTCCTTGTACTGCACCGAAACGTTTTTTGAGACAATGGTGATCCCACGTTCGCGTTCCAAATCATTGTTGTCCAAAATAAGGTCCCCTTTGTTCTCGTTCTCGCGGAACAACTGGCAGTGGTACATGATCTTATCTACCAAGGTGGTCTTCCCGTGGTCTACGTGCGCTATGATGGCAATGTTCTTAATTTTTTGCATGGCCTTGTTTTGAGCGCGCAAAGGTACTCCGTTTTTTCTTTCAAAACGCTTTGATCACAAAAACTTAAAAATCAATACCATTTTCCATACAATGATTTTTGATTTAGGTTTCACGGGAACTCCAACAGTATTTTCTGCCATTTCTTTATCTTTAGGGCTACAGCAAGTAATGGAAGGTAACACAACTCACCTATTTGACATGGAACCAATGTTATATAGGGAAATTACCACTGAAGTTTAAAGCACTAACAATTAACCTATTGTCCTTTCTGTGGGCTGAATTTATGAATGCGGAGCAATCTAAAAAGAAAAAGATCCCTCTCTGTACTTACACACCCTTTGGTCCACTTCGACTACGCCCAGTGGCCATTGCCCAGTGAACACGTTCGGAATGACATTGAAAAACCAAATGAACCAACCAACCACATGAAAAGAAGAAAATTTGTAGGCGCCATTTCCCTCACAGGCATGGCCAGCGTATTGGGAACCCCCATTATTTTTGGGAAACATATGCCCAAAGGCTATCTCCCCCTGGGACTGGAGGATCCAGATCCCTTTAAACTGTTTGGTTTAAGTGAAGAGATGGTAATCTTGAACGACAAACCTTGGAACGTTGAAGCGAAAGCGCATTTGTTGGACGATAAGATTACCTCCAACAAACATATGTTTATTAGAAACAACGGTACTATTCCAGAAAATATTGATGTTCATTCATGGACACTGACCTTTGATGGGGAGTCTGCCAAACAACAAAAGACCTATTCCCTCAAAGAACTTAAAACAAAATTTAAAAGCCACACCTACCAATTGACCTTGGAGTGTGGTGGTAACGGTCGCAGTGAATTCAATCCGCCCGCAAAGGGAAACCAATGGACCGTAGGTGCAGTTTCCTGTGCCAATTGGACAGGTGTTAGGCTCAAGGATATCTTGAACGATGTTGGCCTAAAATCAGATGCCGTATACATTGGATACCATGCAGCCGACCCCCATTTGAGTGGCGACCCCACCAAGGAACCCATTTCCCGTGGGGTACCCTTGGAAAAAGCCCTACAAGATGAGACGCTCATCGCGTTTCAAATGAACGGGAAGGACATTCCCTTGGTTCATGGCTATCCGTTGCGCTTGGTCTGTGGGGGGTGGCCTGCTTCGGTCTCTGGAAAATGGGTGAACCGTATTAGCATCAGAAATAAAGTGCATGATGGATCTAAAATGACCGGGACATCGTACCGCGTACCCTGCAAACCGGTTGCCCCTGGGGAAAAAGTACCAGAATCGGACATGTGCATTATTGAAAGCATGCCCGTAAAATCGTTGATCACATATCCCAAAACCGGGGCCCTGCTCAAAAAAGGACAACCCTTGGGCATCCGAGGTCATGCCTGGGCCGGTGAATTGGAGGTTGCCAAAATGGAATATTCCATCGATTTTGGAAGCATTTGGAACCCCTGCCGATTGGAAAAACCGACAAACCGATTGGCATGGCAACACTTTAACGCCAGCGTGCATTTTCCACAAGAAGGGTACTATGAGGTATGGGCAAGGGCTACCGACAGTCAAGGTAAGAGCCAACCTATGGTATTACCGGGTTGGAATCCCAAAGGATACCTGAACAATGCCTGTCATAGAATAGCAGTAAAAGTAAGTTGATGAAAGAGCAGGAAGATTTTAAGAAAACAAAGGTGTCCATCCGACGTTTGGGGGTACTTCTCAGCAGCTTTTTAGTACTAGTATGCGTTTTTTTCATTTACATTATGGCGGACCCCACATTTTCAGCATTCAAAAATGCAACTGAAGACGAAGGTGTTGCAGCCCCTGAAGTGATTGAAGAACCTGATTTTGACAAAATCGAAAACGGCATCCATATAAGAACTGGGTTAGCGGAAGGTGATGGGTTGCAAGTCGTAATCAATCATTGTACCAATTGCCACTCCGCAAAATTGGTCACCCAAAACCGAATGACGGCAGAAGGCTGGCAGGCCACAATACAATGGATGCAAGAGACACAAAACCTTTGGGATTTGGGGAAAAACGAAGAAATTATTGTTCGCTATTTAGCCACCCATTATGCCCCTGAGAAAAAGGGTAGGCGCGAAAACCTGACCAATATTGAATGGTATGAATTGGAATAATTCTATTGTACAACGTCCAAGCCTTTTTATCCTGCTTCAACGGCGGGATCAACCATACGGAGAAATCCATTCGCTTTAAAGTTTCCTTGACACAAAAACCTAACAATCAATCCTACTTCCAATGTAATGATTTTGATTTGCGCTTGGTGGGCACCCAGCCCAAGTTAAGGTGGATCATGGGGCCAAATCCCGAGGGTACTCCATCGCCCCTGTAGTAACCCGCACCCAATTCTGCATTGATCTTAAAGCCCTTCTTGGTGGTCCGTTGCAGCCCATAGACCATCCCATAAAAACCCACATTAAAATCATCTGGCCCCTCAATAGTGGTCCCCAACCGCAATTGCGAAAAAAAAATGGCCTGTGCCGCTGCAATATAATTGCCGGAATTACCAGCAATTTCCTTATCCATACGTATTCTACGCTTAAAATTGTGGTAGTAGCGATAACGGGAGTTTAATGCCACCCCGTACAAATATCCCTCTCCGTACGTAGCCAGGCCCAAGCCCAGACCACCACTAACGGTTTGATTTTTGAACAAGCCCAACTCAAAATCAATACTGGGCGACAGCAGGTTTAATGTGAGTTGTGTTCTCTCGACCTGTAGTTGTTTTTTTCCTTCTTTCTCCTGCATCACTCCTTGCGCAAATAAGGTCATTGAAATAAAAAGAAAGAAGAACGTAGGCTGTAAACGTATCATTTGGTTATTGCTTTAAGCCCCAATATAGTTTAGGAAAGCGCCTGTGGCCCCACATTTAATATAAGTTTAGCTGATGGGCTATCTTTGCAAAAAAAATTTTGATGGATCTAACCCAAATTCCCCAAATAAAGCATGCCGACAGTGATAACTTCTTTTTACTCTCTGGCCCTTGTGCCATTGAAGGGGAAGATATGGCCCTACGTATTGCCGAACATATAGTGGCGGTAACGGACAGGCTAAAGATTCCCTATGTATTCAAAGGGAGTTTTAAAAAAGCCAACCGAAGCCGTATTGATTCCTTTACGGGAATTGGGGATGAAAAAGCCCTGAAAATCCTCAGGAAAGTATCCGAAACCTTTGCCGTACCCACCGTGACCGATATCCATGAAGTAGCTGATGCAGACATGGCCGCTGAGTATGTTGATGTTTTGCAAATCCCTGCTTTTTTGGTACGCCAAACCGATTTGGTCGTAGCTGCCGCCAAGACCGCCAAGGTGGTCAACCTTAAAAAGGGGCAGTTTATGAGTCCTGAAAGTATGCAACATGCGGTTAAAAAGGTGAACGATTCCGGTAATGAAAAAGCCTGGATAACGGAACGGGGCACCATGTTTGGCTATCAGGACATGGTGGTCGATTTTAGAGGCATTCCCACCATGCAACAGTATGCGCCGGTTGTCTTGGATGTTACCCACTCACTGCAACAGCCCAACCAAGCCTCTGGTGTGACCGGGGGAAGACCAGCACTGATCGGAACCATGGCCAAAGCGGGTATTGCCACCGGAGTTGATGGACTTTTTATGGAAACCCATTTTGATCCAGCCAATGCCAAAAGCGATGGCGCCAATATGTTGGACTTACGTTTGTTGGAAAAATTGTTGACAGATTTGGTACGGTTAAGACAAACTGTAAATACCTTATAATTCATGCCAAGTCTAGAAATTAGGCCCCAGTTAAATATGGACACGAATTACACTAATTTTCACAACTTTTATTCTTTAACTCACCCGTGGTGCATTTTGAAACGGATTTTTTTGAAAAATGCGTCATGCTGAACCCGTTTCAGCATCCCACTATGGATTTTTGTACTAAGATTTATGGAATGTGACCCTGAAACAAGTTCAGGGTGACGAAAATCGTTGTTATTTTAACATTATATGGACGCTAAATATCTTTTTAAGGTTAAAATAGCAAAATGCACCACGGGTTTTAACTCTTTTTATAAAATCCTTTGTGTTTTAAAGAGAAGGCTTCTTGAAGCACCGCAACCAACACATCATCATTGATTTCTTCCAAAGCAGTATAGCGCAATGATTTGACCACTTTTCGGTTTTCGGTCACCATGAGTTCGATATGCTTGGTCAAATGGGCAGAGTTCCAAAAAGCAATGTCGACATAGGCCTTTTTTGGCGGTGCGTTTAAATAGCATATAGGATGTTTTTCCGAATAAAAACAGGGAATGCCCCATTTGTATTTCATATCCACATTGGGAATCACAGCCTCTATTACCGCCTTTACGTGCAAAAGTATACTCCTCCTTGGTTCTGTTTGGGATAGTATGTATTCTTCTGCTGGGTTCATACTTTAAAAATACAGGCATTTTATCCTGATTATCCTTAAAATCAAAAAAATATATTAACTTTGATTTTCAAAGTACTTTTAAAATGGATTCAAAAAAATATATAGAGGACATTTCAGAGATTAAGGACTTAATGAAACGTTCGTCCCGATTTTTATCATTAAGTGGTTTATCCGGTATTTTAGCAGGTGTTTATGCCATCTTAGGCGCTACGGTTGCCTATTTCTTTTTGATGCCAAAAGGAGAATATGTTGTATTGCACAGTTGGAATTTTAGAATGATTATTTTTCTGCTTCTATGTGTGGCCATGCTTAGTATTATAACTGGCTATCTCTTAACAGCCTGCAAGGCAAAAAAGAACAATGAAAAAATATGGGACGGAACAACTAGACGCTTGCTGTTCCATTTTTTGGTCCCGTTGATTACCGGTGCCATCTATATCTTGATAAAATTAAATAGCCAACATTATGGTCTCACCGCTTCGTTAATGCTTATATTTTATGGTTTAGCCCTATTAAATGCATCTAAATTTACACTCAGCAATGTGCAATATCTTGGTTTAACGGAAATTGTGTTGGGTTTAATCTGTGCTGCCCTACCTGGTTATGGCTTTTGGTTTTGGGTCATGGGATTTGGAGTATTGCACATTGTATATGGTAGTTTAATCTACCTTAAAGAAGAGAGATCTTAATATGGGGTTGATAGACAACATCAATAAAATTTTTGACCATAGAATACGCCTTGGTATTATGTCTATACTAATGGTAAACGACCATGTTGACTTCAACAGACTTAAAGAACTGCTTGAAGTGACCGATGGCAACTTGGCAAGTCACTCAAAGACCCTGGAAAACGCCAACTATATTAAAATTGAAAAATCTTTTATTGGCAGAAAGCCCAACACAAAATATAGTGTCACAAAAGAAGGACGCACGGCTTTTAAAAAACACATAGATGCTCTAGAAAATCTAATTAACGTGAGTTCGATATAACTATAGTGCCAAATAAAGCTGATTGGTATCTACGAAGTTGTTTCTGAGTGATGGTTTTCTGTCCTTAAAGTTATATGCTATCAAAGCCGCAAAGATGTTGTTGAAGTAGTTTGCCACGCTCCTGTGCCTTGAGTGCTCCACTTGGCAAATATTCTTCAGTTGGTCGAATATGGTCTCTATTATTGCCCTTTTCCTCAAGTGGTAGGCATCGGCCATTGGGGTCAACAGCTTCGTTTTCATGTTCTTTCTGAGTTTTGTGACCAAGTGGACGCCATTGGAGAAGAGCTCGGTGAAGAGTTCCTTTGAGATATAGCCCTTGTCACCAAAGAGCTTGCCGAAGAGTTTCTTGACAAAGGCCTTGAAGCGCAATGGCCTCCTATCGTCCACATTGCCGGTGGTCAGCATGAAATCGATGATGCCACCTTGGTCGTTGGTAATGATGTGGAGCTTGAAACCATAGAACCATCCAAGGGAGCACTGCCCCCTCTTGGCAAGTTCCCTGAAGACCCTGTGCTGGTTGATGCGCTTTTTGTCGCACACCCGTAAAGGGGTGGAGTCCACAAAACTGATGCCCGTGCAGTTGGCAAGCCCACAGCTCTTAAGGTAGATGGCCAACGGCATAAAACTGTCCCTCTTGAGCTCTACCATACGGTTATAGCTCACCAGGTCGGGAAAGTATCCGGTCATGTACCTGGTGACGTGCCCTTTGTAAAATTCCTTGAAGGTCTTGTATCCCGAAATATGGAACAGCACCTGTATGGTCATCACCTCGGAAAGTGACATCTTGGATTTTCTGATACGCTTTTTGCCATTGGATATCAGGCTTTTTTGCCAAAAAGGAACAAATTCCTGGCAGAAATCGTCGATGGAACAGAAGATTTCGGTAATTTTAAGTGATGAAATCATAAGTGGAATGTTTTATAGTGAATTGAATATCAACACTTTAATTTACAAAATATTCCGCTTTTTTCTTGCATTGAAGACCAGTTTCTTAGGTCGAACTCACGTTATTTAAGACCAAAGCTGTTATCCATGAAGTGATCTTAAGTTTGAACAAAGGCTATGTGTGGCTAATGACATTTGCCTTTGGTATGTTTATATGGTTAACCTTTACCTTATTTAAATGGATCAAGGATGACCTTTAAAAATAAGTTGAGAGAAATTTAAAGATTCGAAGGTTAGGCGATACGGAGTTTTCTGTCGCCGTTAATGATTTCTTCAAAATCAATGGTCAATTTTTTCGCCAAGTGAACTGGGGTCATTTTACTAACCGCTACCCGTTCTGTGTTGACATCCACATCAAAATAAAAATTGGAAAAATCCCCGCCGCATTCAGCGTCAAATTTTTCCAACAAATAACGGGTTATTCGAGGCCTAAGTTGGTACTCAAGGTCGATACATCGCTTTTTTTGCGAGTCATCAGCGTCTTTGGAGTATATCCAATTAAATTTCACCTGTGTTCTCTAAAAGGGGTTTCAATATATAAAAAGTTTTGAAAACTTCATCTTATTGTTAATAAACAGCAACCCAAAAAAGCAATAAAAAAGAAAATAGCTTATTCGTTTATATAGTCTTGTAAATACGAAAAGGTTTTCGTTAATTTCTTGTCCGCTGTCATCCTTGCCCGTTCCAACACTCCGCTTGCATCTTCATTAAAAAAGGAGGGTATCACATGCTTTAAAAATGCTTCGCCAAAGCCATTGCTCGCATCCCGAGGCAGTTCGGCAGGCAAATTGTCCACAGCCATTACCGCTATGGCATTGGAATCCATAAAATGGACTTCTTCCCCTATTTGGGGGTCATATCCATATATAGGTTCTGCAATGGTGGAAGCCCGGATGGTGGTTGCTACGGGGCCATCTATATCACAACTGATGTCTGCCACCACCTTAATGTTAAAATCCGGATGCCTTGCCTCTTCCAAGGTATAGAGGTATGGGGCACCATCGCCATAAAAATGTCCGGCAATGTAAAAATAGGTCACCTTGGCAAATTTGAAAAAATCTGACTTGTAGTGTTCTGGGTTTGTGAAGAAATCCGTCTCAGTGGCCTTAACCCCATCTTTTCTCTTGTTATAGTCCAAGACATCTGTTTGGCAGTATACCGGCTCATCAAAATTTTTCTCTAAATATTCCCCAACTTCCACTTGCCTTATGCCCATGGCATCCAGCATTTCCTTGGCACCATGGCCTACCCTACCCTTTCCGGTCAACAAAATTTTGACATTGGGCAGTTTGATCTTCCGCAATTCTGAAACCAAGGCTGCTTGATCCTTTAGGTCTTCGGCCTTGGGCAATTGAAATGTTTCCCATTTGAGTCCGCACGCACGCATTCCGTTGTAAGCCCCCACTATCCCTGCATACCTCCCAAAAGCCACCAAACGCTGTCCGTTGGCTCCGGTAATGACCTCATGGTCATAAAGCGCTATGTTCTTTTCCAAAATAGCCTTGAGCAAATTACGGTTGTAGGGTTGTTTTTTTATGGTGTGCGAAAAGAAAAAATATTTTTTGTTGGGAATCAAAGCTTCAATAGGTACTTCCTTGACCCCCAACAGCACATCGCATTGTTCCATCTTATGGGCCACCTCCATCCCTGCATCCCTATATTCCTGATCCGTGAAGACCCGAATTGGGGATGGTTCCACGATAATCTGGGCCTGAGGGAATTGTTTTATGACTTCTTGACAGAGTTTTGGGGACAAGACCACCCGTTTGTCGGGCGGATTCTTACGTTCCCTTATGATTCCGAATTTCATATGGGTCTGGTATGGATTTTGACTAAAGTAAAGCGATAAAAGAGGGTACGCAAACTTTTCCGCCCAAAGCGGGATAAATGGTTAACTTTGCCCCCCTAGTTTACAACTAAGGAGGGCGCGCGTTAGGGATAGCGGCTTTGTGAAGCTCTTTTGGCAAAGCCAAAAAGCGACTGCCGAAAGCCCGACCCCGACCGAACAAAGTGAGCGTTGGGGGAACGCCCATAATAAGTTCCTGAAACTAGTTTTGGAAAAGGTTCTTTGAAAATAAAATGAGATGGGTTCCTGCCTTTGAAGGAATGACAGCACAATTGAATGTGGTCCTGAACCAAGTTTAGGACGTAATTCGACTACGTAAATCAAAGATTTACCGTCTCATTATGGGGCCGACCGGTTTTGACAGCAAGACCAATGGCGGTGTAAGCATGCCGAGCTATGGGAATGATGCTCGTAAATACAATATCCCACACTTTTAAATGGCGAGTCTAACTACGCTTTAGCTGCTTAATTGACTGAATTACAGTAAGTCCAAGCCTAGTCGCGCAAGGCGCGAAAGCTGAATGTCGCTCGGTAGCCCTTGTTGACGGCGACCTTTTTAGCGGCACCATAAAAGTCAACACCGGGTTGTTTGTGCTTCGGTAACAGCCCTAAATTAAGGAGCTAAGCGTACGATAGGCGGTTTTGGGTCGGTCGTGCGTCGAAAATTAAACCAAGACTAAGCATGTAGAAAGCATGGTTGTTGCTTGTTTGGACGAGGGTTCGAATCCCTCCGGCTCCACTGAAATAGTATCATTTCAAAACAAAAACCTGTAAATTACTGATTTACAGGTTTTTTTATTTTATTTGATTTCATTTAATATCAAATAATAGCAGTTTTAAAGGGGCCAAATCGAGACCATTTTTTAAAACACTAAAATGGTCTCGATTTCTTTGTAATCTATTGTTTTTCAATTTTTTATAAAATCACACTAATTCTTTTTTGTATCTTTAATTTATAAAAAAAGACACCAAAAAATGAACAATTCCTTCGCTATTTTATTTTACCTCAAGGATAAAAGATTAGACAAAAACGGGAAAGCCGCATTATACCTAAGAATAACGGTGAATGGGCAACGAACAGAAATAAGTTTAAACCGTAGAATTTTGCCCGAAAAGTGGGATTCCCGAATGAATAAAATGAAGGGGAAAGGTATGGAAGCTGAAGAACTGAATCGGTATATGACCACTATTCGCCACAAAGTAAATAAGATACAGCATCAACTTATTGACGAGGGCGAGCCGTTCACAGTTCATGACGTCAAGGACAAGTACTTAGGAAGGGACAAGAAACATAAAATGTTGCTGGAGCTTTTTGAGGAGCATAACCAGCAGATGGAAAAGTTGGTTGGGGTTGAATTTGCATTGGGTACTTGGAAGCGGTACCACACGACCAAAAGTCATGTATCGGAATATGTAAAATCAGAATATGGAAGAAATGATATTTCGGTTAAAGATGTAGATCTGAAGTTCATCAAAGGACTGGAATATTTTCTAAAAGTCACGAAAGAATGTAACCATAATTCAGCTTTAAAGTATGTAAACAACTTTAAAAAAATAGTCAGAATTGCGGTGGCCAATGATTGGATTACCAAGGATCCTTTTTACAACTACAAAGTCCAGTTCAAAACGGTAGAAAGGGAGTTTCTGAGCAAGGAAGAGTTGCAGCGGCTCATTAACAAAGAAATCGAAGGTGAACGCTTGAGCATTGTTCGGGATATGTTCGTGCTTTGTTGTTTTACAGGCCTGGCCTATGTGGACATTCAAACCCTTAGACCTGATGAAATACATGAAAATGAGGAAGGTGGTTTCTACATCAAGTCCAATCGTTCAAAAACGAATACTGGTTTTACCATTCCCCTTTTACCGACTGCTGTAGCTATTATTGAAAAATACAAAGACCATCCTAGGGTGGTCAACAAAAACTGCGTAATCCCTGTTCTGAGCAACCAAAAGTCCAATGCCTATCTTAAGGAAATTGCGGATCGATGTAATATCAAAAAGAATCTTACCACCCACTTGGCGCGCCACACCTTTGCCACCACTGTCACTCTTTCCAATGGAGTTCCCATTGAAACGGTTGGAAAAATGTTGGGACACAAAAATTTACGTACTACGCAACACTATGCAAAAATCATTGATCAGAAGGTAGAAGAGGATATGGCACTTTTAAAAGAAAAGTTGGCCAACAATCCTTTATAGACTTGTATTCAAACTTATACCCCTACTCCCTTTCAACTCCCTCAAATCCACCACCAACTTCTCATTATGCCCCAACACAAACTTAGGTAACACGTATACAAACCTACATGATTTACCCACCTTGACAGTATTAGGCATTTCATATGTATAATCGGCTTTCATTAAGAGCTTCTGATAAGAAGCCTTACGTTTCTTATTACCGTTTACTCTGTAGACATTTAAGTAATCCATCTCAAAATCGATTTCTGACTTGTTCTTGATTTCTAATACCAGATAAACTTCTGAAGCATTATAAACCATTTTTTGCAACTGCAATTTTACACCTCTCTTTCGCTTGGTTACGATTGGGATATAATTTGATTTCAATAAATGATTACTAAATTTTTTGAAATAGTCTATTTTATCAAGTGGCTGAACTATTGGCTCCTGTTTTATTATTACAGGCCGTTCACTTCCAATACTTTCTTCAGAGGTGATGAAGTAATTCAGCCTTGGCAATTGCTCTTTATATTTTAAAATATAGGAATAGACCTGACCGTTTTTTGTTACGGTCAATAAATTACTTTCCGTTCCTGGAGTGGCTTGCAACAAACCAAAATATTGTTCTTTTTCCCGGTTGTAGGTGAACACAAAATTGTCGGCACCGGTAATTCCCTGGCGAATGGGCTCAGGAAAAAACAGGGCCACATTCTTTTTATCGTTGGCATAAATGGTATCAAGCTTTTGTTGAGCGACTACCAGGTTTGTAAATAATGGTATTGCGATTAGAATTATAGTTTTCATAGGATAGGCTTTAAAATGAGTTGGTAATTATCGGTTACGGTAACTTTTACAGTACGGTTGTTGCGTTGAAATATCCTTTTGACTCCGCTTACTTGTGGAACACCTACGATATTGATGTCATCCACAACATCCCCTACTACTTCTTGGGCGGCCTCGGCCCTAAAGCTGTTTTCAATATAGATGCCCTCGCTACCGTCCTGAAAATCGTAAGCGGCCAAATGAACAGGACGATGGCCGATATTGGTAATGGTTAGTATTGTCCGGTTGGGTCTGAAGCTCACAAAACCATAAATGGTTGTATTCTTTAAAAGTTCTTTGCCCCCAATAGTGGCGTCCTTTGTTAGCCGCATCTCAAGTCGGTAATTTTGTCTAACAGTTTGGGTACCGTCCACCCTAACAAAAATCTGATTATCGGTATTATTATTTGACCATTCAGGATTTTCCATTGGGTTGGACGCAAAAAAGAGTTGGTGTTCCAATGCCATTTCTTTGGGAGCAATGTTCTCTTCTTTCATAGCTATCTTGAAAACAGAATCTTTCTGAAGTGGCTTTGGTTCAATTTTGACTTTGGGTTCTCTAAAACTTCTATCGGAATAACTGATGCGCCCTTCATTGTAGATGCTGTCAATGATACGCTGCTTTTCATATTCCATATAATCAGGATTAAAGTAACCCTTGTCATCTATCATATGTTCGGGATAAACTGAAGGTGCGGTTGTTTCCCGTTCTTCTTTTAGGTCATTCAAAGCTTCCAATTTCGATCCATATTCCTTTTGCCCGTCCTCCAATTCTGGAACTGGAATCTGATTGTTTTCAATCGTTGGTTCTTCTTCATCTCCTAATACAAGTACAGCGTAGGAGCCAATGAACAACACCACGCATAAAATGATGGCTACGAACACAATTTTATTCTTTTCTATTTTCATAGTCTTCTAGCTTTTTAAGTTTGTTTTCAAAAAAGTTGGTTATCAATAATCCGTGGGTGTTGTTGGGGAATTTCCTGTCCACGTGGATGATATTTCCTGATGTGGTCAATTCATAAACGTCGATTATCGACCCTCGATTGATTTCAAAAATGACAGTGCTTTCAAAGCGATAGGGTTCTTGCTGGATATCGATTTTCGATTCAATCTTCAATACTTTCTGGACTAAAGAGTATTGCAACAATCGGTTATAGACTCCATCTGCTTTTTTCTGCCTGTATAGCGCATCCACAGAACTATTCCCCAGCCATAAAGCTTTCTCCAGATTCTTTTCATAATTGCTCGCATCGATGTGGTAGAAACAGGTATGGAACTGTTCTAAATGTGCCAATACTTCTACTTCTAAATTTTCATTTTGCTGTACCATTTTAAGGGGAATGATACTTCCATCCGAATTAACCACAAAGGCATTATTGATGGATTCTTTATGAAGTTTCATGACCATGAGTACTGAAACAATGCAGGTCAAAACCGCTCCAATAACAACAGCTAAAACAATAAATCGATTCAAGCGAAGTACGTTGTAAATATTTTGATAGGGTGTTTTCATTTTTTTACGTTTTGATTGGATTTACCTAATGTGCCTTAGGCACCGGAAAAGAGTTTAAATACAAATGATGTTGCCCTGCGATAAAGTTTGAACTTCAGAAGCACAATGAATCCAACGGAACCAAATTGAAGCAATGGCGCAAAAAATGTACTGCCCCAATCCGTTCCAAAAAGGCTGTTCCAAAAGTTGGTATTGATTTCTGTATATAGGTTGTTTACAAATACATTGACCAGAAAAAAAGCAGGCACCAACATATATACTCCTGCATAGAGCTTAAAGAAACTGTAAGCCAATGAACGGAACTTTTCAAATACGGCAAGACTAATCACCAAAGGAAAAAAGGCCTGCATGATGCCCAACAAAAAGAAGCGTTCTGCCAAGAATAAGGGATAGATGAACAAATCCAATAACCATAGAAATATTCCGATGATAAACGCCAACATCTTTAAGCCATACAGAGGTGTTACCAGGGCTTCGTACAACATGGCCATAGCTTTTTTGGCGGCTTCCAATGCGCCCACATCCTGTTCCAAATCGATGTCTTGCATCTGTAACGGGAGGAGCGCAGGAGCCGTGTCTCGGTATTGGGTCTCGATAGCCACTAGAATGGTATCAAAAACATCCAATACCTGTGTTGAGAAAATAACCAGGATAACCACCGCAAAATTCTTTGCTAGTTCTGCAGGGGTTAGCCCCCAGGTATACCCTGCGTTGCTGGCAACGCCTTCATTGTACTTTTTGAGGATATTGATAAGAAAGAATAGAATGGCCAGTGTCTTCATCCCAGTAATAGTGTACTGGGAAAAGTCACTGTTCTTGATGGTGGTGAAAACCGCATCAACATATTCCAATCCTATGCCCAAAAAGATACCTGCCATTAGTAATTGGTTTCCCTGTTATTTATTTTATCTTGCATTTCACGAAAGGCAATAATCTCACGGTAGCGTTTGGTCTTGGCTTCAATCTCAGCTACCATTTCTTTGGATTTTAGTTCCATATCTTTCAAGACTTCCGCACGTTCTGCATCGGTCATTTTAAGGTTGTCACTGGAAAGAATCTGGTCGATATAGTCCAGCCCATCAATGGAGTTTTCAATGATGGAATTGAAGGATTCTGAAACCCGATTTACTTCATCGGGTTTGATATAGGGTGAATTGAGAATCTCCCTTAAATCATCCTGCACAATGTTGAACAAACGTTGATTGTTCCTTGCCATTTCCCGAACCGCCTTAAGTTGTTTGATGACGTTATTGACCTTCTCAATATTCTCTTTTTGCTGTTTCAGAAATTGAACGGTTTTTAACAGCTCTGAGGTCTGTTTTGCCGATTCTATCAGAGATTTGGTAAAGCTGATAAAATTGGTATTGTCATAAACAGGCATTCCCTGGCAGGCAGCGCCTGCTGGCATTAAAAGAGCAAATGTTAGGACTATCCCTAAAAGTTTGATTTTTGATTTCATGATTTTCGTTTTTAAGAATTAATAAATATGTTGATGGCTTTTTCCATCGATTGATGTTCTTCATAGAGTTTCATGATGGCCTCACTTTCCTTACCGTCTGTGAGGTAAGCAGCATAAACTTCTTTGGGTACTTCGAGACGGAAAATGTTGCTCTCTTTTCCAATCTTGATGAACATTTCCGTGTACTTTATATCTCCCGTGAGGTTGTTGCGAATGGACTTTAATTGGTTTAAATCGTGGCTTGATAGGTTCAATCGCTTTTGAAGTTCTTCGTACCCTTTTTCGTTCCGAAGGCTGTAAATGACCTGTGTATTCTCCAAAATACTGGCCGATGTAGAATTGTTCGGCAATTGATTGATGGATTGTAGAATAATACCAATAGCCCCATTTTGCTTTCGGATAGCCTGATAGTAGAATTCCACGCTCTCCAGAACATTGTCGAATTTGAGCTGCTTGGCAAACTCATCAAAAAGGATGATGCCTCGTTCGGAACGGTTTCGCCAGATGGTTCTTTGGATAGCTGATTTGATGAGCTTCAACATTACGGAAAGGATTTCCTTGTTATCTTTCACTTCATCCAGTTCAAAAACAATCATACGCTTATCCTCAATTTTATAGGTCTGGTCTTCACTCACATTGAATAGGAAGCTGTACAACCCATCATCCACATATTCCGAAAGGATATGCAGGAAGTTGTATACACTAAAATGTTCTTCCCTTATACTAAGAGCCTCTATGAGGCTATCTTTTTTGTCATCTATAAATTGATACAAAGAAGCCAATGAGTGATTTAATCGGATATGCTTGTAGTAATGCAGTAGTACCTTTTTAATGGCCACTTCCTTGGCTTTTGAAACCTGGTTGCCCTCAGCCAATAGTTCCAATAGGAAAATGGCCAGGTCTTCCAATCGTTCAGGGGTCAAATCTGCATCATTGGAAATATAAAAAGGATTGATGCCCAGATTCTTTCCCTGCTCATATCGTAAAATGATATGGTCATTGGGATAGAGCTTGGCAAACTTGGAATACGACCCTCCCAAATCGATAATAACGAGTCGAACTTGTTGCTCGAAGTATTGTCGAAGTATATTATTGGCTAAAAAGGATTTACCTTCTCCCGTTGGGGCGAAAATGGCAAAGTTTCTGGCCTTGATGCGTTTCTTTTGTTCATCCCAAACATCCTTTAAGACTGGAATATTGTACTGCCTGTCATTGAAAATGACGCCAGTGGCGTCTGACAGGTAATTAGTATTATTGATGTATAAGCATAATGCATGTTTTAAATCGGTGACATACAAGTCCTCATTGGAAAAGTTGGAACTGAAACAACAATAGGAATTCAAAAAATAATGCTTTCGTTCTTCGCCTTTTGGATAATACGGCACAATGTCCAGTTCCTTAAACTCGGTTTTTATTTTCGATGCTATTGCACTTAGTTGTCCGGCTTCCGGACACCAGAAAACAATGTTGAGATGCCCGCGTATAATTCTTGAACTGTCGTCTTCATTAATCTTAGCAACAATAGCCTCAATCTTTTTTTGAATGACCTTGTTCTGTGTTCCGAAGTTGGAACTCTTGTTAAGTTCTTCAATTTTTTTGTCCAGAAGCTTTCTCCATTTGTGTTTGTCATCCAGGTAAATAATTTGGTTAATGATATGGTTCTCGTTCAAGTTCAATCCTAATCCATCAATAAAACCCTGATGGAATACAAAATCATCGGAAGTGAACTTGTCATTGGTCTTACTGCTCTGTACCGCATCACCGAAACAGAGTTCGCTATTTACGGCCAGTACATCGAAATGATTCTCTCCAATTTCAATTGCTGATTTCTTTAACAGGATATCAGTATCAAAACCCTCATTAAACCCATTGAAGTAGGCACTCGTAAGCTCTAAGATTTCGTTCTCTTGTAATGGCCTCAGGGACACCCTGCGACTATTATTGATAAAGGAAACCGCATCATTTACCGAAGCAATAAACTCATGTACATTATGGTCCAGTTGTTTGTGAATACCCTTTTCCCCCTTACGGAACGGATTGGTAAACTTTGAAGTATTCAACGCCTTATCCAAAGGCAACGTGAAGTACAAATAGGATTGATGGATTAGGCATTCCCTTCCTTTAAAATATCGATAGGTTGCCTTTTCCAAAAAGCTATCGTTTGGTAGATTATTGGCCTCATAGCGATTTTTTTTGTAGATATCCTGCTTATGGATAACCGTACTTATCGGTAGGGATTTAAATGCCTGAAACCAAGAGCCGTGTATGTCTTCAAAATCGGTTGACGATAGCGAATAGATTTCTGGTAAGTCTGCTTTATAACACAATACGACATTGCCATTACTGGCAAAAACGGTGTGTTTTTCCATGCTTAGAATAGGATGGTATGCCGATAGGTTAATTTTCTTCATAATGCAGTGGACTTTGCTTTTTGTTACTGATGGTTTTCGGGAATACTTTTTTAAAATGCAACAAGGCAGGATGTTTGGTTAGTTGTGTCAATACCACATATAGACCTCCGTTAAAAAGGAATGCCGATATGATGACCAAAAAGCTGAAGGAAAAGATGATGAACAGCAGCGACCCAATGACCGAGGTCATCATCAAAGCGAACAATGAAATGGGCAATCCCATTATCACTGCTCGCTTTCTAATATCTTTATAGATTTCATAGCGTTTCATACTACACTACGATGCCTATTAGGTAGGTAAAGATACCCACGACTGCACCTGCAATAAGCACAAAGACCAACACACGTGTAATCCCTTTTTTAAGGTCTGCATTCTCACCAAAAAAATGTCCTGCATTGAATAGAAAGCCTATTAGAAAGATGACTCCTAGAATAATCGGAAAGATGGCTCTTATAGTATCGGAAACATCGTTAACGGAATCTTCGATACCTCCAATCTGTGCAAATAGGGTTTTGGAAATGAGCAGTAAAAAAGCGGTCAGGAATAGTGATTTTTTCATGTCGAAATTGATTTAAAATTTGTTGGATTTCGTTATTTGAAAAATACACTATATCGAATATCAAAATGTTGATAATCAGTATTTTGTGAATAAAATATTATTTATATCCAATTGATTTTCAATGCTATGAATTGGTATCAATTTGTATGAAAAATTAAAACTGCTATGTTGATAACTCTAAAACTTTTGAATGGCACGATGCTCAAAAACGTCAAACTTCGACTTCGCTCAGCTCAAGCTTTTGTGATTTTACTGCTGAAAATGTGTTTCGTTTTTGGTCAGAAAAAAGTTGTGGTCATTGACCCTGGTCATGATGGAATTGATTCGGGGGCTATCGGTGTAAATGACGTTTATGAAAAGGATGTGGTTTTAAATGTTACCGAAGCCATTTTGAAGCTGAACAAATCTCTATTTGAAAATGAACTGGATATTTATTTGACCCGATATAACGACACATTGATTTCCCTATCGGATAGAAGTCGATTGACCAAGAGTTTAAAGGCCGATGTCTTTGTGTCGTTACATTGTAATGCTTCTCAAAATGCATCTAGAGGTATCGAGGTTTATTTACATGATTCAAAAAGCTCAAACAGCAAAGCTGCTATTGCTCTTGGGGTTTCTATTCTGAATGAAAGCTTCCGAAAACTAGGTTTTGAAAAACGTGGTGTGAAGTTTGCCAATTTTCAGGTTTTACGGAAAACTATTTCGTATTGCCCTTAAATACTTGTGGAAATGGGGTTTATGACCAATATTGATGAAGTGGATTATTTTTTGAAACCTAAAAATATTAGGGCCATAGCATTGGCAGTTTTGATAGGGATTATGAGGTATTTAAATGACAAATTATAAAGACGGGTAGGATAATTCAATTCAACTAAAGACTATGATTTATTTAACTCTAGATGTCTTGAGAAGACGCTCTACCTAACAAAAGTACTGGCAGTATCTATATGTTCGAGTAGGTGATTAACCAATTCCTCTTTTGAAACAAAATAGTCTTTAAATTTCCCCGTTGTTTTGCCGCCTGCCATCGATACAGTAATACGATAGTTGCCGTCTGAAAGTTGTGTGCCTAGACTTTCAATTTCAGTGGACGGTAATAATAGTATCTTATCATCTAACTCCATCTTTTTTTGATTGAAACTTACTCCGACAATATAGTAACTGTGATGCGGTTTAAAAGTGTTGCCGTTGATGGTTAGTATTAATCGATTGCGCTTATGAACGTTGAACCGAGATTTCACCTGGATATAGATAGGATTGTACAGCTTTTCTTTGAGGACAATTAAATCGATGCCACGGTCATCAATGACTGGCTTGTAGACATTTAGCAGCCCTTGACTATAAAGTAAAATTATTTCCTTGATGCGATCTTCACCAATATTCCCCTTGGATTGTGAAGAGAGACCCGAGATATCAATAAAATTCTCATCTTCGGTTTCCTCACTATCCTCTATTTTCTCTTGCGTTGCCAAGTTGATTTTGACTTCATCAGCACTAACTTGTACCCACAACAAACTACCGATTTTTAGCTTATTCTTTCTATAAAAGTCTGTAAGCCCGAAAATGCGATTATGGTCCGAGTTGTACGTATGGGATAGTGTCTTTTTGGCATTTTTGAACCGAACTTTTATTTGAGCATTTTCATTTGGTAGATTTTTACGTGCATCCGAAGGTACATATAGAAAACCAAGTTTAATCTCTACCCCAATGAGTTTGCGTTGATATGAGATTGCCGTTTCACTCATTCTTTCAATATTATTTCTTCAACTCGCTTTTCGGCTTGGTGTAAGATGCTTTCACCTTCTTCCAACAAGGTAAAAGCTTGATTTCTCATCTGATTTAATTGAAAGCCAATTTCTTCCTGTCTATATAAGTCTATAGAACCGTCTTGATTAATTGGAACCACGATGTTTTGACCTAGAAAATTAGACATAATTAAATTTCGGATACCATTTGTTTGACTTTGCATGGACTCAGTAAGTTTTGAATTATGAGTCATCTTTAGAAAAGAAAAAATATAGTATGGATTTAAATAATTTGCATCAACACGAATTTTATGAATAAAATTGCTATAACAAAGTTTATGTTGTTGGATGTGTTCCTGGGAAATAATTGCTACTCTACCAACGGGTTGGTCAATACTTCCTCCTGACTTCTCAATTAAAATATCGCTTGCTTGAATATCCAGTTTCCTTAATTTTTCGCTTTTTATTGACCTATATTTTACTCTTGAAGCATCTAGGTTAAGATTGAAATCATTATCAAATTCAGTTGCTCTTATCACCAAACATCTCTTGTATTTCTCAAGTTCCTCAGAACTATCAATCCCCCAATCTCCTGCAAGGCTTTGAAGGATGTAATCGTTAAGTCGAATTATTTTGAATTTGTTTGTATCTACATTTAGAATGGCTTTTTTTAGAGCTTTGGTTCTTTCATCATAAGGCAGTGGGTCAAATCGGCTACCACTTATTTCGGAGAATTTTGTTGTAAAAATTCTATTTTCAAGGCTATTATCTTTCTCAGGTATCGTAATACCTAGCTCATTTAAAAGATAGGAGTCAATACCGTCCAGTAATTCTTTTGCTTGTTCTTCTTTATAAAGTTTTTGGTCAAAAGCATTATTGTATAAAGAAATAATCTGATTTTGTCGATTGATTTCAATTATCGGTACAGGAAGATTTTCAATATCACTAGTTTGCAGTCTTGGCAAAGTATTCCCTGTCATTAAATGTTTCGTCTGATTAACAATTAGGTCTGACCTTAAGTAGATGGCAAGAAATTCGTTCAAGTAGCCAGGCTTGCACTCTAAGATGTGAAATTCGGTTGAGCAAATTCCATCAAATTGTGCTAAATGGACTTTGTTTAAATAGGGTCTTAATTTGGGGAAGAGGATTTGCCCTTTCTTAAAAACAGCAGCACTGCTTATTGACTTTTTGGCCGTAGTCTTAACATATTCGCCAGTGTTACTTTTGATATTTTCTAGCCCTATATAAATGTGGTCTGATTTTAATTCAGTTATGATTTTTTTATCAAATGAGACAACGTTTTTTAGTTTTTCCAGCTTACTCAGCTGCTTCAATTTTTTCAACGTTTCCCTACGTTCACGATGATAGGGTTGAGGATCTATCCGACCTTCAATATCTGAGCGTTTGATAATGAATATATTGTCTTTTACCATAGCTTCATCAATCATTTTGACGCTCGTTTAAAAGTCCGTAATCTTCCTTTAAAATTGCAACGATATTCTCATGAGCAATATTTTCGAGGGTATGAATGGCATTGGAGTTATACGTATTTCGCGTATCATGTTCATAATCAAAGGGCACTGCAACTTCATCATTTTGCCTTCTTACCAGTATAGATGGTTTTTTAAGTGCTCTAGCAATACCAAGTTCGTAGCCAACATTCGGGTTACCTTGGGTTATGTCAGCTATAAAAATGGAACATCTATTAATTTCTTTAATCATATTGTCTATGATATCCCTAGTCTTTCCTTGATACTCCATTATGGGAATTAGAGAAATTGTAATATGCTGGTTCTCTTCCTTAATTCTATTTATTACCCTCTCATATGCCTCATTATAGGACCTAACAATATCGGGGTCATGTTCATAATAGGGCATAGCGACAAAAACCTCTATGTTGCGCTCTGAAATCTTGTCGAATATTTTGATTAAGCTCTCCGTTTTAATCTCCTCTACCTCAAAAATATGATTATTGAGCACCCAATTTTTGAAGAAATTAAACTTGCCCTTGTTACCCTGAACATGGTAAATAAGGAATGCCGTGAGTAGACCGAAGCTAGAATTAGCCTTTAAACTATCATTCTCATTGTACATTACATTTATCGCCTGAAGAGATTCAAGTACTTTTTTTACAAGTCCTGCTTGTTTAAAACCCCTTTCAATTAGATTTCTGAAAACATCCATGTAATAAGACCGGTATTGGTCCTTAATAATATGTGAAATGCCACTGAAGTTTTCGGGGCTCTGCTTGGCTATCAATTCCCTGGTACGCAATGCCGCAGGTCCCAAAATTTCTTTTAACTCATCATTTGGAAAATTCGAAGAGTCGTCAATAATGACCTTTAAATTCTGTTCCGAGGTCAATGGAATGGTCTTAGTATTGATATTATGAAAGAAGACCTTAATTGATTTATCAAAGACTTTAGTTTCCTTATTTTCTTGAGGTTTTTCGTTTTCGTAAAACTCTTCCCCCAACAAAATGCAAAATGGAGCTACCATTTGCGATACTTTAGATGAATCACTTTCTTCTGCCGCACGCAAACGGTGATTACCATCTATTCTATGAAAGGGTTCTTTTTTATTTTCTATGGCATCCTCTAAATCTCCATCGTTCAAAATAAGTTCGATTACACGTACTTCAGCAGTACCCCTGCTATCTCGCTGGCTCTTGTAATCTACTTTTCTAATTTTGAACTCTGTACGGTCAACATTGGACTTAAAGCTTCTAGTCCCATTCTGGATTGCCGTGAGAGGCGGTTTGCTACTTTGTGATTTGGAGAAGTCATGCTTGAATTTGTAGCTCAATATTATCTCTGGGAAAAAAAGGTAGTTTTCCTTTTCCAAAAAATCAACAATATCTTCCCTACCTTCAATCGGATTTCGCTGGTAAGTATAGTCAGCACGGGAAATACGTGCAAGTTCTTGAATCGGTGCAAAGCCTCTAAAACAGAGTTGGCCGTTTAATGAGCTATCTAATATTCCTCTTAAAATCATGTTTCTACAGTATTAATGAAATCACGCAATCCCTGTAGTATTCCTTCATCGGTAACTTCCTTTTCTGTTTTTACAACTTCATCTTGAAGATTGTAGGTAGTGGTTACAAGTTCTCCGTAAAGGTCATGACGCAAATGCTCAATAATCTTTGAGTAGTTGCCTTCCATTAGTTCCTGCTTGCTCACACTTATGGTTGAGTTCTTGCCCGCAGCATCGTAGCCTATGTTATCCGCTATGGCCATAAAAATTTCATAATCAGGTAATTCAGAACGTCTTGCCTCTAAATATGATTCTTCAAGCTCTTCTTTAAGAGTATTGATTTTATCATTGTATAATTCAGTGATTTCTTTTTTCCACTCTTTAAACTCATCTGTTTTTTCTATTTCCTTTTTGATAGCAAAAACAGTATTGTTTATAAATCCGTCATGTTCTTTTACACGCTTTTGTTTCTCTTTATTCCAACCCTCTATTTTTTTGGTAAAGTTCGATTCCTGAATAAGTCGTCGCTCTATTTCTTCCTTTTGCTTTTTTATTGAAAGTGTGTGGGCTAAGGGATGTTTTTTGAGAAAAAGTACGGAACTTTTGACACCTGCACCGGTGGCAGAAAAAGCTGTTTGCGGCATTGAAACAACCCCTACTAAACGATACCATTCCTCCAATTGGTCGCGAACATACTGAAGGCTGCTATTTGTTAGTATACCATCCGGTAGTACAACAGCTAGATACCCTCCTTCTGCCAGAAAATGATAACACTGCTCTAAAAATAGCACCTCAGTACTTTGATTATTTCGGTCCTTGGCCTTTTTTCCCTCATTCTTGTAATCTAACCAGTGATATTCCTTTTTTCCAAAAACATAATCAGATAGGTATCTTTTTTCTGATTTTTTAATGGAAGAACCAAATGGAGGATTCGTGATGATGAAGTCAAAGTGGTTGTATTTAAAGCCATTGTTGTCGGTTTGTTTCTTAATAGTTGTTGGCTTCTCTAATCCATCAATAGATATCACATTAGTATGACCATCATCATGAATAATCATATTCATTTTTGCAGTACGGGCAATTTGTTCTGAAATCTCAATTCCATATAAATTTTTTGAAGCAAAATCATGCCAATGATTCCGCCAATTCTGATATTGCTTTACGTCGATTTTATATTCTGGAAAGTCGTTATTGGCTTCGCGTCTAACTTTGTCTAAGGCATAGAGTAAGAATCCTCCACTACCGCAAGAAGTATCAAGAACATATGAAGTGTTTCTTATGGGGAGTGCCTCTACAATGAACTGTACGATGACTCTAGGCGTAAAGTATTGACCAAATTCACCTCTAAAAAAAGAGCCCATGAAGGTTTCGAAAGCCCGTCCTTTACTATCAAGGTCAGTATCTTCAAAATTGATGCCTTGCAAATATTCAACTACAGTTCTTAGTCTTTGTGGTGTTAAACGTATGTCGTCTTTAAATACCTCTTTATCTTTCTTCTTCCCAGCTTTGTAGATAGCCTTGATTCTGTTTTCTAGTGCTTTATTTGTTCTGCGGATTTGCTCGTCCTCAGTTCTTCCTTCCTCTTGGACAATCTGAAAATCATAGATATCTCCATTTTTTCGTGGTTTTAAATTATCCTCACCAATTACTCTGTATTTCTCATCATAAACCTTACAGAAAATAAGCTTGTCCAACTCATCAAATGCTTCTGATGGATTCAATTGCCCACCTGCCCAAAGCGCATCATGAGCTTGTTTAAGTTTCTTGGTCAACTCTTGTTCCGAAACAGTCTCGAGGTCCTGAAAATTCTGCGTTACTTCCTTGCCTTCAACAGAATAGGTTCGACTTCCGCCTCCCTTGACGTATTTATATGGAGCTACCTTATCTGAGCCATAAGCAGGTATGTCAGTAAGGCTTTCCTTTTTGTCAAGTTCTTTATCAAAACGAAAATACTCGTCTTTTAAGCCTGAGCTTACCCAAATATATTTGATACTGCCAGCAAGGGCATGAGCATAGGAAAATGCTTGGTTGACCGCTTGTTGAAATTCTTGCTCACTAACATCTTGTTTCTTACATTCTACTATTAATATTGGCTTGGTTTGTTCAATATCATCAAATACAACTATGTCAGCCTCCTTTTTATCGCTGCCCATAGTTACGGAAAGGAATTGAGAGATATTCTCTACAGGATATCCTTTCTCTAGAACCAGTTTTAAGAAAACTTCGGTCTGTACTTTTTCCTCTGGATTCGTGAAATTTCTTTTTTTATTTTGATGTAAGTAAGTGATTTGCTTTCCGTCAGAGGAAACTTCAATCAACTTTAATTTTATGCCTTGTTCAATTAAACTCATAAGGATATTGAGTATTTTACTTTTTCAATTTTTTCATTTCTATTTCCGCTCTTTCCAAAATCTCTTGAGCACTGCTTTCATTTTTCAATAGCTCTATTATTTGGTCCGCCAGCCACAATTTTTCTAGTTCTTTTGCCTCTACTTCGTAAACCTCTGCAAAAACAGATATTTGTTCTCTTTTAGCAATTCTATTACTTCTTTCAATCTTACTAAGGAGAGCCGTATCCATATCCATTTTCGCAGCAACCTCCCTCAATAACCATTTATTCCTCTCTCTTAGTTCTCTTAAGTACCTACCAAATCGCATTTTACTAGAATAGACTTGTCTGATTTAGTCAAATGTAGGAAAAATGTTAATAATATTGCTGCACTGTTCCGCTATTTTCTTTTGTCCTTCGCTCTAGCATTAAAAGCCACCAAATTAAAGAGCTGTCGCATGCGGCTACGAACACGGTTGCCGTATCGTTCTTCCAATTCTGCCGCATTAAGATTGGTGGTGGCGTGGGTTTTAATTTTTCGTGCTGTGTATAGGTCATAACGAGACAGCAGGATTTCCCCAATCACATTACAGTCTTTACCGTAATGCCTTCCAATAGGTTCCACACCCAAGTCATCAAAACAGAAAAATTGGGTATTGCCGTAGTCCTCGATTACCTTATACCCAAGATGGTTGAAGCCGAAGACGATATTCCTGGTTGGAATGACCTCATAGGGTTTTCGGTGCGGCACTAGATGTTTTAGCAACCGAATCAAGCTGGTTTTTCCGCACCCAACAGGACCAGAAAGCAAAATGCCCTTGTCAATATCAATTCCGAATTCCTTGCAGGTTTTTCTGTCCTGAATAAAATAAAGGCAAAGTTTGTAAAGAATGTCCCGGTCTTCCTTATAGATTTTAAATTGCTGCCCAAAGAGCAGTTTTCCTTTTGCATCTAAATAGGCCAACATTTTATCAAAATCATAGAGAATTTGATTACCCTTCATTGTACCTAGCGAATACTGTACAGCTCCTTCAACAATGATATGTGGCTTCGGATTGCTCATAAGGGATCATCATAGTTTTTATCTGAACTGGTCTTTAGGTTGTCCTGATATGGGATACTTGCCAGGTGGTTTTCATTGTTTTCAGAATTTAAATTTTCTGAAATTTGCCGTTTGTTTAAGTTTTTAGGGTTTTCTATTGTTTGTATATGTTTGTTTTTAGGTACCAATGCTTGTCCAGTACTTGTCTCTATTTTGGTACGGCTTGGGTACAGCACTTGTTCGGTACTTGTCCCAAAATTGAACATCTTGATTCGGCTGCCTTTAAATGCATTGTGTGATGGCGTGTAGAGCAAATAGTTCCAATGGCTCAGTTCTTTGATACATCTGTGGTAGGTAGATTTAGAGCCAATCTTTGAGAAGTCCATGACTTCTTCTCGGTTGATGTAGAATTCATCTTTGAAGAAATTGTTGTTCCAGATTTGAAACAAGGCTACATACAAACTGATATGTGTTGGATTTAATCTACTGTCTTTGGAAAATTGCTCAAACACCCCATTGAGGTGCTTGATATAGTTTATCTCCTGCAAAATAAGCTCTTAGAATTTGTTGTGGATTCTATTTTTCTCTAGAACTTCTATGATTTCCTGATAATCATAGTATAATACCCCACCAATTTTAGTGTAAGGCAATGTGCCATTGATACGTAGGTTTTGAAGTGTGCCAGGTGAGATTCCCAAAAGTTCCCTGACTTCTGGTGATTTAAGCCATTTTTTAGCAGGTTGTCCGTTTTGATTTTGTAGTAGTTGTTTGATGTCTTCCAATAACTCTAATTTGAATTCCATCAAGTCTTCTGAAGTAATGATAGTTGCTCCCATTTGTAAAACGATTTAAATAGAAGAGGCCACCGTCTTGTTGTTATCAAATTTGATGGCCTCTCCATTGATTTGACTTTCGTTTTACAAAATTGTTGGGTTTTATCGCGCTTTAATCAATAGTCAAAATAGAGGTGGGTGATTTTCTTTTCAATATTTCACAAGCCCAATTGTTACATTTTGTTGTTTGCCCATATCATGAATATGTTCAAATAAAGAGAATAGATTGAAATACATAAAGTAATTGGCAATTACCCAACTTGGTGCCATGTTGGGTATTATTCATCCATGTTTTGAATGCGTTCCAACAGTGAATCCCGCATATAGTCAATGTACTTTGTTTGATTGGTCTTCCTTGCTCTTATCTCCACAAAAGTATGATAGTAATTGCCTAAATCTATGTTGAACAATTTTTCAAACATTGTAGCCAAAGCCCTTATGTCAATCAAACCATTGTTTATTGCACCACTAATTTTAAGGGCATATATCAATTCAATAGCATCAATTTTATTGGCTGTCCATACCAATCTTTGATTTTTATAATTTTTGAGGTGAGGTTTTGATGTTATGCCCTGCTCATTTCTAAGCGAGTTCAATTCTTCAATGTAAAAGGCCAAGAGCAAATCATAGGCAATAATCTTGGCAACGGTATGGTCATGGCTTGTAGAGAACTCGGCATCGGTATAAAAATGGGATGTATCCGATATCAGTGCTAAATTGTCGTTACCTCTAAGAAAATAAAACTCATCCAGCAATGTTGATTTTTCACGATAGTATTTTACAAAATCAATATTTCGTTGATAATACGCCTGTAATTTTTTTATCTTATTGTCTATGTAGGTTCTTTGGGATTTAAGACTTCCCAAAGGCTTATGCATGAGAAAAATATATAGCTCTGTGTAAAATTTCAAACGTCCATACACAAATGGTTTCTGTTCCTTAAAAAAGCGAATTTCATCCTCCTTGCGCTTGAATTTGCCATTACGAAGAATAATCCTCAATTCTTGGATATATCTCCTTGATATTTGTATTCCCTTCTCAATATTTGAAAAACTATAGTTGTTCCTCTCAACGGATTTATCAATTTCCGTTTTATAGTTTTCCAAAGTTTGATATATAGTTTTAACCATTTAATGTTCACCGACCCAAGTTTGTATTCTTTGAGCAGGTTACCTGTATTCTGTTTTATTCAAAAATTTCTTGCTCTAAGGTTTAATTATCTTTCCTGTATTGGCTCCAAAAACGCTCTTTCTGAAACCATGCTCCAGACGTTCCATGGAAACCGGGAACTCTCCTGGGAAATATGAGAAGTATTGTGGTGAATTTTCAATAACAGTGGGACTAACAGCATTAATCCTTATGTCCTTCGGCAATTCAATGGCTGCAGCTCTAACAAATGCTTCTATGGCTCCATTGGCGGTAGATGCATTGGCGAAGTGCAATTGAGGCTCATAGGTGAGCCCTCCTGTGATCAGTGTAAAAGACCCCTTGGGGTTAATAAAATGCTGCCCAATCAAAACGAGGTTTACCTGGCCCATTAATTTCCCATTGATCCCCTGCCTAAACGTCTCATCCGTTAACGAGTCCCAAGGTCCTACATAAGTAGGGCCTGCCAAAGAGATCAAGGCGTCAAATGAGCCAATTTGTCCATAAAAATCCTTGATCGAATCAACAGATGTAATATCAACTTGATAGTCTCCGCTTTTGGAGCCTACTTTCAAAATTTCATGTTCTTGCCCAAGGGCATTGGTTAAGTAGGTGCCCATTGTACCTGTGGCACCAACAATTACAATCTTCATTACGTTTTATGTTTTAAAGGTTTTAAAAGTGAAAAGGGATTAAGCTTCTTCCAAGATAAGTTCCTTACTTAGCATCATCCCCGCCTTGGTTCCCATTGCAACGGCATTGGCCACCGTTCGCATTCTAGTCGTATTATCACCACAGGCATATATCCCTTCCATTGTTGTCTTTTGGAGTTGGTCAATTTCCAGATAACCATCTTCGTTGAGAACACAACCCAATGTTTCAGGAATCTTACAATGCTGTTCAAATGGTACATGGGCGTATATGGCGTTGATAGTATCATCCGTTGAACCATCTTTAAAAACTATTTGTTCCAAATAGCCCTTTACATGTTCGAACCGTTGGATTTCGCGTTCATCTATTTTGATGCCTTTATCTTTAAGCGCTAAAATCTGTTCATTTGACAGGTTGGCTTCCCCATTGGTAAACAACGTAATGTCCTTGGACCAGTTATAGATAAAATTGGAAAACTCAAAACCATTATCCCCTTTTCCAAATATTCCGGTAGGTGTGTTTTTTACTTCATATCCATGGCAATAGGGACAATGTAGTATTGAAATTCCCCAGCATTCCGAAAACCCCTTTATCTTGGGCATCACATCCCTTATTCCTGTTGCAAAAACTAATTTTTTTGCTTTGAATTTATCCCCGGAATCTGTTCTAATCTCAAACCCTTCCATAACTCTGCTTCCCTCTGTGGCCAACCCTTCAAAGAAGCTTACTGTGCTATAACTTAGCACTTGCTTTAGTGCCATCTCTGCTATCTCAGCAGGTTTTCTACCGTCATGGGTTATAAAGTTATGAGAGTACGGTGTTTGTTTGTTGCAAGGATTGCCACTATCAATTATCAGAACAGTTCTCAATGCCCTGCCGATTGCCATGGCAACTGCCAATCCCGAATAGCTGCCACCGACTATGATTACATCAAAAATTTTAGTTTCCGTCATATTGTTACTTTTAAGAAGGAATGGGTTTATCGGTACCATAAAAGAGGAAACAACAAATCCGCTTTTTTTTATAAACCCCCTTCTGGAGTTTGAATCTTTATTTTCTTTATGTTCATTCATTTGCAAAAAGCCCTTTTCTATTTCCTCTTTGTTAAAATTGACAATACCGCATCGATAAAGGGAATTCCTATAAACACAATAATGGGCACCAAAGTAATTGTCACAAAAAATGTCCTGACATAAATGGGCATTTCAGATAATTGGTCTTTGAACATGTATAGGAAAAAAGTTAGTAAAGGGTAAATTGCTATCCAAATCTTTAACGAGGCAATTAACTTTGGTTTTATTTTCATAAGGTTACTTAATAAATTCAAAGCAAAATTACCTAGCCAATATCCTAAACCGTAGGACTAAAAGGAGAGATTGTTGCACTTGCGAACAAGGAAATCAGAATGTTTCAATAGTTGTTTAGTGCTTCAGGGAGAGAAAAGAAATTGCTATCAATATTATTTTTCTAGAACCAAGTGAACCATTCCTCTTTGGGTCATGTTCTCCATTACACTGAAACCTACCTCCTGGACTTTTCTCATGATATCTTCTGTAGAGATCCGTAATTTTTGATATGCGCTTACCCGTTGCTCCCAATCGCCATTATTGTTTTTTTCATGCAATAGATCGGTCACTATTACTTTATCATCCGAATACTCCAGAATGCATGTCAGTATACGGTTGTTATCACTTTTCACGGGTATAAATCTTTTATCCCCCAACAATGGCATCGAGTAGTCCCTGAAAGAGAGAATGAACTTGCCCTTTGGTTCTAAAACCTCATAACAATTATGGACAAGGTCGTTTATTTCTTGCCAGGTATTCAAGTGTGCGATGGTATCTCCACAACAAACAATCAAGTCTGCCGAATCCTTGGCTATAGAAAGGACATTTTTAATATCATCACATATCGTCTCAATAGGTAGACTCCCTATCTTTGATTCCAGTTCCCATAAAAGTTGTTTGTTAAAATCAACTGCTTTTACCATAAACCCCATTTCGCCAAGGGCAATGCTCTGTACTCCATTTCCTGCTCCTAAATCGATTGCTGTTTTGGTCTTAAAAGGGCGCACATCATTATTTATACAAAATTCCTTAAAAGCATCTTTGGCAATTCTGAAGTCGCCGATCATCCATGAGTAAAAATTGGCAAGATGATTATCGTAATGCTCTTTGGTGGTCATTCTATTTACATTTTATGGTTACCCGTTACGGATTTTATCAAAAAGGATTTTCTACTAAAACCAATGAATAGTCCTTCATAATACAAATGTATGGGTAGGCTCAAAACCCTTAGTAGACTAACTTCTGCTTAAAGTGCACTTTTTGGAATGTCCAACAATGTCCGAAAGTAGTCCACCGATTCCCTGTTGACACTCATATAGTTTTGTCTAGGATAAATTTCAATACCTATAAAATGAACAGAAGAAAATGGGGTATTGTTTCCATGGTTGTGCTTGCCGGAGTTTTTATCGCCCTCCTTGCAAATATCTCCAGAGGAGGCAATACGAAGGAACAACAAGAAAAAACCGAGGAGCTTAGTGTATTTAAAACCATCAAAGTAAAAAATCAAACCTTGTCGACCAAAGTATATTTGACCGGAAGGGCCATCCCAAAGAAATCCATTGATGTTCGTTCTGAAGTGGCTGGAAAAATTCTTATCCAAAAAAAAGAGTTTAAAGAAGGTATTTATTTCAAAAAAGGGGAAGTCTTACTTCAACTGGATGCCCAAAACCACCAATTTGATTTAATTGCAAACCGAAGCCGTTTCGCTGACCTGTTGCTTTCGGTCCTACCTGATTTCAAACAGGATTTTCCGGATAGATTTGAAATTTGGAACGATTACCTCAGAGGTTTCAACCCTCAAAAACAGATACGTCAACTCCCATCATTCCAAGAAACCCAAGAGCGTAATTTTTTTACGGCCAGAGGAATCCCAGAGCTCTTCTATACCATAAAAAGCAAAGAAGCGTATCTACAAAAATTTACCATTTCAGCACCATTTTCGGGAACGATAACAAAATCCTATGTGGATGTAGGGTCAGTGATTTCACCACAGACCAACCTGGCCCACTTCATTGAATCCGGCAAACCTGAACTAATTGTTGGTGTTAAACCGACTGATTTAAGTCACTTAAAAAAAGGGATGGAAATTGAATTTCAATCAGCAAGTTTAGCGAAACCTGTAAAGGGAATACTTAAAAGGATTGTTCCTGAAATTGACCCTCAAACACAACAAGCGACATTGTATTTTGATATCCTAAGCAATGAGGTTTTCAGCGGAATATATCTGGAAGGCGTACTGGAAACCAGACATATAGAAAATGTATTCAAGTTGCCCGCTGAATTAGTCAATCGACAAAACGAAATATATCTTATCGAGAATTCTATCATAGTATCAAAAAAGATTGTTCCTGAGCATTTTGAGGAGAAGTTCATATTTGTTTCTGGTTTGGAAAATGGCCAAGAAGTATTGGCCGAGAGGTACACAGCGCCCATGGAAGGAACAAAAGGAACCACTAAACACTAAAGAAAGCTATGAGAGCCATTTTAAAATACTTTCTCAAAAACCCATTTCTCGTAAACGTAGCGATTGCCTTTATCATTCTGTTGGGTCTTATGATTGGCAGCCGTATGCGGTCCACCTACTTCCCCCCACAAAAAATCAAATTTATAACCGTAGATGTGCTTTACAGAGGTGCTTCACCATCAGAAGTGGAAGAGGGCATCATAAACAAGATAGAGGATAACCTAAAAGAGGTGACCGGGATAGACCGAGTAACCTCCACTGCACTGGAAAACAAAGCAAACATCAGCATTGAACTATTGCATAATGCCAAGGTATCCACTGTTCTGGAAGATGTGAAAAATGCAGTAAACAGTATTACCACCTTTCCAAAGAATGCCGATAAACCGGTTATCAAAAAGCAGGAAATACAGGATCATACCGTTACAATGGCTTTGAGCGGAAATGTTTCTTTGGCGACCCTTAAGGATCATGCCAAAAAAATAAGAGCGGACTTTCTCAAGAAACCGGGATTGTCCAAGGTGTTCATTAGAGGATATCCAGAAGAGGAAATTGAAATTCGGCTCAAAGAAAATGATATGAGGCGTTACAAACTTTCCTTTGATGAAGTTGTTACCGCTGTGAGGAATGCAAATTTGGAGGTTTCTGGGGGAGAACTTAAAACGCCATCAGAAAACATCCTGATTAGGGCCAATGAAAAAGGGTATTATGCCAAAGACTTGCAGAACCTGGTAATAAAGGCCACAACCAACGGGCAAATTGTTTACCTGAAAAATATTGCGGAGGTAGAAAACAGATTCGCCGATCAACCAAACAAAAGATTTCTGAATGGCCTACCTGCCGTTGCCCTAGAAATCTATACACTTAATAACGAAAGTATTCTTGACAACCATGGCTATATCAAAAAATACATTGGGGACTTCAACAAAGACAATTCACAAATCAAGGCGCAAATAGTACTGGATAGCACCATTCCTTTAATCGAACGTATTGAGGTATTGACCCAAAGTGGAATCATTGGTGTCATTCTGGTCATAATTGTGCTCACACTATTTCTAAATCGAAGTTTGGCGCTTTGGGTATCTTTTAAAATACCCGTCGCATTACTTGGCATGGTTATAATTGCCTCATTTGTTGATCTGACCATTAATGCGCTGGCTCTTTTTGGTACCATTATCGTGTTAGGTATTTTGGTGGATGACGGAGTTGTAATAGGTGAAAACATATACCAGCATGCCATTGAAAGAGGTAAGTCCCGCTTTAACGCTGCAATAGATGGTACCATAGAGGTAATCCCCGCAGTTCTCTCTTCTTTATTGACGACGGCCACGGCATTTTCAATCTACTTCTACATAGAAGGGCTGATGGGCGAATTTTTCAGCAATATCTCCATAGTGGTCATTGCTACCCTATTTGTGGCAATGATAGAGAGCTTCTTTTTTCTACCAGTACATATTGCCCATAGTGCTGCATTGAAAAAAAACACAAAAACTTCAAAATTGGAGATCATAACCAATCGGGCTTTGTATAAACTCCGAAATCACATTTATGTTCCCGCATTGGCATTTGCGCAAAAAAGATACATGGTTGTAATAGGTCTGGCAGTTCTAACCCTGTTTGGAGCAATATACCTTCGAAAAGCCAACATTCTTAAAGGAACTTTTTTTCCAAATATTGATGGGAATGTTGTGGAAGTAAGGCTTACACTTCCCCCTGGTACTCCCGAGGAAATCACGGACAGTTCTTTACAACATATCGAAGAAGCCGCATGGTTGGTAAATCAGGATTATAAACAACATAGAGAGGACCATATTGTTCTCAATGTTGAGCGAATCATTGGCCCCAATTCAAACGAAGGATCTTTGAACATTCACTTATTACCAGTTGAGCAAAGAAGACTGAACTCCATTATCCTAGCAGGGAAATTTAGGGACAAGGCCGGTCCAATTTCAAATGCCCTAAGTCTATCATATGGTCCACCTGCAATGGTTTTTGGCAAACCAGTGTCAATCTCTCTTCTGGGGAATGACCTACCCACTTTACGAAAAGCCAAAGAAGAATTGAAGTCTGTTATGGGAAAAAGAACAGACATCAAAGGCATAGTGGATTCCGATAAAACAGGCATCAAAGAATATTATATAACACTTAAACAAAATGCCCATAATCTGGGTATAACCCTTGGCGAAGTCATGAGGCAGCTCAGAAGTGGTTTTTTTGGAGTTGAAGTTCAAAATCTACAACGCGGAGATGAGGAAACTAAAGTTTGGTTAAGGTATGGTTATGACGAAAGAAGGTCAATTGAAAAATTCAAGGATATTCAATTAAGGTTGGCTAATAATATTACCGTACCGCTATCGGAGGTGGTAAACATCCATGAAAGACCAGGCACCCTGTCCATAAAGCACCAGCAGGGGCAGACAGAAATAACCATTGGGGCCGACATTGCCGATCCAAATGTTACCATACCAGATATTTTAGGAGGAATAGAACACGATGTATTAAGGGAGATTACACAAAAATATCCCGGGGTTACGTATTCATTTGAGGGTGAAAGCCGAGAGTCGGGAAAGTCAATAAAATCCATGATGGAAGCATTACCTATCATCCTGATCCTAATGGTGCTAATTGTCCTGGTGAACTTCAAGTCGATAAGTCAGACCATAGTAGTGTTCCTGCTATTCCCTTTTATGTTGGTTGGCGTATTTGCCGGGCATCTTATCCATGGAATCCCTTTGAGCATATTATCGATACAAGGGATCATCGCCCTAACGGGAATCCTGATAAATAACTCTTTGGTATTGGTGAGCACAGTAAATCAAGCACTAAAAGAAAAAACACCTTTTTCCTCGGCAATTTTCAATTCGGCAAAATCCAGGTTCAGAGCCATATTATTAACAACAATTACTACCATCGTTGGACTTATGCCGTTGATACTCTCAAAAAGCTTCGGTGCTCAATTTTTGAAACCAACCGCTATCTCCATAGCCTATGGATTGGCCTTTGGAATATTCATCACCTTATTGCTGTTGCCCGCTTTGCTAGTGGCCAACAATAAGCTTAAACAACTTGTACATCTTATCTGGGAGGGCAAAAAGACTTCACCCGAAGCCGTAGAATCAGCAATAAAAAGAAGAGACCATCAAATAAACCAAATCAATGAATAGATTTATAATACCAGTACTATTGATAATGACTAGCTTCTGGTCGATTCAAGCACAAAATAAAAAAAGTTTGACCCTAGAGGAAGCCATCGCTATTGCGATTGAAGAAAATTTCGGAGTCAACTTGGCCAGAAAGGATGTTGCGATTGCTTCACACAACAACACATTGGGAAATGCAGGACTATTACCAACTGTTTCCATAAATGGGTCATATATAAGAAATGTCAACAATGTGGATTATACCATTTCCAATTTCAATAACCCTGCTTCCGGAAATATTGAGATCAGTGATAACAACATTGGATCATCGGTATTTTCCACAGAAGTTTATGCCAGCTATCCCATTGTGCAAGGCGGCAAGGGACGAAACCTACTCAAAAGACTGAACTTTCTACAACATATCGGCGATCAAGAATTGAAATTGGCTATAGAGCAGACCATCGTGGATGTGACCACAGCATACTTCAATGTTTCAAGAAAGTACAACCTTATGCGGATTGCCGAAGAAGGGACTTCAATATCCAAACAAAGGTATGCCCACTCAAAGGATGCTTATTCAATTGGTCATGGAAGTCGTTTAGAGATGCTACAAAATGCGGTAGACCTAAAAAATGACAGTCTGCTACTCCAAGACACCAAGTTGGATTACCAAGCAGGAAAACGTGAGCTCAACGTCCTGTTGTCCAAACAGCCAACAACACCAATTGAAATTAGCAATGCAATTCCTAGTTTTGAAATGTTACCCCCTCTAAACGATTTAATTTCATCAGGTCTCATAAAGAATACCTCCCTTAAAATCCTTGAAACCGATTTACAGATCAGGGGAAGTACTATTGAGATTGCTAAATCGGCACGTTTTCCAAAAATTGATGCTTTTGCGAGATATGGCTATGGTTACAGGGAAACTGACCTTGGACAATTTCTAAAGGCTCAAGAGTATGGCCCTGCTTTTGGTTTGATCTTGACTCAAACTGTTTTTTCAGGGTCAAGACTGAACAGTAAAATCAAAAATGCCCGTTTTGAAAAAGAGAAATCGAAAATCCAGTTATCTCAATTCAAATTGTCCTTGACCAATACCATAACCCATCTTTATCAGGAACACAAAAACACGTTGGAAAAGCTTAGAATTGCCAAAGAGAATGCAACTGTATCGGAGACAAACTATCTCAAGGCCAAGGACGAACACCGAAATGGCAATATCAATATTACCACCCTCAGGGAAGCCCAGCTAAACTTGATTAGAATTCGAAACAGTATTATAGAGTTTAAGTACCTTATAAAGACCAATGAGGTAAGATTATTACAATTGGCCGGGATGCTTTAATACAACAAGAAATGCAATAGACAAATGAAAACGTTAAATCTGCAAACCTGGGAAAGAAAGGAACATTTCAAGCTCTTCAAAAACTTCAAGGATCCTTTTTTCAATGTTTGCGTCAATGTTGACATCACTAATTTAAAATTGGAAGTGACCAAGATGGATACCTCTTTCTTTAGTGCAATGTATTATGCGCTTTTGAAGACCGTTAACAATATTGAATCTTTTAAAATGCGAATCAGTGATGAACAAGTAATCATCCATGATGAGATAGGTGCTAGTTGCACCATTTTAAGAGAAGATAAAACCTTTGGTATCGGTTATCTGGAATACATCCAAAATTTTGTGAAATTCAAAATGCATGTAACTGAAATCATCGAGGAAGTAAAAAACAATAGGCTTTTAGATCTGAGAGGGTCCAAGAATGATTTGTTGCATACAACTATGATTCCATGGATTTCATTCAGTTCTTTTGAACATGCCAAAATGCTAAACCAGGGAGATTCCATTCCCAAAATAGCTATGGGAAAAATCTATAAAGTGGACAAAAAAAGTCTAATCCCACTCTCCGTATCTGCTCACCATGCCTTGATGGACGGTTATCATGTTGGGCTATTCTTTGAAGAACTTCAGGGGTTTTGCGAACAACCACAATTACTTTAATTGAAAAATGTAAAACAACAAACTTAAACCCAGCAAAAATAATTCACCATTTACGGCTTTTTGTCCATAAACCTGCAAATTTTCAGGTATATATTTGTACTATTTGATTATTAGATCCTTAGTAAGGATCAATCATTCAAAACGACAAAAAAAGTATGGAAGAATTTGTACCCATAAAAACACTTAATGAATGTTTTGATGAATGCGAGCACTTTAATTTTGGCATTCGGAACAATTCTTTCAGGACGAAGGACAAGAAACATATTCGTCCACCACATAAGCATGATTTTTACTATATTCTTTTCGTCAATAAGGGCAGTGGCCACCACACTATAGATTTTATAAGCTACCCAGTAAAGGATTACAGTGTTTATTTTGTTTCGCCAGGTCAGGTACATTCATTACAACTTGATGAAAGTACAACTGGGTTCACCATTTTTTTTGAACCTGAGTTCTATTTAATGAACAGTAACCCTAGAAAACTCTATGATTTTCCTTTTTTTCATACACTTAGCAATGAACCTGCATTGTACTTGGATGAGGAAAAATTTAAAGTGATTCAACAAACAACACGGGAAATTTTTAAAGAATATTCAGATTTCGATATTGGCCGTCACCAAGTAATCAGAGCCTATATTGATGTTTTACTGGTCAAACTATCTCGGTATTTCAATCAAAATGAATCACTTTTAGGAAAGCCCTTAAGGACAATCTATGTAATTAGAGAGCTCGAACACCTTATCGACCAACACTTTATTACAATAAGAAGTGCTTCTGAATATGCCGATATGATGAATATTTCGGCCAAGCATCTTAATGATATTGTAAAAAAATCAATCAATAAAACCGTGACCAACCTCATTCATGAAAGGATCATTATAGAAGCAAAACGGTTACTGCTTTACACTGACTTCACTATATCGCAGATCGCCCATGAACTGGATTATCTGGACAAATCATACTTCCTACGTTTTTTTAAAAAGAAAGTCGGTATGACCCCTGAGACCTATAGAAACAAAAACCTTGAAAAACTAATTACCTGAAAAACGTCCTACACTAACCGTATTTAATGAACCTTCACTTAGAACACAAATACGGAATTTTACATCGTAGATCATAAAAAATTAAAATGTCACAATTGAACAAAGAAAGTTGGAACAACCGTTATGGAAGTACGGTAGAATATATTTTTGGGGTTACACCTGAAGACTCCTTAAAAGAGAACCTCCATTTTTTTAAAGAAAACGACCATGTGCTTTCTATAGGTGGTGGTGAAGGAAAAAACGAGGTGTTCCTTGCAAAGCACGGTGCAATTGTGACAAGCATTGATATTTCGGAAATAGGAAACAAAAAAGCCAAAGATCTTGCCAAAAGCCAGCATGTTTCCATAAATACCATTACCACTGATATTTTGGATTGGGACTGGCCAAAAGAAAAATATGATAAGATTATTTGGTTTTTTGTGCATTTTGCCGAAGAAGACAACGATGGCTTACTGAGTAAAATTATCAAAGCACTCAAACCTGGAGGGCTTTTAATTGGCCAGGTGTTCATGGAACATACTGGTGCAGCCAGAGATGGTCGCAAAGTGAAGACTTTTTATAGCGAATCCACCTTTGATTCGGTTAAAAATGAATTGGAGGGTTGTTATTTTGATTATGGCACCAAGGAGCGAAAAAATACAAGAGTCCCTGAAAAAACCATTCGATTTAGAATTCGAAAAAACCAATAACCCGATAAATTCCAAAATATACTCACCGTGGACCAGGGAACCATCTGGAATCTGAAAAGATTTTTCTTTTCAGCATTCCAGTTAAGTTTTCATCTTCAGTTTTTCTTTTTTCCAAGGGTATTTTCGAAATCCAATGAATCGCTTCTTTCAATGATTCCTCATCACTGACATGCAGACTGAAAATATGACCAGCTTTTCTATATTCCCTTGGGTCATCCACCTGAAACAAATCAAAATAGCAGCAGGCCAGATCCCTATAATTTTTCCAGTTTTGATTGACAATCGCTTCATCCATTTTAAGTTTGTGACCTACTCTACCCGATGAATCATTCTTTTTAGCTAAGTCATATATTTTGGTCAACCCTATTGTATCTGCCTTATAAATAAAATCCACCATCCTTTCCTTAATTTTTTTATAGGCAACGTGCTTGTCCATTGTTTTGGCATAATCATCAAAGAGTATTTGTAGATTAACAATCGGTGTGTTAGCCAAATGAACGTCATTTCCATTTTCCAACACTTTCTTGGAAACAGCCAACAATTCTTCAGCAGTTAAATAACCTGTCACTTTTGCAATTTCTTGCCCTTTGCCATCCATGAATATGTAAGTTGGGTATGAATGGATGTCGTACCTTTTGGCCATGGCTTTTGTAGTAGATAAATCCATATTCATTTTATAGGAAATAAAATGTTTTCCAAAAAACTTGATGATGGTATCGTGCAGAAAAGTGGTTTTTTCCATTTTCCGACAAGGACCGCACCATTGGGTGTACGCATCAAAAAAAATCAGTTTGTTTTCCGCAACTGCCTTTTTCTTAATCTTGTCAAAATCCGATGTAATATTAAAATCTATTGTCTTATTATTTAACTTATCCAAATAAGCCATAAGTGCGACAACTACGAAAACCCCAAACAGTATCCCTGATTTAGCCCTCCTGCTCATAAAAGTCCATATCTGATTGAAAGACCGATTGAAACATGTCTATTGGGTGCCGGATAGAAGTACTTTTCATTACCCGCTTTAAGATTAAGATCAAAATATTGATTGTATGACGTATTGGTAATGTTGTTTGCTCTTATAAAAGCCTTTAATTGAAGTCTGGGGATAACAAAATCGTTCTTCTCATAACCCAATGTTGCATCATACCTATGGTAAGAACGATTAAAAATTGTGCTTTCATCGTTAACCGGTGTTTTGGCATTATACACCAAGGAATTGTCCCAATAGAACCCATTGGAAAATTGAACACCTAGAAAACAATGTAAATGGAAAGGTGAAATCCCTGTTATATCATTTCCCTCATAATTTTGCTGTATCCCATTAACAACTTTATTGTATTGAAGAAACCTGAAATCAAAATAGTGGAAATGTATACTGGTGCTTAGAGCCTCAACATAAGGGATAGGTACATTGTCGGTCATAAAACCGAGAGATGTCTCAACTCCCATCCGCCTGGTCTTACCCGCATTCAAATAGTATTTTTCACCTCCCTCAAGGGATTGTTTTACCAATTCATTTTTTCCCAAGTAGCAAAAAAGGGAAATCTGATGCTTTAAACTACCATTTAGAAAACTCCCAATTTCTTTTATTTCATAATTAACCCCTGTCTCTGGTTCCAGATCTTGATTTAAATTCCCGTCCAAGGTGCGGGCTTCCTGGAAGGAAGGAGGCGAAAACCCCTTGCTTAGACTGGCATGAAGGGTAAAGGTTTTTTTAGGAGCAAAGGATAGCGCCGCCCTTGGGGTGAACTGGGTCTTAAATACTTTGGCATTGGACTGGTCTGGATAAAGGAAATTTACTTGCGAATAGTCTACATTGTTAATCCCAAGATCAATGATTAGTTTGATTTTTTTATGGAGTTCAGTTTCTGATTTCAAGAAATAGTTCTGTACTATACTCCTTTCATTGGTATTTATATTGTTTTCACCTTCAATACCATTATTGTTTTTGAAACGAACGTGCCTAAATTTTCCGTTCTGATACTCGGTTCCGATTAAAAAATTTGATTTCAGTTTTTTAAAAACAGGTTTAGTCCCCAAAGTGAGTCGATAACCTACTTCTTGAAAAGTTCCCGGCAAAATGAAGGCTGGCTTTCGAAAATAGTAATCGTAGTGTGAACCGAACAAAGAAAAGTCAAGTTTCATTTCATTTGAAAATACCTTCTTGTAGGTTGCTCCATAACGATTAAAAACCTGACTACGCCCCGAATTGGTACTTTCGAATTTGTTATTGGATTGCTTTCTATTTTCAGAAATCTGTTGATAGTCCAATGGCCCCGGATTCTGAGAATTTTGGTCAGTTCTTAAAAACTGAAAATCAAAAGATTCTTTGGAAGAGATTAAATAAGATGAGTGAAAAAATAGAAGTTTCGAATCATTTTTTGAAAAGGCTCTGTACCCTTCGGTCTTCAGTTCTTGATAAGTTAATTTAACCTTGAAGTCGCCATCTGTTTTTAAAAATCCCGTATGCCATTTTGATGTACCAAAAGCGGAAGCCATATATTTCGATTCTGCAGAAATTTCATCGTTATCGTCCAACAATGTTTTGAACCTAATTATTCCCCCGGTTCCCATTCCATAAACCCCAGAAGCCGGTCCCTTGAGCACTTCTATTCTGTCAAAAACATCAGGGCCAATACCTCCCAACCAAGTCATTCCCGTTGATTGAGTCAATGGAATGTTATTCAGATAGGCTTTAATATTTCTACTCCCAGTTGTTGATCTATTTCCAGAACCTCTAATGGAAATTTTGGTATTATACTGCTCTATTGAATTTACCTGCACCCCTGGTACGGTTTCAAGAATATTATTGAGGGTAGTGGTTTCAGTGTTCTGGATATTCTTTTTCGTTAAGACAGTCATTCCACTGGTAACTTCCCGTTCCAACTTATTGGATCCGTAAGCTGTCACCACCACTTCATCCAGGGCATTTTGATCAACCTCAAGCTCGATGATTGGGTTGACAGAAAGTCCACCACATGTAGTTTTTAAATCAAGGTATCCAACATATGAAATTGTTACTTGTGCATTGGAATCCGAGCATAGGAGAGAATACAGTCCTTTTTCATTGGTGGTTGTTCCAACAGTGTCATTAATATACAGATTTGCATAGGGTAATGGCTCTTTGGTTTTGGAATCCAAAATCTTTCCTTTAATTCTGTTTTGAGCCGTTATTCCTTGCAAAAAAGCAAACAAGAACAGTAAGTAAATAATCTTCTTATAATTTTCCCTGCTGGTCTTTTTTGTTTTTATCATTAAAGTTTATGGTATTTGTTTCCTAAGCACATTCCTGTTGTACTTCAGAATTTTAAAATCGTATGGGTTCTTCCCGATTTATGGATGGAAGGTTTTCCCTATCGGTGCATTTAACAGTAATCTTCTCTATAAGAGTAGTGTATGCCTAAATGGGTTTCACACTAGCCATATTTTTCCTCGGCCTCCTGTTTGTCCATATAATCTGCTTTTATGAGTCCTGTATTAGAATCTGGGGCTTGTGGATCTATACGAATTCCTGGTTTGGCAAGTCCATCTATACCTTCAACATTGACATTGAGCAAAAAAACATTTGAATTAATGGTGTTGAACCAATGGATGTTGGATTTTGTATGGGAAATACTGGACCAATCCCCTCCATTCTGTACCTGATTTGAAATGGGTTTGATTATCAGTCCATCTTTATTGGAATGAATCCTGTCATAGCTCCTTACCCTTACCTTACCCGATAAAACTATGGACGAACTACCCATATGTTCGTGGGCATGTGGTGGAATATTATGTCCCTGTGCGATACCAATGATCTTGGTATTGATTCTTTGGTTTCCTTGCTCATAAACAATTGGGGTTCCCACATCTATATTAGCCCTTCCTTTTTCAGTAAAATCAAAATTTCGGGTTACCTTCTCAAAGTCGATGTGTTGAAGCAATTCATTTGTGGTATTGGGAGTCCAATACTTTGACATTAACCTATTGAAATAATTTATCCATTCTGTTCCGGAAATCTCACCTTTCAAAAAAATCTTCGTCAGTTTATCCAATTCATTAAAAAATGTGTTCAAATCATTTTTGGGATTGGATTTCCAAACGTCTTGATGCTTGGTAAAACCGAATGTCATAGATAGTGCCAATGCAGCTAAAGCCTGCCCTAAAAATCGTCTTCTCGACTTGTCTTGTCCCATGGTTTGTTTTTTATGTAAAACTCGGATTTGACAGCCAGTTAAGAGTTCATATATTACCGTTTTTGATGCACTTTTTCGCTTTGTATTTATATTTCAATCAAGACAAACCCATCAAACCGTTTTTTTTAAATTAACGTGAGTTCGACCTAAGAAACTGGTCTTCAATGCAAGAAAAAAGCGGAATATTTTGTAAATTAAAGTGTTGATATTCAATTCACTATAAAACATTCCACTTATGATTTCATCACTTAAAATTACCGAAATCTTCTGTTCCATCGACGATTTCTGCCAGGAATTTGTTCCTTTTTGGCAAAAAAGCCTGATATCCAATGGCAAAAAGCGTATCAGAAAATCCAAGATGTCACTTTCCGAGGTGATGACCATACAGGTGCTGTTCCATATTTCGGGATACAAGACCTTCAAGGAATTTTACAAAGGGCACGTCACCAGGTACATGACCGGATACTTTCCCGACCTGGTGAGCTATAACCGTATGGTAGAGCTCAAGAGGGACAGTTTTATGCCGTTGGCCATCTACCTTAAGAGCTGTGGGCTTGCCAACTGCACGGGCATCAGTTTTGTGGACTCCACCCCTTTACGGGTGTGCGACAAAAAGCGCATCAACCAGCACAGGGTCTTCAGGGAACTTGCCAAGAGGGGGCAGTGCTCCCTTGGATGGTTCTATGGTTTCAAGCTCCACATCATTACCAACGACCAAGGTGGCATCATCGATTTCATGCTGACCACCGGCAATGTGGACGATAGGAGGCCATTGCGCTTCAAGGCCTTTGTCAAGAAACTCTTCGGCAAGCTCTTTGGTGACAAGGGCTATATCTCAAAGGAACTCTTCACCGAGCTCTTCTCCAATGGCGTCCACTTGGTCACAAAACTCAGAAAGAACATGAAAACGAAGCTGTTGACCCCAATGGCCGATGCCTACCACTTGAGGAAAAGGGCAATAATAGAGACCATATTCGACCAACTGAAGAATATTTGCCAAGTGGAGCACTCAAGGCACAGGAGCGTGGCAAACTACTTCAACAACATCTTTGCGGCTTTGATAGCATATAACTTTAAGGACAGAAAACCATCACTCAGAAACAACTTCGTAGATACCAATCAGCTTTATTTGGCACTATAGTTATATCGAACTCACGTTAAATTACTTCGCCCCACTGATAAATTGGGTGTGCAACAATATCCGTATTGAGTCCACCAGGGTCAATTCTTCTTTCCATTATTTTCAAACTATATAAAATAGCGTTCTATTGCGAATAAATTTGAATAATAAAAAGTTTAAGTCTTTGTCGAATTCTGTTGGTGGTGAAGTTTCAGGACATACTGTTTTTATTTATTTCCAAGAAGATAAAATGGTATGGGCAGAATATTCCGGAGGAAGAATTATGAAAGGTTTTCTAATTGGAATAATTGTAAACGATCTGCTTGAGTTTACTTACCAACATCTTAATAAAGATTTGGAACTTATGACTGGAAAGGGTAAGTCTATCCCCCAATTGAACACAGAGGGTAAAATCATATTAAAAGAGCATTGGGAATGGACTTGCAAAGATTTCAGCAAGGGTGACTCAACATTAATTGAGATATAAAATGAAAGTACTGATAGTTTATGCGCATCCAAGTACTAAATCCTACACTTATGACATTTTACAACAGGTAAAATCAAGCCTTACGATCGAAGGTCTAGAATATATGGTCTCTGACCTGTACGAGATGGGATTTCGAACAGATTTGACAGAAATCGAATATGAGAGGGAGGGCTTTGCCAAAATTGAATTACCAATTCCCGATGATATTAAAAGGGAACATAAAAAAATTGAAAAAGCTGATTGTATAATTTTTATATACCCGGTTTGGTGGAGTGATTGCCCGGCTAAGTTAAAAGGTTGGTTCGACAGGGTCTACTCTTATGGATATGCTTATGGAGATTACGACCCTAATAAATTACCAAAAATGAAAACGGTAAAACTTGGATTGGTCATTTGTACAGCAGGACATCCTAATGCTTTCTTGAAAGAAATTGGAATCGTGGAAAGCATGCGAAATGTTATGATTGATGACAGACTGGGAAAACGATTTAACAATAAAGAGATGATAATTTTGGGAGGAACATTGAACAAAGAAAAGGTTAGGCCAATTCATTCCAACATAATCAAAACAATTGGAGTGAAAGTTAGAGAAATCCTTGCTGAATGATATTCGCTTTTAATGGCCACTGCCCTCCTGGGAGTTATGGTTTTTTTAGACCAAGGACATTTATTTGAAACAAAAAGGAAAGATTAACTTTAAACATAAATTGACTTTATAAAAATCTTAAATGAATAACAACTGTATTGATAAAATAAGGTCTTTGCAGTTCATTTAAAAGGCATGATAGTAACAACCAAGTATTCCGAGTTGGATAACGGAACAAAAAGCAAACTCAAAAGTTTCATAGATGGTGAGTTTGGAAATATCCCAATCGTAAAAGAAACTGAATGGGCACAACCCGATTGGACAATCGTTTTCTACCAAAACAATGAGATAGCAACTTTTTATAACATTGTAGAAAGAAAAATTCTAGTAGATGGCAATAAGATGAAAATCGCTGGAATAAATAATGTAATTACACCAAAGAAATTTAGGGGAAACGGATATGCATCGAAAATATTAAGAGAAACGGAGGGTCTTATATTCAAAGAATTAAAATCAGAATTTGGTGTGCTTTTATGTGCGGATGCTCTAATCCCATTTTATGAGAGATCAAACTGGTATAAAGTTGACTGTCCCGTTTATTATGAGCAATCGGACGGAAAGAAATTATGGGAAGCCAATACTATGTTGCTTGCTAAAAAATATAGGCTTAATCCAAAAAAAATGGACCTAAATGGTTTGCCTTGGTAAAACACACAACAAAAAATGCCATGTAAATTTAATTTTTAACCTATTGCCATATCTCAGAACTAGACAAGAAACCATCACAATAGAAGCTCATCAATGAACAAAGTACTGATTACTGGAAGTAGCGGAAGAATTGGGCGAGCTTTACATTGGAAGCTTAGTCAAAAATACAAAACTGAGGGATTTGATTTATCACCGTCATCATCTACTTCCATAATAGGAGATATTTGTAATTATGACAAGCTTTTAGAATCATTTGAAAATGTAAAAACTGTTTTTCATTCAGCAGCTTTACATGCACCGCATGTAGGTTATTGTTCGGAAAAAAAGTTCTTCGAAATAAATGTCCATGCAACAGAGAATATCTGCAAGGCTGCGTTAGCTTCTGGAGTTTCGCAAATTATATTTACAAGTACAACAGCCCTATATGGATATTCAAATTATGGAAAAGAAAAGGCAGTTTGGATAAATGAACAAACTGTTCCCAAACCAAAAACTATCTATCACAAAACCAAAATAGAGGCTGAAAAACTCCTAAAAGAATATGCTGGAGATAAACTATCGATTGGCATAATTAGAATGTCCAGATGCTTTCCGGAACCAGTTCAAAAAATGGCAGTTTACCGACTTCATCGAGGAGTTGATTACAGAGATGTGGCTGATGCCCATATACTTGCAAGTGAAATGAAGAAAACAAAAGAAATTGATGTTTTTGTTATCTCTGGGGATACCCCGTTTTTAAGATCTGACCTTGAAGAATTAGTAAGAAACCCTGAAGTAGTTATTCGCGAAAGACATCCGCAACTGGCAAATGAATTTGATAAAAGAAAATGGCGCTTTCCAAAATCGATTGATCGAGTTTATGATTCGTCATATGCCAAAAAGAAATTAGGTTGGCAACCTAAAAGAGGACCTCTTGATGTAATTGTACAATTTGATAAAGAGGATTACGAAATTCTTCCGAACACTTTAAAAGAATAAAAAAAGGCATCACCTGGTGTAAAGCGTTAATGTGTTATGGTTAAAACTTAATCTGGCAATTTGAACAGAGATTTTGCATCTTGATAAATTCTTTCAAAATTCGATTGTAGTTCCATTGCAGACAGCTGCTCTTTATTTTGGGGCAGCTCCCTCTCAATTTTAAACAACTTGAACCGTACTTTTTTATCCTTACCATCGGCAAACGTTATAAATTCACCCTGCTTTAACCTAAAGAAGATATCAGCTCTGCGTTTAGAGACCTCCTTTTCTCCCTTTGTGATTCGACTCTCAAAACTCAATCCACTACTTTTACTGATACTTTTGGTAGATTGTTTTATGAGCTCAAAAAAACGTTCATAGTATTTAGCTGTATCAGGGTCATTGACCTTTCCAAAGAATTGATAAGATAGGTTGCTTAATATCGCTTTACTTGCTTTGTCACCATACATCATATCATTTTGGATCTTGTCCTGCATAACATAGACAGTAGCAACATTATAGCTGCGTAAAGTGGCAGGAATACGGTGCATATTCAACAAGCGTATGGTTGGGGCTTCTTCCATCATCAGAAATGAAGGTCTTGCATTTCGCACACTCATCTGCTTGGTGATCGTATGTACAATAGTGGCAATGATGGGAGAATAAGCCGATTCGTATTTGGGATTGTTCACAACCGAAATGACCCCTGATTTTTTTTGAGTATTGATATCCAATGGAACTTCATCTGCCGATAGTGCCGTAAAGATTTGCTGTGTACTTATCTTTTTAAATGCATTGGCCAAGGTGCTTTTTACCCCTGCCGTCTGCCTATCGGAATCTTTGCCACTGATAAAAGCATCTGCCATAGCTCTTGCTGTTATATTGCTTTCTAAAAAAGCAATGAGACTCTCCGTGTCCAAAATTTGATAAATGGCTATTAAATGGGGCAGGGTACAGCATCCAGGATAGGATGTCTTTAGTTTCCAAATCAACCCTGCAATCAAGCCTTCTGCTGCATCGGTGAAAAATTTAGATGTTCCCGTACTGCCTGACTCTTTTTGCTCCAATAAGTTCTCAATCAATACCCTTGAAACTTCATTGACACTTTCCTCATTTTCCATGTAGTGAGGGGCAATGGGATTTACCCTATGAAAAATCGTGTCAAAGGAAACAATGTAAAACGGAACTTGTGCAGCTTTGAACAATGGATAGGCTATTTCCGTCAACTCAAAATGTTTGTAGTCATGAATAACCCCACAAAAGGAGTGTTTACTGAAATGCTTCAAAAAATTAAAGACTACACTTTCAGTTTTTCCACTCCCTGCGGAACCGATTACCGATACTCCCCGTTTGATATTGTCAATTTGAAATTTTCCAGATTTGACCTTGAAATTAACTTGGTATTTTTTTTCTGTTTTTCTACTTGAACCATCAAATAAGAATACATAAAGAACCGTAAACAAAAATAGTGTTGGAACTACTAGATACAGAATAATATGTGCTAATGAGTCACTCATATGCCAATGGAACTTGATTTAATGGCAACATCAACTCCTCTTTTAAGACGTTTAAAAGCCTTAATAGCTAATTGCGCTTTGTTGGTTGGAATGTTCATCATAGGTACTCCTGATTTGCCCAAAATTTTTAAAGCTGCTGCCTTTTCGTTGGTGGGCAAGCCCATTAATACTGAGAAATAGAGCTTGGGATTTTTGATGAAATCTTTTTTGGCCTGGTAGGTCTCGGCATAGTTTCGTTTGTACCCAAATTGTTTATCAAAGGTCTTTTCGGCATTGGCAAAAAAGGAATCCCTATCAAAGCCACGTTTGACATTTTTCCCGTTCATCATCACTTCCGAAGCTTTGTATTTGCTCCCCGGGGATAAGCTCACTGAATTGGAAGCATCCTTTCGACTTACGATGATGTGTATATGGCTTTGGTTGCCTCCTTTTTTCATCCCCTGAACAATTCGTTTTCCGTGTTGTTGATGCGGAGCTGCTTTTTCCAATTGGTCGATTTTCTGCTTTAATTTTGAGATGTTTCCCTCCAATTTGCCATTTTCGATTCTTCGGATGTCTTGCTTTAACTGAAGAATTTTGGTTGCATAGGGCTGGTTTTCCTTTATCTGGATATCCGTTCCCTTAAAGTGGCGTTGGTGCTCAATCTTGGCATAATATTTAATGTCGTCAATGGTTATGGGGTTGCCATTGATTTCCCTATTGAATGATGCCACATAATCTTTCATCACTTCACGGGTATAGGCTTTTAAATCCTTACTATTATCCTGTAACCGTTTCAACTCATATTTGCTGGGACTTATGGTAATGGAATAAAATTTGGGTTCTGTCTTTTTCAGTTTTGCAGTATTCCCATCAATTTCTTTGACGACTTCTTTGGCAGATATCCCATCTCCATATTGATTGAAAAAGTGTTCCATGTCCTGTTGCTCCAAACCCTGATTTTCTTTCTCCAGGTAGTCCGCATAATCGGCAACACTTTGTGAATACGAACCTCCAAGTTTATGTGGTGTTATGGTGATATACATTTTGATTTATAATTGATTTTCACTGTCCTTCTTTTCTTGAAACATCACTTTCTTTTCCACCAATGACGGTTTGTTTTTGGGTTCGGCTTCTTCAAAAAGCGATTGCATCATGGCCACGGTGGGCCTGGTCTGGCTTTTTTCCATATCCCTTAGAATGGCAATGACCGCACTGACCCGTTTTTTAATAAGATTTTCAAGTGTGTGGACTGTTGGTCCAATCGACTCTTTCGGGGAAAGGTTATTGGTTTCAAAAAAGTCCAACATCATCAATAAGGTCATGGAATTTGATGCGCCCATTTTCTTGCTAAAAGCACGAAACTTTTTGGCTATCGAGCTTTTAAAACTGATGGTAGCAAATTGTTCCTTTTCGTATCCGTTATCCATTTTTACTCTAAAAATTCATTGGTTTTTATGGGCTGAACGCCTTTTTACTCTAAAAACCAATCTTTTAAGTGTTATTTTGATTTAATTTATTTTACAATCAATTGTTTATCAGTTGTTTAAAAACAAGAGACTATCCAAAACATCGCAGCGCGTGTTACCCTCTTGCTTTTCCTTTTCGTCACGCCCAAGCGTGACCAAAAACAAAACAACCTGACCGTAAAGTCAGTTGCTTTTAGCTGTAATTTTCGATGGATGTGATTATTGGGAAAGTCAAATCAAAATAGGATAATCACACATAAAAATTGTCGGGTTCCGACATCCTAAATCTAAGAAATTTAGCGAAACCCGACCATAGGTGATTCAAGTCAATCACCTTCAAATTATATTATTATCGGCAAAACTGTAGTAGTTTCCATTTGGTGTTATGATTAAATGGTCCAAAACTTTTATATCAAATAGCTCAGCAGCATCTCTTATTTTTTTGGTGAGCTCTATATCCGAATTACTTGCCTGTAATTTTCCCGAAGGGTGATTGTGTGCCAAAATAATGGCCACGGATAAAGATTTCAAAACTGTAGCAAACAAGATACGCATGTCCACTAATGTTCCTGTAATTCCTCCTTTGGACAGTTCGTAGACTCCTTTGACCCTATTGGAGTTGTTCAATAACAATACCTTAAAACTTTCAAATAGTTCAATATTGTTTTTATCCCATAGTTCGTACAATACTTCTGCAGCATCCGTTGAACTCTTAATATTTGGTGCTTGGGATAAGTTGGTTCGTTCTTTATAACTGATGCTTATTTCGTTAACTTTGCCTTTCATTGTTTTCTATTTAAAGTGGATAATGAAAAGAGGGTGAGGCTTTCGACGGTATCACCCTCTTTATTTTTGATGTTACCTGTTACCTAAAAGCAGGATTTCCTGTGCTTCCACTTCGGTAACATAGCGTTGGTTTCCGTCTTCGGTTTCGTAGGAACGTGTTTTGAGTTTTCCCGAAATACCAATCTCTTTGCCCTTGGTTACATATTTTTCGATGATTTCAGCAGTCTTGCCCCAAGCAACAATATTATGCCAGTTAGTGTCAGTCTGTTTCTCGCCTTTGCTGTCTTTGTAATTCTCATTTGTGGCTACAGAAAATCGAGCGACTTTCTTCCCGCTTTCAAGGTTCGTAATGGTTGGGTCTTGCCCAACATTCCCAATCAATTGCACATGATTTTTAATCATACTCATAACTAAAGATTTAAAGATTACTATTATCCCTTTTCCATTCAATCAACATTAAATTTTAAGGGGTGTTTGTTTGATTTCTTCCGTGCAAGGCACCAATGGGTGAAGTGGGTTTTGTCAAGACTTTCTGTGGAAAATCAGGTGTGTTTGCGACGTAGTAAATTCCTTGGAATTTCAAGGAAGTAGATACCTTATTTTTTACGGAAACTTGCCACGGTCTTGACAAGTTCCATAAGGGCATTAGCAATTCTTTTAAAGCCGGTTGCGATCTGAGCGTACAGACAGTTAAGCGAGGTGAGCAGCTGGGTTTAATATAGAATTGGTTATGCACGTCCTGTTTTTCGATGCCCCGAAAAACAGTAAAGGCTTCAGCCATTATAAACCCCTTAAAATGTGCAAGACAGCGGTTTGGTATTTAGGGATTTCCGAGCAAGGACTCAAGAAGTCCTTGCCGTAAATACCGTTAAGAAAACCAAGGTGATGGCTTTCCGTTAAAAAAGCGGACTTAATCCCCTATTTTGGCTAGGGAATGAAGCGTTCCTTCCCAGCCCAAGCGGGAAGGGTTAGCGGAATGGAAAGCTAAAATTGGGGGTTGTGTCCAAGACTATTCGAGTGAAGCTCTTTTCCCGGAATGAAGAGTAACGGAATGTAGGGGAATGTGCTGAACAGGATTTCTATACCAAGTTATATTAAAGGTATTTTGCCGATGAACATAAAACACGAAGTAGTTATTATTGAATATAGCAAAAAGTGACCTATTCGGTGAGCTCAAAAAAATGGATGCCCTTAAAGGCCAATAAATACTGGCAAATTAAATTTAGGTTCTGGTCTTTATACACCATGTTTGCTTTTATCTTTAATATTTTAAAACTATGGCAGAGAATCTCTTAGGCAGTCTTTGAGCTCTTTTAATGCCTCAGCAATTCCGAATGCAGACGAAAGACTACCTAAAAAATTATTGATTATATCAACCCATTTAATAAAAACAGATCTAAAAAAGCTTCTATCGATTGAACTTAATATAGCACGCAATCTTTCATTTGCATTAGAAACCAAATCTCTTTTAAGTCTTAGTTGAGCACCATAGAAACCTGCTCTCTGAAACTCGGACAATGACGAATTCTGTATGATTTCAAAAGGGTGTTCAACTTCGTCAAAGTCTTTTAACGCTTCACTGATAGCTCGTTGAATATTTCCTGAATTGGAGCCAAAAATAAAGGAGAGATTTTCTGAAATTACTTGAAATGTTTCCAAAGTATCCCTTAACATGAAACTTACATCATTTTTGTATTGGCTAAGATTGTTTTGTCTTGCTGGCATAATGAATCTATTCTTTTAAACTTATTCCTAAAAACTGGACCCTGCGGTGAGTCAAATAATAATTCTATTCCTAAGCAATGCTTCTTAATCTTGAATAAGACTAACATCAAATTTTGAATTTCAACTTTTCGGCTTAAACCCCTCTATTGCAAACTTTACTATAAGACCAAAATTTATTCGTTGTATGAAGGTACTATCTCTGTCTGCATTTGTGCCAAATAAATCTTCAGTTTGTACAAATAAGCCCCCCATTAATTTATTATCCTTTGTACTGAAGGAATGAACACCCAATCCAGCAACGGTATGGGGCTTTATATTTTCTGCATCTCTATAAAATCGATGCCTCAAATATGGATTAATTCCTAAAAAGAAAGCATTTGTGTTGTCCTTATCATCATTTTTAGGGTTATCCACTAATGGAACAAAATAGATATAATCTGTATTTACTTCAAACCTTAAAAACCTATCGAAGTCTCCCTGTAAACTCTCGATGGTCTGTGATGATGAAAGTGTTCCTGGAGTAATTGTATTGTCAACAGTTTGCAAAGTAAACGTACCCTTCGTTAATTCGGATTGATTACTAGTGTAAGAAAACGCCGAGCTAAAACCGAAAAAATGATTATCTAGAAACCTTTGGGTGTATCCTAATTCAACTCTATAACCTTGAAAGTTGATCTTCTTAAAACGTTCATCAATGGTTGGAGCACTATTTAAAGAATCGAATAAAAATTCTGACCCTGTGAACGCTGTTCGAACATAAATGAGTGTCTCTTTCTCGAAATAACTTTCATTTCGAATATCATCTAGATTTTTTGTGATTCTTTCACCATCCCTATTTTGCTTATCCAATTCACCATAAAGTTTAAGAAGGTCTGAAAAACTAGATTTTAATGATTCAATGTTACTAAGCTCTTTTTGAACACTCACTTTCTTTCTATCCAATTCACTTAAAACATCAAGCCATTGTTCGTGACTATAAGTGTTTGCAACGAGAACTTCAGAACCAAGAATTGTTTTAGCCTCTTTGTGCTTTTCAAAGCTTTCAATATATTCGGAATACTTGGTATTAATAATTTTCTGTTGAATAGTACGGTCTAAATCTGGAAATGCGTTGCCTGACTTATTGTAGTTCCCAACCATTTTAGCAATTTGTTCCCCAAGAATCCTTAAATCATTTATTTGCTCAATTTTTTTTTCGGCAACACCCTTATTCTTTTTTTTGTTATCCTGCAAAAATGTTGACGTGAGCCTTTCTCGATAAGCTTCAATGGCATTGATTATACCGGTAGCAGATTTCTCTTCTCTAAAATTGACAAAACGTTTTTTTTGATTCTCATTTAATGCCCCTTCTTTGACAAGTTTAACTAATTCTTTGTCAATGTTTTTTTGAAGGTCATTGGACTCAACTGATTTCAGATATGCTTGGGCTAATTCCCTTGCTTTGTTCGAATTATACCTTCTTTTAATCTTTCGATAACCCAATAATCCACCTATTGAAGCTGATGAAGAGACTCGGTTACTTGAAAATAAAGTACTTATCCCATCTTCAGAAGTTCCCTTTAGGTCTAACCCAAGAATTAGATGTTTATGTTCCTTTGAGTCATTAAAAGTATATGAGTTCGTTACCCATGAACTTTTTAATTCTTCTTCGAATTTTTTAAGCTTTTGTTTGTCGGTTAATCTTTCCCAGTCATTATTTTCTTTAACAATCGTATACACATCATTCTCTGTTTTAAGTGGAAGTGCTGTATACCCTTTTTTATCCCATATTTCTTTATAAAAAGTTAAACTAGCTATTTTGTTCTCCACATCAAGATTGAAAGTGGCAGCAGGAACGACAATACTGCTAAATCCCTCTCTATCTTGACCCAACGCCTGACTTTCGACCTGAATAGTAATAAATAAACAACCAAGCACTACAATGTATCTCATACTAAACAACTTTAATCGTTACTGATTTTGAAGTTCTCGTGACTGGACTAGGGTCTCCTTTTTTATCTCCATTGTCTGTTTCAATTTTATCGGTTGTAAAAGTCCACTGGGTATTATTACTCCCTGTTCTAGTGACATCAACAACGAAAGTATCATTTACGATGTTAACATTCCTAGCTATTCCGCCTGTTACACCAACTGGTTTGCCGCCAACCCTTACGGACTGAATATTACTACCTGAAACAGTACAGTGAATGTCAGCTGAATACGAACCTTTAGCGACAACTTCATCATTCAATTTGATATCAGTTAGATCTTTGTGGTCTATATATTCCGATATTTCAACAATACCCTTAGTGCTTTGAAGACTAGCTCTCCTATTAAAGTTGCTTTTAAGAGTTTCCAAATCAACTTTTGATTTTTTATCTCTTAGGAATGCAACCATTTCCATTTCAAGATTTTTTAATCTTGTTGATTTTTGAAAATCGGATTTCTTCATTTTTATCGTTTAAATGTTTAGTTAATTAATAAACCTATAAGTATTGTGGACCATTTTATCACTGATTTCATAGGACAAATCCAGGCTGTCAATTGAATTCATACCGTATCGACTCAAGGGAATCAAACCTTTAAATTCACCGGACTCTTCTTGAACAAAGTTCATCAAAAGAGGGTCCTTTTTGTTCTTTTTGGTGTCCTTTCCAAATAATACGATATGAATCTTTTCTACTTTTTCCAGGTTTCCATTTATTGCCAATTCATTCTTTTTTGTATTTCTAGTAACACTAATGAGGTTCTTTGGCACATTTATTCTTTCCTCTTGATTATGAAAATAGTTGGCCATTGGAAAACATACTAATGAAAAAAAGGTTGCGGCACCAACCCAAACCGAAGACCTTTTTATGTTTAAAGCAATTCTTGATACTATTGCATTATAACTATCATTTATTTGGGTCGGGCTTCGCATATCTGTTTGTCTCATCTCAATTTTACCAGCACCATAGGTAATAGCAAACTTTGCCATACCAATGAAAAAAACTGGAATGATAAATGAGATAAAAACCAATAATTCTTTTGATTGCAAAAATGCGGTATAACTGGCCCCTCCAATAAAAGTACCTCCAGCTAAATAGTTCAAAAAATTGTTTAAGGACTTTAGCCTTTCTGAAAAAACATTAAGACTTTCATCAATGAAGGTTCTGGCTTTTTTCAACCAATAATCATCATATCTTTCAAAGTTTACTGCAATACCTTTTTCCTCGGAACTATCACTCATTTCCTTTTATATTTTCAAGATAAGTCGCCTTATCCTCAGTTAAGGGTATATAGTTTCTATGACCAGACTCACAAAACACAACCAAATAATCTTTTATCTCAACCTTTTCTTCGAATAGTCTCTTGTATAACTTTGAGAACAGTCTTGAGATATTACTCCTTGAAATGATTTGATTAATTCGCTCTCTTTCTGGTTCATTCAGCTTTTCCATCCCTTCAACAAAATCGCTCGATTTTAAAATTTTGTTTAAATCTGAGTTTATTGTGGCTACGTTTTCTCCTACAGCAAGCTCAGGAGTTTTTGGAGCAAGAATCAAAGGGAACTTCCCACTTTGGATATTCACATAAAAATGAGGGGTAGAACAGTCCGGACTTTGACAAGTAACTAGAATCATACTTAATTGGTTTATACAAAAAATAGCCTATTTAAATAGCTACAACCCCCCCATTGATGAGTATTAAAACCAGAGGAGGAAAGTGTAGGAGAGTCATTAATTTGAGGACTCTTAATATACATACATTTGAATAGAATAGATTACAGGAAAATCTTAGAAAAACTGGGGTTTTTACACAAAAACAGTTTAAGTTTTTGTAAAATCACCTATTTGGTGAGCATAGAAAAACTGGGTCTATAAAATGCTAGCAAAATAAACTCTTTAAAATTTAGGTCCTGGTTTTTATACATTTTATCCGACGAACATTCTGGAGCTAACAATCTATCTGGCTCCATGAGAAGCTCTTTAGTCAAAAGGTTAAATAATTGACTAAATGTATTCTGTCATACATTACTAACCATTACTAACCACCATCTTAATTAGAAGTAATAACATAAATCTTTAAAAAAATGATTAAAACTCTGAAAAAAATAAATGGCCTGCTCTTAATCCTAGGAGTAATTTTCATTGGTTGCACAGATAACCAAAGAAAAAACGAATCGTCTGAAATATCGGGTGAAAAACATAAAAGCACCTTTTCCAAAATTATCGAAAAAAATGAGATTAATGTAGGCTATTTCATTTTTGAGCCAACCATCATGGTGAATCCGAACACTGGAAAGTTAGAGGGGGTTTTTATCGATATGTTTGAAGAGATTACAAAGTCAATAAATCCTACAATAAAGATTAACTATATGCCTACAACCTTGGCGACATTCCATACGGAATTGAATTCAAACAAATTTGATATATGTATAGGAGCCACTTTTGCAACGCCAAAAAGGTCAGCTGTTGTCGCATTTTCGCATCCTTTATTTTATTGTGGATATACAGGAATAGCAAAAAAAGAAAATGCAGAATACTATGATTCATGGCAAAAAGTAGATAACCCTGACGTCAAAGTTGCAGTGCTTCAAGGCAGTGCAATATCGGATTTAGTAAGGGTAGAATTTGAAAATCAAAAAAATATTGTTTCCTATAGTGGATCGGATTTAACAATCCCACTGGCCGCAGTAGGTTCTGGCCAAGCAGATATCGGATTAATGAATCAAATAACAGTTTTTACTTATTTAAGAGAGCATCCAGAATTAAAGGAAGTTCTTGGAAACGATCCATTGGCCACAACCTATTTTTCTTGGTCTGTTCGACAAGATGATTTGATCTGGCTGAATTTTATCGATACAAGCATTGATTATATGATTAATTCAGGAAAGATGTACAGATTTGAAAAAGAATATGGAGTGCCACTAATGCACGACAAGAAAGAATATTTTTTCCCACTAACGGATAATTGATTGGAATGTATAATTGGAATTGGGATTGGGTTATAGAGTATAAAGAACAACTCATTGAGGCTACTTATGTTACGATCAAACTCAATCTTTATATCATACTTATTGGTTCAATGTTAGGATTAATATTGGGATTGATGAAGAGGTTAAAACTTTCTCCTATTCGATTTATTGTAATTGCATTTATAGATATAATAAGAACACTACCGGCCTTAGTATTGTTAATCTGGTTCTATTTCTGTGTTCCTATTTTTTTCCAAATAAGTATAGACGCATTCACTACTACCGTCATTGTTCTTTCTTTGAATTTGGCAGTCTTCATTGCTGAAATTGTCGATGCGGGAATTGAATCTGTTCCTAAACTTCATACTGATTATGGCAAGTTGTTAGGTTTTTCTAAAAGGAATAATCTTAAATATATTGTTTTGCCGATTGCCTTAAGGAACATGACTCCTCCAATAGTAGGTCAATACATTAATAGTATTAAGCTTTCTGTTTTAGCATCGTTTATTGCGGTCCCTGAACTTCTTAGTGTCACGCAAGATATTATAAGTCAAACCTACAGGCCTTTAGAGTTTTATACCGTTTTGGCAATTGTTTTCCTGGTGATTTTGTTACCTGGTACACTCTTATCAAAGCGTTTTGAGTTAAAAGCAATGATGAAGAAGACCCATAAAGACTGATAATTTATTAATTCTGATTGTGAGTAAAGGTATAGATAGGGTTATTTTAAATAATGTTGAAAAGAGATATTCTTTAGAAAAAGGTATTGGCCCTGTAAATATGACCTTAGAAGTAAATAAAATCTACTCTCTAATTGGGCCCAATGCCTCAGGAAAAACAACATTAATAAGAAGTTTATGCAGACTTGAAAAATTGGACAAGGGAGATATCAATTACATTTCGCAAAAACTAGAGGACAAAAGGTTACTATATTCCGCGGTTTTCCAGCAAGCCGAGCCTTGGCCTCATCTAAATGTTTACAATAACATTGCCTTACCTCTAATGAAATCATTTGGCTTAACTAAAAAAGAAGCTAAATACAGAGTGGAGTATGAGATTGAACGTTTTGCTTTGAAAGATCATTACCAATCTTTACCTCATCGTCTTTCCGGTGGTTTAAGGCAACGAGTGGTTCAGGCAAGGACCTTCGCTATGAAACCAAAATTTTTATTTCTTGATGAACCAACTTCTGCTTTAGACCCGGAGTGGACTGATAGTTTTGGTAAGCTCATAAAAAACTATGCCGATAGAGGTAATATGGTTTTAATCATTGCCCACCAAATGAGCTTCTTAAAAAAAATATCAGACTATACTTTCTTCTTGGATAAAGGTCATTTATTAGAAAAAGGTACTCCTTTTGAAATATTTAATAACCCTAAGAGTCATAGATTAATTCATTTTCTAGCTAATTCTTAATTGCTTCCATGAAAAACTTATTCGATTCAAAATACTATTGTTACCAAGTTCATTTATCAAGTGAACGAAAAAGAAGGTACTTAAATTTAGATAATGCTGCTACTACCCCTCCATTTGCTTCTGTTTTGGATGGAATATCAAATGATTTAAATGAATATGGCAGCGTTCACAGAGGTGCTGGTAACAAATCAAAAAAATCAACGGAAAAATATGAAGAAGCAAGAATCACAGTCAAAAGATTTGTGAACGCCAGAAACGATGATTATGCTGTTTTTGTTCCTAATACAACTGCGGGTATTAATATGACAGCTTATATGTTTTCTCAAATAAAAGGAAAAATATTGGTTTCCGATATAGAACATTCGTCTAGTCTCATCCCTTGGATGTTTCACGAAGGGAGGCATCAAAATATGAAGCAGGTATCGATGGAAGATGCCCTGAAAAATGATACAGACACATTTAATGATAATATTTTAACTGAAGGACGAAAGAAAGTTGTTGTGCACAAAACCGAGAAAGACTTTTCTTTTAATCTCAAAACTATCGAGAGCATTTTAGAAGAAAATCATTTAAAATCGCCCGACGACCGAATAAAGCTCCTAGTAGTAACAGGTAAGTCAAATGTCACAGGTTATAGAGCACCCATAAAGGAAATGGGGACCATTGCGCATAAATATGGGGCTATGGTTTTGCTTGATGCCTGCCAATTGCTACAGCACGAAAAACTTGATATGACAGAACAAGGAGTTGATTTTGTGCTATTTTCGGGGCACAAAATGTACGCTCCATTTGGATCAGGGGCTATTGTTGGTAACAAGAAATTGTTTGATGCATTTTGGCCTTATCAAATTGGCGGTGGCAATTTTCCCTATATATCCTCAAGTGGTGAAATTGTAAGGGTAAAGAGTGAGCAAGCACATGAATCGGGAACTCCCAACTACATAGGGGCAAGAGCACTATACTTTTCCATAAAACAGTTGTTAAGAATCGGCTACTCAAATATTAAAGCTCAGGAACTGAAGTTGATAAATAAAGCCTACATAGGGTTAAAATCAGTACAAGGAATAGTATTATATGTCAATAAGAACAAAGAAGAATCTCTAGACACAAGTTTACTAGTTTTTAATCTAAGCAATTTTCCCTGCCGTTTACTTGCCCAAATATTAAATGACGAATATGGAATTGGAACACGGGCGGGTTCATATTGTGTCTATGAATTCTCAAGACGGATTATGAATGTAAAATCGGATGAAGAGATTCTTGAACAAGCAAAATCAGGAAATACCTCTCTAATTCCCGGTTCTGTGAGAGTAAGCTTTGGACTAGAGAACCAAGAAGATGATGTAAGTTACTTAATAAGTGCCATGAAGGAAGTTTCAAAAAATGGAGTTAATCATTATTTGGCTAAGTATTCCCGGATTCATAATTCTGGTGAGTATATAAAAAAAGAAAACACATGACAAATGTAGGGCCAGAAGATTTGAATTACCATTATTATTCCACGGAACGATATGATAAAGACATCATAAACACAATTCCTGGATATGAGGCTTTGCACCAGGAAATCGCAAATATCACAAAAAAAATTAATCCAAATCCCAAAATATTAGAGCTTGGAGTAGGAACGGGTAATACCACACTCGTAATCGCCGAAAACGCCAAAAACTCGCATTTTACTTTAATTGATTTTTCTGAACAAATGTTGAATGGGGCTAAGGAAAAGCTTAATGGGCTTGTCTGCGAGTTTATTCTAAGGGACTACTCGGAAATGGAACTACCTAAAAATTATGATGCAGCAATATGCGTAATTGGTCTTCATCACCAAGAAACAAACAAAGACAAAAAACAAATGATCCTTAAAATTTATAATTCATTAAAAAGGGGAGGGTTCTTTGTTTTAGGCGATTTGATGACCTTCGACAATAAAGAATTGGCAGCTTTGAACGAGGCTGAGCACTATGGTTTTTTGGTAGAGAATGCTGAAAGTAAAGAATTCCTAAAAGAATGGGCTTACCATCATAAATTTCTTAACAAATTGGCTTCAAAAGAATCACATATTAGATGGATGAATGAAGTGGGATTTAGTACCGAAGTAGTTTTTGAAAAATTCAATACAGTACTATTATTAGGAAAAAAGATTTAAAGGTATTCTAAGATGAGTGAGCTTTCAACAAAGACTATACAAGATATCATATACGATATTCATAAAAGAAAGAGTATTTACTTATTTGGATATGATGCCAATGATGATGGGTTTCAGTATATGGAGGAAGACTGTCTAGAGTGTGTAAAAAAGAATCCTAACGAATGTCCTTTCAATCAAAAAGATGACTCCTCCGAACCAGTCACAAATCCCATGCGTTCTGTACGATGCTATATGAAGTATAATAAGGAGTTTTTGAAATATCTTGACCAAAACGATTTTGTTATTACGGCCCCATTGTTTAGAGTACAAAACTTAGAAAATGAAACAATCTCGTATAAGGACCATTATTGGTATCCTTTCAAATCAGGTAGTGCTTATCTAGATTTAGATCCTATGACTGAAGAGTTTGAAGAGACTACAAATTTAACCGATGATATCTATTTAAAAGAACTTCGTTGGGAAATAACCAAGCAAAGGGATGGTGTTAAAACAGAAGCCGATATACCCTTTAGCATATTTAAAAAAGTTGAAAAAACTAAGTATAACGAGGACCAAAAAGTAAAATACATTGATGTATGTGAAGGACATGCTTCATTTATGATGACATATTTTGTCATCGCTAGGAGGTTTCAAGCTCTAGAAAAACAATTGTACAAGGAAAGCAAGTTTTATGGAAAAGTAAAATGGCTTATTTCAGACTCAAATGGTCCACTTGAAAGTTACATAGAAAAAACCAAGCACAATAAGCTGAATTTGGTGTCTGAAGATGGAAAAATATATAGAGAGTCAACTTGGAAAGAAGATTTACAGTTACTAGGGTTTCGAGATCATGAAAACGTTACTACCAATAAATTCAAATTATTTCAAACTTGGTTATACAATAATCGAGATGGAGAAACAAACAATCTGATGATACCTTACAAGGAAAAATTCAGAGATGTTGTAACCCTTAGTTTGGACGAAATAAGAATAGATCATAGTAAAATAAGTCAGATTGATTACTCTAAAAAAGTTAAACGAGATTTCACACTTGATCCTTCCATACACCTAATAGTGAGAGCATTTTGGAAAACCTCAGTACGATGGTTTTTTATTCCAATGACTCCAAAAATAAATGGGCAGAATATTATATCCATAAGCGGTTTAATCCTTATGATAAAAGATGAAGTGGACACAAAAATTTATATGAAGCCGCGTTGTACAGAGAAAATCAACCAAAAAGTCAAGAATCTGCTACCAATTCTTACTTCAATTTACGCTATTGAAAAGCAAAGCCTAGAAGATTCTATTAATAAAAAGAGAATAAATTCGTCCAAAGAACAAAAGAGAGCATCATTCCATAATGCAATAGCAAAAGTGTTTCTCAGAACTCTTTCTCATAATATTGGATCCCATGTACTGAGCAGGATGGTTACAACCAAGGATTTAGATATGCCTCCCTTACTAGTAAATAGCGAAAATTATCTTAGTGCTTCTCAGAATGAACAGTATAGAGGAGTTGCATTAAAAGATAAAGATCATTCGTTAACAATTTTTGAAGAAATTGGACAGGCCTTAAGCAAGGGTAGAAAGGAAAGTGAAGTTCTATGGGCTCTTTATAAAAAATATCTAAGCACTTTTAATTCCTACGTACAAACAAGGATGGAGTTTCTGGCAGATATTGTGACAGGACCTCCAATACTTCAAGTTTCAAAATTCTTTATAGAAGAAGTTATTAAGCCATTTAATAACAACAAATATCTATTAAATAGAATTAGTGGTTTAAGTAAGGATTTTAAATTTAAGTTCAAGATTGAGTTACCCGATGAAATTGAAGATGTGAGAGTTTCAATATCCAATGATTTACTTGGGCAGCATGCCTTCTATATCATACTCGAGAATATCATCCGCAATACTGCCAAACATAGTCCTCCTAGTGAAACAGACGACGTATGCTTCACTATTAAAGTAGAGGAATCACATTTAGACAAATCATACTATAAAGTAATTGTTGTTGACAATGTGGAAAGAAAAGATAAACCAGTTAGATATTCTCTCGACACTTTTAAAGAAAACTATAAAGATGAAAAAGATGAAAAAGTAAAAAAAGTATTAAAGTGGTTTGAAACCTATAGTGAAAAGAATCAAAACGAAGAACTGATAATCACCGAAACACAGAAAATTGCTCTCGAATTAAACGCCTTAATCGATAGTGACATTATTAATAAAGATAATTTTGAACTTCGGGAAGAAGGCATGGGAATGATTGAGATGTTGGTAAGTGCGGCCTACTTAAGACGAATCCCATCTCATAAAGTTCAGGATAAGAAATATCGACTAATTTTTGACAATTACAAAATTGAAGAATTCAATGAACAAGTACGAAAAGGAGAAAATTCTCTAAAGATATTCCGCGCAATTGCATATAACAAAAAACACCTTGGGTTTCAATTTTATATACCTAAACCTAAGGACATTTTTATCATAGACAAAAAAGGAGAATTCATTGATGCTTTAGACTTAGAAGAGTCAAAAGGAAAAGGTATATGGGTAGAAAATTCTGTAAAACAAGAGGATTCTATTTTACACGATATCTGTCTAATTAATGATACTTTTCAAGATTACAAAAGCAATATGAACTTACCAGTTCGTAGAATTTCTTGGAATACCGTAAGTCAATGCCATCTAGAACTTTTTAAGGAAAATTTAAAGTATAGTCATGAGAATTTAACACGTGAAGTATGGAGAGCTTATGTTTCAAGATTGTTTAAGAAAAAAGAACTGAAATTAGAAAACAAAACAAAAAACAAACTGTTAACGAATGACAATTATCCTAAATATGCTTACTTTTTTGATGATCATGGAAAAGAATACAAAGGAATAGACTTCACAAAGCATCATCATATATACAGTGCACAAAATAAAAGGATTGTTGATCGCATAAAGAAAAACAATGATTTTAGAAACGACAATTCGATTGAAAGAGAAATTTTAATTTATAAAGTTTTGATTTCAACGATAACCAATATTTTGATATTGGACGAACGCATTCAAAAACATTCTGAATCTAAAATATCGCTATCTAACAATGATGATTTTAGTTCTATTACTTATCACGAATTCTGGAATATGTTAAATGTGTACATACCCAAAGCAAAAAAAGACGAAGAAATCGATTTAAACAAAAAAAACTATGCGTCAAATTATACCAAAAGAATTATTCAACTTGTCAAGAAACAATTTGACCAGCATGAAGAACGTGTATGTAAGGGGATTGATTTTATAATAATCCATCTTGGTGTAATCGAAAAAATATTGATAGCCGAGAACAGATCCTCAAAAAAAACAAAAGAGGAAATTCTCAAAAAAGTGGAAGAGATTAGAAACTCCTGTGATAACGTGAAAATTGTAATTACTTCTGGTAGAGGGCAACCTACTAACCTGCCTAATGACATTCCTTTTGTAAGTTACTCCATGTTATCCAAGTACTTAATAGAAAAAAAATTTAAGTTGTATCTAAGCGAACTTTTGTATGCTGCAAAACCAATTAACAAGTAAAAAATGGAAGACAATAGAGTTGTGGTTTTTTTTACCACTGACGAAAAAATAAAAGATATTTTTTTGGATGAAGATTTTATAATTGAGTTTGATGAACAAACAGTGGTAGCTTATAAAGTAACTGACTGTCAGAATTCTAATGTGTATATAATTCATGATAACTTTTCAAACGATTTAGATGAAATTATAAAAGACCGAATTGGGTATTTTGTTTACCATAATGAGACAGAAGATGAGTTAAAATTAGGAATGGAACGGTTAGGATTTCAGGGATATCGAGATCATAATGTCCCTCTAACCAGTAAAATTGCTCAAGGATATTACGCGTGGTTGTTTGACGTTGGAGAAAAAACGTTAAGAGGAGATGTAGTCAGTAAAGATCAATTTGAAGCACTTTGGGAATTATTTCAAGTATCATCTGATATTAAGGAAAGCTTAGATATTTTGCATAGCATATTTAGTGGTACACCTATAACTCTAGATTTTATTAAAAGGTATAGAGAAAGGCTTAATACAATTTCAAAAAAAGATATAGCTAATACCACAAAGAACTTTATACATGATGTGCAACAGGAAAATTATAAATACGATGACACCCAACAACATTCACTTTCTTCCCTTAGAGATTTGCTGTTATCTGATATATAGATAAAACTTTTTGAGTACATGACAACCAAACCAATTCGTTTCTTTGGCAAAACCATTGTTTACAGTGGACTTATACGTTCTATCCCAAATTTGACCCAAATAAAAAAGTTTTCAGATATCTTAAATGAAGAAAATAATCCTTGTAAAATAATATTACATATGGGTGATTCTAAAGGCTCAATCAAAAAAACCATCTATGAAATGTTGGTTTTAAGATTTGGTGGCTTATTCTATAACGAAATAATCCTCACTTCATTTTTAAATGTAGACTTTTATAATTTGGAAGATATTGGAATAAAAGATATTGGATTCATTCACTTACCAGACATCCATATTCAAAATTCAACCAGTGATTTTAAAGCTGCTAACTATCACAAACTGCTTAAAGATGATGGTATTAGAGAAGCATTCAATCATGGATGTACGAATAATTGGCACGACCCTACTATTTTACATCAAATAAGGAAAAATATTGATGAATATGGAACAGCAACCGAACAAAATCATACAAATACTGGTACTAGATGATGATGTTTCAAAAGACCTTGAGACAAAGCTAACAGAGGCTATACCTTCAATTAACCTAGATAAGCTCAAGAATATAGAGGTTGAAATTTTAGGATTTGAAACCTCCGAAGAATTGATTTCTCATCTTGTACATGTGAAATGGAAAAATGTTAAAGCCATTCTTATAGACTGGGAATTGCACAACCCAAATAATAAATTTGAATGGCAAGATTTGTACGGGGAGAAGCTGGTAGAACGTATTTGCATTGAAAATCCTTTTATAAGAATATTCGGTATTTCAGCCCATGACCCTCAAAGCTCCGATAATATTTCTAATATTGAGTTTCAGAATTTTAGAAATCACTATAAAGTAAATCCAAACTTTATATGGAAAGATAAAATCCTTAAAGGAGGTAGCGATGCCGTCTCTGAATTAAAAAGAATATTGAAAGGTTTCATTAGAGATTTGGAGACACCCTTTTTTGAAAGGTTTGAGCAATATGTTAATTCTGCTAGCAACAGTTGGCATGTGCCAGGACACAATAGAGGTCAAGCTCTAAAAAATTCCAATTATGGCAAAAAGTTTTTTGACTTTTTTGGAGAAACCACATTTACTGCAGATCATGATATTCCAAAAACTTTCGGATCTATTTTTGCGCATGCATCTTCAGAAAATGTTATTAGGTCTACACAGAAAAAAGTGGCGGATACATTTAGCGCGGGACAAACGTTCTTTGTTACCAATGGAAACTCCAGTGCAAACAATATCATCTTAATGTCCTTGTTGAAGCCTGGTGATCCTTTACTGGTATCTAGAAGTTGTCATAAATCAATCCATTATGCAATGATAATGTCTGGAGCTTCACCCACCTATGTGAAATCGCTCTATTCCAAAAGATATGAAATCATGGCACCACCATCAATTTTGGACATTGAAAACGAGTTTAAAAATAAATCAAAAGGTCATTATAAACTTTTGGTTGTTACCGGTTGCAGCTATGAAGGCTTTGTAATGGACATCAAAAGACTGAAAAAGTTATGTGATAAGTACGGGACAGAACTTTTTGTAGACGAGGCCTGGTATGGGTATTCCAATTTTCATCCTCTTTATCAACCCACAAGTGCCACTTTAAACAAAGCTCATTATGTTACTCAAAGCGCACATAAAATGTTGTCAGCATTAAGGCAATCTGCATTTATTCATATTGGCAAAAACTCAAATATTGATTTTGATTTTTTTAAGGATATATACAATACATTCACAAGCACATCTCCTCAATATCAATTGATTGCCTCAATGGATGTTGCCGCAATGCAAATGAGGGTAGAAGGATATGAATTAATTGCCCAGGCTTTGGAAAAAGCTGAAATGTTTAGAAATGACTTTGAAAAACAACCTTTTGAAAAAATTAAAATTATTGAAGACAAAGATCTAAAACCTGAGTTCCTTTCGATTGGTTATAATATGGAAGAAGAAGGGATTTTTCTTGATCCGCTAAAGATTTCTTTTGATATTTCGGAGTTGAAAATTAATGTTAAAGATGCTTTTGAATATATCAGAAAAGAAGCTCAAGTAGACTTAATAAAATACACTAAAAACTGTATCCAAATTCTATTCACAATCGGCACGGCATTCGATCAAAACAAAGCGGCTACGCTGATTAAAACCTTATATAATCTTGAGAAAGAGTGTATTGCTGGCAATTTCACTAGAGAATTAAAAAAGGGGAAACAAAAGAAAGAAGCCCAAAAAACCGAATATATTACCTTCGATGATATCACCATTACTCCAAGGGATTTTTTCTACAAGAGAAGAGAAGCAATAAAGATTGAAGAGGCTCTTAATTTAACTAGTGCAACACTGGTTACACCTTACCCCCCAGGTATCCCATTAATACTTCCTGGCGAAAAAATCACTAAGGACCACATAAAGTATTTATTACAAGTAATTGAATTGGGTCACATATCGATTCATGGCTTGGATAATAACAACAAAATTTTTATAGTAGATGAGGAAAAACAAGGGTAGTAATCCTTATGGGATCATGGAAAATTTTGATTAAAGTAAAATGGTTTTTACTTTATAAGATAATGGTATTTTGGAGAAGCATTTAAAAAGACAATTTCAAGACATATTAGGCAGATGTAAAAAGAATAGAATCTATGATTTACTACATAGACCATAGAATCAACATAGGGTCAGAGGAGTTATACGAAAAATTTATCTTTATCTCTCCTGTTAATTTTTTGGAGCTTGATAGAATTGGTCTAGACGATTGCCTTATTGTGCCATGCGAGTTGAATATTAACACTAAAAATGAACAAGTTAGTAGGACAGATTTTTACGGAATTTCCTTTGTTCAAGAACTAAGAAGAAAAAACTACAAGAACAAAGTTTTGTTTGTGTCTTTCTTACCAGAAAAATACTACAAGGAAAAAATTCTCAATTCTAAAATTTTGTTTTTCCCTGGACATGGTTTTACCCAACTGCCCTTGTCTATACCTGAATGTCTTGATGAATTTAAAAATATTAGCTCTTTATCTGATTTGTCTTTATATGACCTTAAACACCATTATTGTGGAATCAATCAAATTATTGACGAACAAATCCATAGTCTTACTCCAAAATTTAATGCTGAAAAAAAAGTAACAATCTCATTAATTCAGGAAGGGAGCAAGCTAGTGCAATTAGTTTATAATAGTTTGAACAAACCCATTCCAAATCTGGGTACGATCCTGAATACTAACCTATCAGGAGCTGATGCCCTGAGGTCTTTAAGGAGTCTTTGCGAAAATGCCTTACCTGAATCCGAAAGGGAGCAAATGGAAAAGCTTCAGGTAGTTTGGAAAAATTGGAAGATATTGTGGCTTGATGATGAGGTGAACAAAGAAAGCCCATTATTCAAAGAATTGGTTCTTAGATTAGGCTCAGAAGAAAAAATTATTTTATGCAAAACGTATGAAGAGGCAGTTGAACAATGGGAAGTCGACAAGGCTTATGGCGACATTTCTTTGACGATTTGTGATTATCGCCTTAAAGATCAGGATGGAATTCCAACTTCTATGCAGGGCTATGATTTCATTAATTTTTTGGCCAAAACAGGTAGGACTGTTGGGAAGATTGCCTATTCAGGACTAAAAAGGAAATTTCTAATAGAAAGTTTTAGACATTATGGTGTACAAACAAACATTTATTCCAAAATCGATTTCAATGAATACAATCCTATTGATCTTAACTTTCTTGTAGACGAAATTATTAGACTCGGAGACAGTCACTGGATTGAATTAAATAATGCCCCACAGGCAAAGGAGTGGCCAAATTTAGCCCCTGCCTATCTTCAATTTAAAAATGGACACAAATTCTACAGCTTTCAAAGCCATATTTCAAGATTAGCCATGCTCAATCTTGAGATTTTTTTTGACACTTTCAATAATCAAAAGACCAAACAAGATATTTGGAAACTAACTTTTACGGATTCGTTTAAAGTTAGAACTGGAAATTTTCCCATCGGGGTTAGGAATAAAGAAGAAGCAATTAAAGATATATTGATAACTCGAAGATTTGCAATAGGGCTTTATGCTTTTTTAAAAAGTCCAAAAAATAAGCAGAAACTACTGCTGTCAACCGAAAACTATCTAGATTATATCAAGGTAGTACTATACAATTCATCCTCGAATGGTAAAGGATTTGAGGTTGTTCCTTTCTCTGAAAGCACCTTTTATGGAAATGTAAAGAAGAACAGTACATTAAAGCTTATTCCCAAATTTAGTGCTCTAACATTTGACTCTACTTGGCCACTTGGATTGCTTCCAGAAGAATTTGGTTGGCTGAAATTTGATATGGGCCTAGTTTTAGAAAGCCATGATGAAATACATAATTATTTACTTCAAATCCAGATTGTTAAAAAACATTTCCAAGAATTATTTTCGAAGGAGCCATTTTCAGATTTGCTTTCCAAGGAGAACGGTATATTGGAAATTTCAGGCGAAACTATACAATTCAATGATGACAACTGCCCTTTGATTAGAAGTTCTAGTGATGCAAAAAAAATAGTCCAAAAACTATATAGCAGCATAGATATAAATGATTTTCATACAAACCGAGCATTCATTATTTTTTGGAGAAAACTTGTTTCACAACTTACCAAAGGGACGTTTAAAACATCAGGGCTGTTATCCGACCTTCTGGGTTTTATCACTCAAACAATGAGTGCTCAAAAATTAGGTTTTGAACAATTCCATATTTTAACAATTGCTTGTGAATCAGAAACCGTTTTACGATTGCTCAAATCACTCCTATCTGTCTGTGAGGAAATACATAAAAGATCAAATCAAAATATAAATATCGACATTTCTAATATCTCAAATATCTTGGGTTTAAGGTCGGTTTCTGCATATAGCAAAGGTCTGATAAAAAACCTTCTTAATGCAATGCGAAAAACTGATGACATTACGGATTTATTGGGATTTATCCCCATACTTATTGAGAAATTACAACATGAGGATTATAAGGAATGCATATCTTTTATAGACGCAAGTCCTTATGCCCCCAAAAAAACAAAATATTCAATTGAGTTTGAATATATCTTAATGCATAGACCCTGGGAGATTCTATTTTCAAAGAAACAAAGATTAACTACTAGGTTTGAAGAAGCATCCAATGAGTTATTAAATGCAATTATTTCTAAAGATTTTGATTATCAAAATAGTCTTTTTGAAAATAATGACAACCACTTTTCCGATACACTAACTGATTTGATAAATATTTATCATAGCCGCAAGCGTATCAATAAAAATCTGGAAATCTATTTAAGAGCGGTTGAGTATAATAAAAGTCGGTCCCATATCAACAAAAAAAAGCTTATTGATACTGAAGAGAAAGGTCGAGAATTTATGAATAAGCTTTCTGCGATAGAATTTGCCGAGAGAAAACTGGCTCAGAAGAACCTTCAGGAGCAAATAGAACTCCTCGATAATATGTTAGATGAAGATATGAAGTACCTTTCAGACAATAGTATTGATGAGAATTATGAAGTAATATAGGTAATTCATCCATAGAGTCATTCCATAAGTACGAACTATAAAAAGAATTAAGAATTTCTACTTTATCTTAAGCTTGTTCCTGATTATAAATTTCTTAGCCGCTAATTGAAAATTCAGTTGTGGATTGATACGCTTTAGCATCCCCTCAAGAAATACGATTGAGAGAATATTGTGGATAAATGCTGTAGAACCTTTTATACCATTTTGGTTTTGAATTCTAATCATTTCCAATGTAAAAAGCGACACCTCAAAGTCAATTACGTTTAAGCTCCAGTATTTGTTAATGAACATTTCAATTTCGTAGACAAATTTTTCCCGACAATATTTTTTGGAAAGAAAAATAGCTTTACTTTCTAGAATTTCAGCACATTGATAACCATTGTTCATTGACATGTGGTAAAAGAACCTAACGAAATCTGCTGTCTCTTCTTTGGTCATGGAAGTGACCATCCCGAAATCTAACAGTATCAACTTTCCTGAATAATCTATAAATAAGTTGCCTTGATGCATGTCACAGTGGGTGAGCCCGTCTACAAACATCATTTGAAATAGCAATTCAAGAATTTGATTGGAAGTTCTGATCCTTTTGTCCATCTCCCAATTATCAAAATCCACTTCATTTGGGAAATTCATAAATTCCATTATCAGAAGCCTGGAGGAATTAACCTCTTCATAGATTTCAGGTATTGCAATATCTTTGAAACCAAAGAGATTTCCTTTGATTTTCTTCAAGTTCTTTTTTTCGTTTACCAAATCGGTCTGAGGTAGAATAATCTCTTCAAGTTCTTCATAAAGTTCCATAATAGGCAAATTCTTTAGATATGGAAAAAACGTTCCCATTTTCATAAAAGTCCTTAAGACTCTCAGGTCTTTTTTGAAAAGCTCCGGGATTCCAGGTTTGACTATTTTCAAGACCACTTTTTCACCATTAAAGGTGGCCCGATGAACTTGGGCAATACTTGCGCTGGCCAATGGCTGCTTTTCTATGTCAAAAAGAGAGTATCTCTCTTTGAGCAATACCTTTATCGTATTTTCAATTTGGGCAAATGGTATAGGGTTGGTCTTTTGCAATAATCGTTTCAAGTGAATGGTGGATTGCGATGGAACAATATCAGGACGTGTGCATAATAATTGACCTATCTTAATAAATATTCCATCTAACCGTTCGATTCTCTTTGTTAGCTTAATTCCAAAATCACTTTCATTAATAAGTTTAAACTTGAGAGAAGCGAGTTGGATAGATATTCTTACTAGGTGATAAATAATAAGGATTGCCCGAATACTATAGGTATTATTCATATGATTACAAAATCCTAGAGTTTTTCTTTGAGTATATTCAGCAAGTATTCCCAACCCGATTCGAGATCATTTATAATTGATTTTTGAAGGTTTTTTGGCGCATTTTCGAATCCTGAATGGACAACTAAAAGTTTGGCCCCTTTGGAAGTAGGTTCAAGAACGAATTCTACCGTCGTTTCGAAGTTCCAATCTTCATCCCTCCACGATAATTCCAATCTTTTAGGTGGCTCAATGGCCAAAACCTTGCCTTTGGTCAAAATTTTCTGCCCTGCCTCATTTTCCCATGGTTCTGTAAAATTACCCCCCACCCATGGTTCCAATTCGATACGGTCATCCCACCATAGGCCCCTTTTGGTTTTGTCCGTTAAATACACCCAAAGCATCTCGGCTTTAGTGGGGAAATGCTGTTTGATCTTAATTGTTTTCTTCACTCAATTCTGCTGCTATTTTGTCAATCGCGGATAGAGAGGGGACAAAGAAATGGCCCCCGGCCTCAAGGGAAACCAGTTGGGGCACATTGAGGTAGACTTCCTTCCTATGCCCATCCCTCGTTTTAATCGGAAGGACGAAAGGAACGGTTTTCCGCGTTCCCATGAGATTGGCCGTAAATGGATCGGCCCCCGAGCGTTCCATGATATTTGCCATATTCCTATATACATGGTCAAACTGTTGCTTTATAGATGTCTGATAGCACACGAAGAGCAATCCTTTTTCGGCATGGGAATCTTGTAGACTTCCATAGGGGATACCCCGTCTTAAAATTCGATGTCGGTTAGATTTAGGATATCCGTCATCTATGATGGACCGTTTCACATGACTGGCAAATGGGCATGTTTTTGAATCAGGGGAATCCGTCGTGCAATCATCAACCAAGGAACCGTCCGGCCACCTACCCATTAGCATTGCTTCAAACCACTTTTTGGTGATATTCTCCGATGGGTACCTTTTGTTGAGCAGTTCGGTCACTCTCTTAGTATAGGCCTTAAACCCCTTCACATCTTGTTTTAACTCAAGAAACGTAAGAAGGCTTCCACCTTCTGACCATTTTGGCCCCAAAAACCTTCGGTAGACCGTTTTTCCATCCGATTTTTCTGTCGGTAATCCGAAAATGAACTCCCCCGGATTGACAAGGTCCTTTTTGGAATCGGGCTCCAGCCACTTGATGGAAGGCTGAGAAATGCCGTCCCGATACCCAAAATGCTCATAGTATTGCTTATCGCGCTTTATTCTTCTGCCCTTTTTCAAATAGGCAATTTGAGCGAGGCTTTTCAACATCCCCAGATGATGGGCGATTTTGTGCAGAAGAGCATCCAAGCGATTGGCACCAGCAGTTAGGAAAAGGTTCACCTCGTTCAACCGCTTTTTTTCTTTCGAATCAATAAGGGCATGGTAGGATTCCAACCCAATCGCCACATTGAGAAAAAAGAATTTGTTCAGCAAATCATCTCGTCCATCTTTATTTTGCCTCAACTTACGCCTGCTGTCCAATATTTCAGCAGTGCTTGAAATGCTCGGCCTTATCTTTTCAAGAAATGAGGAAGCGTGTATCAGATCCTTGAAATTGATCAAAATATGGACCTCATAATCACAATTGAACCCAGGATAGATGTTCCCTTGGATATTTGTAGGTTCCATACCAATACGTTTCCCATTTTCACTCATCATTACCGAAGACAAAATGATTCCCTTCTTTCACTACAGGCAAACCACTATTCGATCAAGTAAATGGACTCCACTGAATCAAAAGGACTTGCTACCCCCATATAGGACCCCAAAACCGTGTTCATGGAATATGTTTTTTCAAACGTATTCTTGGCCAAATCATAGGCATGCAGCATATTGTTGTAACTATCCGCTATGTATACAATTTCCGAGTTTGCCTTGATTGTCTGGGCTCCAGCCCTCACGAACATGGTCGATGTGGTCAAACCGACCAAATCTTTGGATACCACCTTCTTGAAATTACTGATTTCCATCAAACGCTGATTTTTTTGCGAGAAGATTCCAATTGCACTTCCTTTTTGCATGGGCCAATCATTTCTGGTAAACAAGATCTTGTCGTTTGTTTCCGAAACGATGAGCGTATCGATTTCACCACGGGGGCTATTGGTCTCGTCATAGACAACTTCCTGTAGCCCCTTTTCATCATTGATATTGACCTTTAGAATAGCAGCGGTCTCGCTCAAGCTCTTTCCTGCAGGTCCGCGCATAATATCATAGCTCATTACCGAATTGGCAATGTAGAGGTCTCCCTTCTTTTTGTCCAAAGCGATCGCTACGGGATCCACCAACAGTCCCCCACTAGTGATGGTCACCCTTTTACCGCTTTTGATGTTCAATCTATAGACGGATCCCGTTCCACCAAAGCCCCCGAAATCTGCCAAGATAATCTCTTCTTCATTCAGCACCACCACATCACATGGGTCCAATAGATCTTCTGTATTGGGCACTTCCCTAAAAGTTCCCGTTTCATTGTTGACAATAACTACTGCACCTCCTACCCCAAAGGTCACCTCCATGGGTTTGCCCGTTAACCGGGCCCCCGAAAGTGTACATAAAATTTCTCCTGAAGCCAGAGGCACTGCCCGCCATAGGAACATATCGGTGTTCTTCAAAGTACAAACAATCTCATATTGCTCCGTTTCAAGATCAAACGTATAGATGGTATTGTCTTTTTGAACGCCCAACAGCAATTTTCCAGAACCTAAATCGGCTGCGTAATTTGAGGAAACCACCATATCTGCCACATTGGGTTTGGGCGACCTCTTATCTTTGTCATCGCTGTAAACATCACTTGGTTGTTCGGCTTCTTCCTTCACTCTTTCATCACTGTTCAAAAATCCTTTCAAGAAGTTTTTCAGCTCTTTTTCAAATTCTTGCTTCTCCATGACAATTAGTTTTGATTTATCAAATTCACATCTGGGTTCGGATATCCCTTTAAGCCGTAATCCAATTCTCCATCAATGGTACCGTGGCATGGCACGGTGTTCACATCCAGTGCGCCTTTCCCCAAATTATCGGACAGTTTTCCCTTGAACGTACCGTATAGATAGGTGTTCGTATATTCGGCCCCTACGGGATGGAACATGTCCGTCAACTGCACTTCACCCTTGCCAATTATCATGTTGTTCGACAGTAGGGTATCTATATTCACATAGGCATTGCCGGAATAGGCCCCCCTGACCGAGGTCACAATCTTTCGCTTTGGGTCTTCCTTGAGGTATTCCGATCTGGTCACCGCAACCCGATTGACAACGACTGTCATGTCATCGACCGCGCCCGAGTTGCCATCGACCAATCCGACCTTTCCGGAAGGATAAAAGGTATGGCTACTTCGACCGCAATAGGTGTGGTGCTTTATCGTTTCGCTCACTTCATAGGTGTGGCCGGTAAAGTCGTAGATCTCATAATAGTTGGAACCGTCTGCATGAAAGTCCTTGATTTCCTTTTCAATGACCAATTTGTTGTTAAAAGTCTCCTGTCTGGTACAGGCCATCACGCGACCCATGATGGATTCGAACCATTGGGGCGAAAGGGTCGCCTGCACCCAGCCCATGCCCGGTACCAGTGTTCTAGCGTATCCGGCTATCTGGAGCGGGAGCGTTTGATCGAAGGGGTTGGCTTCGTTAAATGCCTTAGGGCGCTCTTCTTTGAGCACGGATTGTCCCGTGATTTCCCAAATCAAGAGATTGGCCCATGACCGAACCTCGGGGTGTGCATCATCCAATGCTTTGTGTAGCGAATCCAATCCCTTGTTCTCACAGTACTTTTGAATTGCCCATAGGGTGGTATACCGTATGGAAGCCTCTGTTTCCCGCTGCAATACTTCGGAAAGGGTATCTAGGGCGTCAACGGTATGCCGGTCGGCGTATTCCCATATGGCTCGTTCCCGTTCCAATGCCGATTCGTGATAAAAAATCGCTTCCCTGAGGGTAAAGTCTTTTCTTCTGTCGTAACGGTCTATCCCTAATGAGGCAGGGTTGACGAACTTGATATTTTCAGAGGGGTCAAATACATCTGGGCGGTGCAATCCGGTGCCCATGAAGGGAGAACCCAACCTAACATTTGATTCTGTAATTTCCATTTGAATATTTATTTGGTTTAAAGCGCATTTAAGTACGCCAAAAAGCTACTCATTTTCAATACCCAAGCTTGGGTATTTTCAATATGATTATTCCGCAAAAAATCATAAAATCTATGTCACCTCTTATAAAAGGGTTTTCGTACTACTGATGCAAAACATGGAACAATTGATTTGCTACCTAATGTGCAATTGGAAGGGAAATTGGAGATGGGTTCGAATTCATATAGAAAATTTCGTCCTAATAAATTTAACAAGCCTGCACTATGGGTCTCAAAATCTCTGAAAGCTCATTAAAGGCCAATGAATAGGGTGCTATTGCACTAAATTGACCTTCAAACTTTATCTGTCCTTTCAAGACACCTTCAGAAGCCGTGATTTTACCAGCAACAAATTTGGACCAAGTTTCTAATGAGGCTTTGAACAGCGGGCTAGTGGCCTGATACAACATTTGGTTGACCATCCCATCTTCATCAAAATGTAAGGTGATATTTAAATCTTTTCTATCACTAAAAACAATATTGATTGTCCCTAAGCCCGATAGCTCATCCTTCCTGGAGTACGTATTCCAATTATGGATAAATAATTCCCATATCTTGTATGACCAAATGACCCAGAATTTTTAAATATTAGCTTTTGCGTTTTCTGTTTTTGACCCTATCTATACCGTCAACATCAATACGGCGATATGGCCATGCATCGTTGACCAATGTTGCCGGTCCAGCGTCGTTGTGATGCGCCGCAACCAGGTCAGCTACTGGTGGACCTTTAGGGTCCTTAACATCAAATAGCTCAATAGGACCATTTATTAAGTTATAGTTGAAAGGAATTGGGGGTAAATTCCTAGCCAACTTGCCGTCATTTCCGGGTTGTAATTCCATTTGCGTGGCCCGTTTATTAAAAAATGTCCCTGCATGGGTTTCGATGATATGGTAAATACCGAACATACTGCGAGCAGGATATCCATTAGAATCAACTTCTTTCTTTTTCGTCACTGGATTTACAAACTGCGTCAAAGACTGCACAATACCATAACTGGAAGCATCCTTTGAAGCATCTTCAAACAAAGATGAATCATAAAATATCTCTGGGAACTGTTCAGCATAGGGTACACCTATTAAAAGTTTGCATTCAGTATCCTTATCTAACATATTCATGCTAATAACCTGCATTAAGTGCATAGTAGTATCTTGCTTGTATCGGTCTGGGGTATTATTGGGCAGGAAGGCAGTGGCCTCCAAAGGAGGTGGAACTGGAATGTAAATTCCTTTTTCCAATTCTTTTTTATTGTACAACATCGGTGCTGTGGCAGATATTGAGGTATTTCTATCCCAAAATTTAAAATGTAATCGCTCTCCAGATTTTTTAATGATCAAAGTGGCATCAGAATATCCATCCATAAAATAAATCGCCCCTGATGGATTAAATTTTGACACATCATTTCTGTGCTGGTCAATGTACTCGCTTAATTTAGAAGGTTCCATGATAATGCTTTGATTTAGTGGTGATTGCACTTAAAATTAAACATTAAAAAACACTGATTCAATACCCAAGCTTGGGCATTTTTATCACCGCCTTTTGGATAGGTCTAAACCGAAAATTTTCCCTTCAAGACCAAAAACCACATAGGTTTATTCAGGACTCTACTTCATATTATTTTATTCCCTTGGAATGAATTCTTTTAATCTTAATTGAAAATAAAGTCCAGTATCAGTATATTTTTATATCCAGTAAGGTGAAAGAATATTATTTACAAGAACCACATAGGATTTGGTATAATTCAATCCTTTCTTTTCCATTAAAGGCTTGTATCATGGTCAAGAACTTATTCAAAACAGATTTTTTAGCCGTTCTACTGATGGGACTTTAAGGTAGGCTGAAGATTTTAGACAGAACCAAGACCCAATCTGTTCAGTATTAGATGATGAAAGCAAAAAGTAGTGGTAACTCAAAATACCCAAGCTTGGGTATTGAAATAAATAACACCAATAACTAATTTGTTTCTGGTAACATATAAAAAAAATGAAAGCTTATGAATCAACCGGTTAAACAATTTGAAAATCTTTTTTTTTATAACCAGCTTAATAGATTTGTTGGTTCAGGAGGTGAGATTATAGTCAAAGGGGATAAGAATTCTGAAAGTTCACCAACTAAAATGGAAATTGGAGATATTCTTATAGGTGTTGGCCTTACACATTATGTCGAAAATATGAGTCAAGCACCTGGTATTGAAACATTTCGTCCTCTTATGGCAAGTCATAGTGATCATGTTAAAATGGCTCTTAGGGCATTTATGATAAAGGAAATACATAGAACGGATGAAGGCTTTGTTTTTAATTTTAATCCATTAACCCCTTCCCTTTATTCTAAAACATTGGAGAAAGTATCAGGTGGGAAAATAAAAATTTCGCCAAATAATATTCCAGAGGGGACTATCATTTTAAGTTTTATTGACCCAGAGCCTGAATATCAATTAAGCTCAATAAAAGGATCACCTGGAGAAAATTGGTACGTCGTAACTAAAGGTACCAGACATTGGGCTGTTGGGATAGGTAAAGAAGATGACTTTTGGTCGGCTCGTTTTCCGTTTGACGACGTAGACTTTTTAACCAAAATTCCTCCATCTAAAACAGTAGGAACTATTAAATTCGGGTTATCGCTATTAAACAGTAGTGGACTTGAATCATCAAAATTTCATCCTGTAACGGCTACCAGGTTTAGTGGTAGGACCTCCAGGCATCAGTTTCATCTTACAGGAGCCGCCGCAGGAACTATGGGACTTGATACGCCATTCCCTATAGGTTTACGCACTGAGATTCTATTCAATCCGATTTCTTAATAAAGGCGTAATAGATTCCCAAACATATTCCTTAAAGGCATGCCTGTTTCATTTTATGATTATACAGACATGCCTATTGTTTTTCAAGTTATCAACTTCAGTTTTATAAAATATATCTTTCTTTATAAACTAGACCAATTTCTATTCAGAACCTATCCAAATAATGATTGTCATTAATTATTATTACATATTAGTTCCTTTTAGATTGATTCATATTCTGGCAATAAATTTGTTTGCCCTTTTAAAAACTGTTTTCCTTACTTTATTTTCAAAATACGGTAAGACTCCTAATCACAAAGCTACTTTCAAAGCTTTATTTTTATTTCATCTATTTAAGCTATTGGGCCCTACTTTTATTAAAATAGGACAGATTATAAGTACACGTCCAGATATTTTTGATGCCGAGATTGTGCAACTGTTTGCTTCTTTTCAAAATGATCTCAAGCCTATTAACTCTTCAGTAATAAAGAAAAGCATTAAACGCTATCTAAAGAGCTCTTTTGGTTCAGTCTTTTCTAGTTTTGATCCTATTCCTATTGGATGTGGAAGTATTGCTCAAGTGCACCATTGCAAACTTCGTTCTGGGAGAAATGTGGTTGTGAAAATTCGGAAACCATATGTAAGACAATGGTTAAAAATAGACTTCGCTGTTATTAATACTTTGGCTTTCACAGCTAAATACTTTCTTTTTTTCCGTAAATATCCCATAAGGTTAATTGTAAAAGAATTTGAAACCAATATTATAAGGCAAGCTGATTTTAATTTTGAAGCTTCAGCCAATCGTAAGTTTATTGAAAATTTCAGGAACACTCCAATTATCATCCCTAAATTATATGATGACCTTTGCAATGACCAGTTATTGGTAATGGAGTATTTTCCTGACCTAAAAAAAATTAACACATTGCACCTCACCAAAGATGAAAGCATTACTTATGCAAATAACGGTCTTTGGGCAATTTGTAAAATGATGTTTATTGATGGGTTTGTTCACGCAGATTTACATCCAGGCAATGTATTTTTATTGGATAACGGACAAATACTATTACTCGATTTTGGGTTAATTGCAGAACTTAAAGGTAAAGAATGGTCGGATTACAATGACTTTTTTCTGGCCATGATCAGTAATGATGGTAAATTATGTGCAAAGATTGCAATAGAAACAGCTATTCACGTAATTCCAAATTTCAACTACGAACTATTTGAACATGATTTTGTTGAAATGATAGATGGCTTTAACGGCAAAAGTGTTGCAAATTTTGAAGTGACTGCTTTCGCAAGTGCTTTAATAAAAGTCCAAAAAAAGCATGGTGTAAAGGGGGCAACCTATTTTATGTCAATAATTTTATCTATTATGGTATTTGAAGGTTTTCTTAAAAGGCTTAATCCAGAGCTAAATTTCCAATACACGGCAGAAGAGGTACTTATCAGTAAAATGACCAGTAGTGCTTCTTTAATCTATTAACATTGGTTTTCAATTAATTCAACATTGTTAAATAATAAATAGACTTCTAGAGTTCAACCCTTAAATTAAATCAAAAGCATATGCAAATTTGTTCAACTCGGTCACCCTTGAAATCTGCAGTTTTCTATTGATGTTTTTTCGGTGTTGTTCAATGGTTCGTCTGCTTAGAAAAAGGGCTGTTGCTATTTCCGGATTGCTTTTTCCGTTCACTACCAGTATGATGATCTCTATTTCCCGATTGGAAAGTTGCTCGAAACTGGCCTTGTTTTTTTCAATAAAATCCCATTCGGTCAAAATCCTTTTGAACTTATGTATCAAGCGCTGTTTCCCCTGTGTATCCAAATGATCGATCAGGTATTCCAATCTAGGGGGCATTTCGAGTATTCTGTTTGAATTTTCGTTCATACTATGCATAAGCAAAGGGTTCTAAAGCTGAGACCAATTCCATGGGAATCCGATCTCTATATTCATCCATACCTCCTTGATCGTTGCGTTCCATACAAGCAATTTCCTGTTTTCCTTCCGCAACCAATTCTCCTTTTGCATCCCCGCCTTCCAAATAATAGTGGAATTTCATTTTTATCCTATTACCTTCGATCCCTTCGAGGAGCAAATGGATATTAATGTTGTCAAATGCCTTTAGTTCCCTAAAATAATTGCACGAGGTATTGAGTGTCACCAGGGCCAGTTTACCGGAACCCAACAGGGTGGAAATGGGAACTTTGTTGGTCGATTCATCAGCAACCAAATTTGCATGTTTATGCAAAAAGGCTTCACGGCACAGTCCCTGCCATTTGATAAAATTGCTGAAGTATACATTGCCCACCAGATTGGTCTCTTCAAAAGAAACCACATGCCGATATTTAAATGGTTCTGGTTTTGAAGGCAATTCCACAGCAAATGCCAAGGCATACAATTGTCCGTTTCGGTAGTTACGAAACACCCAAGAAACCATCTTTACGGTCTTTGTCCTGTATAGCAAAGCCCCTGAATCCCCAATGGTCTGAAACTCCACATCCGGCAGGTTGATCTGTCCCATTTTTCTTAGGCTTTCAGCAATGGTCCACACTCTGGTGAAATGGATATCGGCATCCTCCGTAAGTGGGGACTTATGGTCAAAATCCTTCAACATCCTTTTCCAAATGGCCGTTGGTCGACTGACCACTTTTTCAATATCGCATCCTACATTTCTTGAAAACCTGACCGCAATATCTAGAGTATCACAATGCGATATGGAAATGTATCCCTTGTCCACAATCGGTTTCCCATCTCCCCGATGGGAGGTTTTTGGAATTTCCGCGTTCAATAGGAACTCGATTCCCTTCAGGTTCTGCTCCCCCGCAATCCTGGAAAGCGAAACAGGAATTAAGCGCTCGGTCAGAATCGGATAGGCATTTCTTTCAGATTTGACGACCTTGAACTGCGCGTCTTGATATTGGACCAAAATTTCCCCTTTTGTAGCGACCAAGGAAATATCATAGCTGTAAATGTCCTTCTCGTGAAAGTTTTCAGTGGCATAAATATAGAGCTCGTCGGAATCTTGTGCTGTTTTTTCAACCACAATTTTTCCTATGGAATGCGGCAGAAGGTTGTGGTGCGGCACACAGGCCTGCACCATGTGCAACATAGCATCGTTTACGCCCGGATTTCCCATTATGAAGTCGATTTCAGGTTTACCCTTGAGCCACTTCCCGGTTGGGAGGGTCACGGAAGCAACCGCTACATGGGGAGTTAGGCCATGATATGCTTTTAGGCACTTGAAATGACCGCCATGGAAGAGCAGGGCATCGTATACTTCTCCTGCATCGAGCTCCGGAGTATTCTGGTAATCTGGAATGGGTTTTGTACTGGGTTCCCCAATAAAAATAGAGGCCTGCATGTATTTGATTTGGCCAATTGGGTTAACAAGCTTTACCGTGATCTTATCTCCTTCTTTGAGCGCATTGATCACAATTTTTTGTCCCTGTTCGGGAATGATGACAGGTTGGTGCAACTGGAGGTCTTCAATGGAACATGTCGAAACTGCACCGGAGAGCACCTTTGCAGCTTCAGCCATTGCCTCGACCGCAATCACGGTTGGTAGGACACAGGTATCGTTGATGACGTGGTGCTTCAAGTACAAATGTTCTCCTAAATCCAAATCAATTTCCGCAATAAGTTCAACCTCGGGATACCATGCTATCGGATGGGACAGAAAGTGAAGTTTGGGTAAATCGCCTTTTGATTGCCTGAGCGTATCAATGGTTCCGAATTTTCCTGTGACCACCACGGAACCTTCTAGCCCAGCATCCATACAATCGATGAACCAAGAGGTTCCTTCTTCCACACCTATGGGTTGAATATCCTGACGTCGCATCGTATTTAAAACCCCTAGCCGATCTCCCATTCCTGTCCCGCTCCAAACCGACCAAGCGATATTCAAGCATCGTACCCCGCTTGATTGGGCATATTCCTGAAGCCCATTGTTCATCCATTCGTTTGCCAATGCATAATCTGCATTGCCCTTCATCCCCGAATATTCGATAATGGAACCGAATGTGACCATCGCCTTCAATTCAGGACAATCCGCTTTGAGCAAATTCTTTAGGCCTTCGTACTTGGGCGACAGTGTTTGTTTTAACTGCGCCAGAGTCAAGTCTGTAAATGGGACCGGAGTATTAATCCCCGCACCGTGCAACAGGTAATTGACTGCACCTATATCGCGCTGTATTGCTTTGAGGACAGGGGTGCAATTTTGCCAAGAACTTACGTCACAAGAATAGTAATGGCAATCCAGCCCAAGCTTAGTATAGCGATCGAGAATGGTGATCACCTCTTTATCAAACGACTTTGACCTTCCTAAAATCACAGTCTTATTTCTGTATTTTTTGGCCAATTCGATTGCACATTCTGCGGTAATACCCTTTGCCCCGCCCGTGGCCAAAACAAGGTCATTCGGTGTCATCGTGCTATGGGAGCTGTCCAGTTCAATATAATCGAGAAATTGCTCGTATCGGACTCCTTTTGCATACTTAACGGAAGTAAACCCTTTCAATGCCGCCATCTCCTTATCGAGTACCTCCACAAGACCCTCCGTATTATCAATTTCGACCACTAAGGTTTGGGTCGATCCATGCTCTTGAAAGTAGCTCTTTGCCCAACCACTGGCCCAATTTTTATCTTGGACAAGGACCAGTTGCTTGGGAATCTTTTCCTTAACGAGCTTGACCATTTCCTCTAACCGTTGTAGTGCCATTTCCTCATTGCATTCCATGAATTGGACCATCAAAATGTCATGTCCAGGATCGAATACGATCGGTACCTTTAAGAGTTGTTCCCAGGCTACGGAAACCTGGGCGTTGCGGCTTGCAATTGCCTTTGGTTTCCAAGTCGGTTCAAAGGCGCGAATCCAATGAAATCCCTTATTTGATCTCTGGTCTTCGTGTTCCACAGATTCCAATGAACTTGCGATTTCTGCAATGGAAGCGTTTGAAAACTCGGTCGGATTTCCCCTCATGGAATAGCCATGGTCCAGCATCACTTCAGACAATAGGTTTGCCACTACAATGGAATTAAGATGAAGGTCGTCAAGCATCCGCGATTCTGGGGTAATTGCACTTAGGGGAAGGTCCAGTTTATTTGCCACTACTTTGCTCAAGGCATCCAAAGGCAGCATCTTTTGGGACCTTCCGACCTGCTTTGGGCTGCTTTCGACCTTTTCTTCCTTGATTTCCATATCATAACGATTGCCCAAGGATTCGCAAGGATTTGCAATGAATGATGGAGAATAAGGTGTTGGGAATTCCCTGAAGAACCTTCCTTTGAACAAGGTATCGATGTTTACCTTGCTCTGATGTACAAACAAATATCCCATCAGATCCAGTATGCCGCGCATCGAATTGGAAAGATCGACGGCAAATATTGGTTTATCGGTATTCTTTGCGGCTATACCGCTCAAGGTTGTACCACTTCCCACTTCGACCCAAAGGTCAATTTGATCATCGACCCCTTCCATGGCATCATAAAACTTGACCGGATTGGTAAATTGATCCGTGAGCATCTTTCGAATCTCGTCCACATTTTTAAGGGTTTGGCCAGAGGTTGGAGATTGCACCTTTTTAGATGGTTTGTTTATCGACAACTGTGAGACATATGCTTTGAAATAATCCACCCCGGGATCCATCAGCCGTGAATGAAACGGATGGGTAACCTTGAGGGGGGTATAGCGATAGGTCTCTTGGTCGGCAACCATTTTTATCAGTTCTTCTTCCGGCCCGGCAACCACCGTTTGATGGGTGCTGTTCTTGCAAGCGATATCCACCTTATAGCCATTGATGAGGCCCAATACCTCCTTTTCGTTGGCCTCAATACTATACATAGTCCCCCCGCTATTGCAATGCGTTTTCATTATGGTCCCGCGCCTTTGAGCCAGTTGTTTCAATTGTTCCACTGAAAGTGCCCCTGACCAATAGAGTGCGGACAGTTCGCCGAGGCTGTGACCTATGCCCACCTGAGCTGCAATATGGTGATCATCGAGAATGGAAAGGGCGATTGCTGAATTCCTAACAATGGTGGGCTGAACAATTGCGGCATCGGAAGAATAGGGTGAATCAGATAAATCAAAAGAAGTGAGGATTTTTTCGATATGCGGATATCGATTTCTGTAGATGGGCGGTTGGATTACATTTTTTGAGCCCTGTCCAGGAAACAGATAACCGATCCTCGTATCTTTTTTGGTCTCGCTCCAACTCATATAGGGCAGTTTGCCCGATGGTTCATCGCTATGCTCCAACCAAGTTCCCAATCGTTCTGCCAATTCCCCACCATTGGATGCAATTAGTGCGAGCCTGGCAGGAGCGGACCTGTCCAATTTTTGATACAGATGATGACCCATATCCGTGACATCGGCAATTGAAAGTCCTTGTGCATATTCCAGCACTTCGGCAACCTGTTCTTGTAGGTCCTGCATATCTTTTCCAGCAAACAGCATCAGTTCACAATCTTGATAGCGGGGAATTTCCACGGCCGTTGCCACTTCTTCCACATTGCTATTGTTCTTTAACGAAACATGTACATTCAACCCCCCGAAACCAAAGGCACTAACCCCAGTCACAAAATCCTTTTCAAGGATTCTTTCATGGAATGTTGCAATATCCAATGACGGGGAACCTACCAAAAGGTCGTGCTTGTCCTTATTTGTGGACTGGGCGGGTATGCACCTGTTCTTCGTAACCAGAATGGCCTTTATAAACCCGGCAACCCCTGAGGCCGCTTTACTGTGTCCGATCAATTCCTTAAGCGCCCCTACCCTGACCTTATCATTGGTTTTTTGTCCTATACTATTTATAAGCGCACTCAACTCTGTTTTATCCCCTATTACTGTTCCAGTTCCATGGGCCTCTACATACTTGAGGTTTTTAATCGAATCCCCAGGGTAGGCCTTTGAGATGGCCATTGCCTGCGTTTCCACTTTTGGTCGTGTCAAACCACCGGCCCCATCGGAGCTTAGACCATAGCCGTTCACCAGTGAATAAATTTCCAGATTTTTGCTTCGAGCCAAATTAGCTTCCATGAGCACTACGAAACCGCATCCCTCGCCTGGAATAAATCCTTTGGAAGCTTTTGAAAACACCTGCATTGATGATCGGGTCAAGGCACCGGCTCTTGAAAACCCAACCAGTTCAAATGGGTCGAGACTGATATCCACCCCTCCTGCGAGTGCCATATCGATATGACCCTGTTGGATGTCCTTAACAGCAGTTACCACAGAAAGCAATGACGACCCACATGCCCCATCGGTAGTATATCCCCCTCCGTTAAAATCAAAGTAATTACAGATTCTGCCCGCAATGGTATTCGAAAGACCACCGGCAAGTGAATCCTCTTTCATCGGGGGAAAGGGGGATTTATATTTCTTTTCTATGGCCTCTAAGAATTCCTTTTTTCTGTCCTCTGACCATTCCAGGTTTTTCAGTTCTTCATTCAACACCTCGAAGACATAAGGCCATCGCAATCGCATCAAATTGGATCTTGTTTGTTCACCCGTGAGGGAATTGCCAACAAAAACCCCGGTTGATTTTCGGAGTACTTCATCCAAATGAACGCCCGAATCCATTAGGGCCCTATTTGCAATATCCAAAGCCATCCAATGGCAGAAATCGGTGGATTCATAGGTTTCCAATGGTATTTTGAACTTTTCGCGATCAAAGTGATAGTTACAAATGAGTCCGGCATTGTCCTGATATATACCATCGACCGATTCTGAAAAGTAATTTTGATTCATACGTTCCTGCGGCATTTTCCTAAATGCCTTACGGCCATATTTAATATTCTCCCACAATTGAAGATAATTTTCCGCACCGGGAAAGATGCATTCCATACCGATAACCGCAACCTCTCTTTTCATACTATACCTTAATTTACTTCCGAGGACTTTAAAATCTGTATCCCACCATTTTTACGAACCATTTTTCGTTCTACCTGATCGGAAACGGCCATCCAGCAGCCGCGAACAGTGCATACCACCAGAAGGGCGAAGAACAGCCCAAAAACAATATGAAAAACCATAATCATCCCATATACGAATGCAACCGAGACCCCAAAGAATATCTGACCCCTTGTTGAGGAAGGAGTGGTCCCTGGATCTGAAATCATATAGAACGTAAACAATAGGAACGCTAGACCTGTCATGGGCAAAAGCCCTGAAAAAAAGTGGGTATCGAAGAAAACACTTCTAAGCCATGCCTGAAGTATAAAAGCAAGTAGCCATGCGAGAATGAGCGGGGTTTTCTTAGTGAATTTATAATTGAGCAGGAATCCTAAAATGGAAAGTACTGCTGGAAAAATCCAGTCTGCGGCGCCATGAAAATTCTCTGTGAACATATATGGGGGAGAAATTCCCACCCATGGAAACACTATTAGGGTAATGGCAATACCGGCATTGGAAGGGTTAAGAAAATGGCGAGACCGTCCATTTATCCTTACCCTAAACAGGTACTTTGTCAAAATAGCCACCGCAGTCGCAAAAATTTGGACCTCAAATTGCTGATTGGTGTAGAGCAACATCGCAACCGCTAGGGCAGTAATGTGAGCAGGCAACAAAAAGTTGATGAATTTTTTGGCGCCACCAGCAAATCTAAAATCCCGACCTTGGTTCTTGGCCTCGATTACCTCAAAAAGAATTTCCAAAAAATAAGCCGTGACTAAGGACAGTATTGGATGGGCATACGATTGCTCGAATCCCAAAAAAGTAAATCCGGCAATGTTCAAAACCGATATGGCCAATGCGAATCGCTGAAGGGCCTTAATTCTATTGTTCTGCATGATTATTGCTTTTAAGGTTAACAAAATGCCATCCTGGATTTAACGTTAATATCTCCTCCAATACCTCTCCCTGCCTGTCACGCCAACGCAGTTCCACCTCTATCCTATCATCGAATTTCAGTTCTGGAAAACCAAAATATACCTCTTTGCTATTGACTCCGGAATGCCCATTTCCTCCATCCACATAGGCTACCAGCTGTTCATTTTGACCTAGCTCAGTGCCATTGATGGAAAGTATCCGCACTTGACATCCAATGGCCGGATAACCTAAGGTTCTTTCACCAACAGTGGTCTCGATATTTGTCAAAGACTGATAGATGTTCAATCCCAGAAAGGATTTATTTCCTTCAAGCTCATTGATATAAAGGCGAGAAGGCTCCCATTGATTGGCGGCAGCAAAATCAAGATCGCCATCATGATCATAATCTGAAATGGCCAGTCCACGTGTCACCTGGCGGTGGTCAATTCCCAACTGGGCAGATATGTCAAAGTAATGACCGGCAGCATTTCTGACAAAAAATGGATTTGGTTCATAGCCGCTTAAATCATCTCCAGAGCTGATCCTATGCCACAGGCCCGGAAACGCGAGCAGTTCGTCATTGCCCATGGCCACCTCGTGCAGTTCCGGCCAACGATCGGTATGGCCCTTTACAAAACCTGTAGCTTGAATCGCTTCCTTAATACCATCGTTGTTAAAATCAGCGAATTTACAGTCCCAACCCCAACTGCTCCGTGATAGGCCCAATTGCTCACTTGCATTAGAATAGGGCGCCACATTACCATCTACATCATATGATCCGTTATGGATAAATAGAAAATGGCTCTCTTCAAGTGCATACTCATCGGCAATATTGCTCACATAGATATCCAGAAAGCCATCGCCATTGATATCCGAGAATTCGGCTCCCATTCCCTTGAAGGAATCTTTTCCCAACACACATGAGGCCATATCTGTAAATCCTCTTTTCCCCTTTAATTGTTTAAAGGAAATTTTTTCGCCATCGGAATGGTTCAAAAGCAGTTTGTCAGGTCCAAAATCGTTGGAAACATAAATATCTGGTAAAAGGTCTCCGTTTATATCTGCAGCGGCCATTGCGAGCGTCCAATCTTCGGGATACTCAAGATCTTCAAGCCAATCCCTATCTTCCGCAAATCCATTTTGGGCTTCCCAATCCCAGACAAATAACCTGTTTTTGCCACCATTGTCCGCTCTAGACATGGAGTGCTGCATGGATTGTGGTTTTGTATTCATAGGATCCAAAACCGCCGCATGGTCAGGAAAGTAGTTGCCAATCATAATATCGGCATGACCATCACCATTGACATCTGCGAGCGTTGCCGCATTCGAAAACCAATTCTGATAGGGAGCCACGAGTTCTTTTTCCTCAAATCCGCCATCCTCTTGAAGAAACAGTACGGGAGATCTACCCCAATAGTAGACCAGCACATCCATTTCACCGTCTTCATTGAAATCATGCGACAGCGTGCCCATTGGAGCCATTGTAATTGCATCATAAGGGAGCTGATCCACATCAAAGGTTCCCACGGTCTCCAAATCGTTATTGATGCGATAGACCTTATTGGTCCTTACCTCCGTCAGAATCAAATCATCGAAACGCCCATTGTTGTCCAGATCCGTAAAGCTGATCGCAGCCCCCACTGATGAAATCCATGCATCTATGGCCTTATAGGCCGGGTTGACCTTTCTGATGGTCTTTATATTGCTTTCCTCTATGTTCAGTACCGCTGTCTGAAAGCGAAACTGATCGGCCAGGGAAACCAGTTCTGAAGCATCCATTGAGGGTAGCCTTGCTGATATGTACAATATTCCAAGAATTGCCAGTGCCAATAGGGCAGAAAATTTGTTTTTAGACCACTTTTTCATAAGTTTTCGCTTTAAGTTTGTTCATTATTTCTTGTCTCCATTGGGTGTATGGGGATTCACCTGACACATCCAATGAAGCCAAGGCAACATCGGTAAGATTGGCCGCTTCTTGGGCCGTTCTTCCGCAAAAAATCTGAGCCGCTAATTCCGTATGGTTACATATATTGTTAGCCCGTAACCGTGCCTTGCATGCAAAAGTCACTCCTTGACCTATTTGCAGTGTATACTTTTCGCATTCTGATTTCAATTGATGTATTATAATTTCATCCACCCCCCCGGCATAGGCCATGGCCAAACCCACACCGGCCCATAAATCGCCTTGGAATTCGTTACTGAAGGTGTTAATATGCCTTGAAATCTTATCTGGCTGTCCCCCATAAACAAACCACATAGCCCTTCCGACACCTTGATGGAAAGGATTTAAAAAACGATTCCCCAGTTCGGTTGGGAACTTTCGTTCAAATACATATTTTTTGGTCTTGAAATATGCCTGGTGGAATCCATACCCATCGATAATCAGTTCCTTTAGCAGTGGATCAAATCGGTTGGTCTGTTCCACAATGTTGGTAAAGGGTACCCTTGCCAGCGCCCATCCAATGCCAACATGGATCATATAGATATGATTTTGGTGCGACTTGAGAAACTTATCAATTCGTTTATACTTATTAAAGCCCACTAAATCCCTAATCACAAGTCCCATTGCGGCACCTTCATATGCAAAACCTGAATATAGGGGAGACAGCAAGGATTCATAAACTTCTTCTTTTTCAATAATCCCATTGTGATAACCTATGAGAAATGATTTTCCAACGGTTTCCAGATGGGTTGCCATCTTTTTATTTGGGCAATCAAAACCCCTCTTCTCAACTTTCACTTCATCGGAGGAGACAGCAAATAGATAGGATGTTAGCTGATTGGTTAGTGTCATAGAAATTGTGTGTTAAGAAAGGATTGGTGAATAGATTATGTATACGAAGAGCCAACTTAGCTTTGTTGGTTTCGTAATCTTCCATAGTTATTATTTTTGATTGGGTAAGACCGGTATCCAAGTTGTCAAGTGGAAACGAAGGCTGATTTTTTCCTCTTATTGGATTTACATAAAAGGGGAGTGCAGGACAATTCATTGCCCCAAGAGGTTTATTGGTCATAATTAGGTTGTTGCGAAACAAGTTAACAGGACTTGTTCTGGTTATCAATCCCTATTTGTAGGGATATTTACCATAACTTGAAAAGAAAGTTAGGAGGTGTGAAAAAGAGGCCCTAAAATGTAGAAAATTGATTTTAAAATCAATTACATAAAAACCTTAAAAAAACTGGGGTTTTTCTGCAAAAACGGGTTAAGTTTTCGTAAAGTCACCTATTCGGTGAGCTTAATTTTCGAAAAGCTTTTAAAATCCTTATTCATTAGGGTTTTGAGAGATAGGTTCTAGTCCCTCCGGCTCCACCTACGCTCCCCGGGGCCTAACGCAAAGGGGAACTTTTTTTTGAACAAAATGCCCCTTTTATATAACTTATTGGATTTAAATCCGGGGGAGCTTCGGTAGACCTTTCCACAGCTTATATTCATCAAAACTCATACTTCTTCTCCACCGCATACCGTAACAACTCTCCCGCTCCACTCAACCCTAATTTACGAATCATGTTTTTGCGGTGGGTGTCCACCGTGCTTTTTCCAATAAAGAGTTCATCGGCAATTTGGTGCGAAGTATGGCCCTTGGCAATCAATTGTAAAATCTCCCGTTCGCGAGTGGAGAGCACACTTTTGGAGTTATTCTTTTCTGTGTCATGGATCACAATTTTTTTGTCGTAGTAGGTCTTTCCAGAGGCAACGGTCCTAATTGCCTCCAAAACAACGTCCAAGCTGCTGTTCTTTAAAATATAACCTTGGGCCCCAGCGGCGAACATTTGCTTTACCGCGCCCTCTTGATCAAACATGGTAAAGGCTACCACTTTGGTATGCGGCAATTCTTTTAGAATGGCTTTGGTGGCTTCAATACCATCCAATTTGGGCATGCGAATATCACATAGTACCACTTTTGGTTGCTTTAAGCGTACCAATTTGAGCAATGCTTCGCCATCGTTGGCATGACCAATGATTTTAATATCCTCTTCATATTTTACATAAGACTTGATACCATCGATCAAGGCTTGGTGGTCTTCGGCTATGGCTACGGTAATCATACGGGTATGTCTATTAAGATAGCGGTGCCTTTGCCCACAATACTGTCCACGGTAAAGTTGCCCTCCAAATGTTCCACGCGTTTTTCAATGTTGGTCAGCCCCATGCCTGATTTATTTTTATCCAATTTGGAGCGGTCAAAGCCCTTACCATTGTCTTCGACAATGATATTAAGGGTGTCCTCATGTTGGGTGAGTTGAATATTCACTTTAGTGGCCTCTGCATGTTTAATGGCATTGGCCACCAACTCTTGCACCATTCTAAAAATGGAAAGCTCCAGGGAATTTTCCATACGTTCCCCCAGTCCAAAATCTTCAATGGCTACCTCCAAAGCCCCTGTTTCTGTAATGGTATTGGCCATTTTTTTGATGGCTGGCAACAAGCCTTGATCGCTCATTACCCCGGAATTTTTGCTATGGGCCATGCTTCTCACTTTCTGGTAGGCTTCCTCCAAGAGTTTTTGGGCATGCCGTAAAGAGGCATCTTTTTTTGAGATCTTGGCATTGTCAAAATGGAGTTTTATGGTGGCCATGAGACTCCCCAGATCATCATGGAGTTCGCCCGCCACTTTTTGGCGTTCTTTTTCCTGGCCAGCAATCATGGCATCGATACTGACCAATTCCTGTTCCTTGAGCAGGTTTTCTACCCGTTGCTGTTTAAGTATGGCTTCCTGTTCTGCCAATAGCCGTTTTTTGGTAGTGTTTTTTTGAAGGAGGATGGCTATACCCGTACCCAACAACAGGGCTAGGCTAGCTGCGATGAGCCAGTTGCGGTTTTGGATTCTTTTTTGTTCAATTTCTAGGTTATTAGCACGAAGCTTCTCGTTATCATATTTCTCCTCAAACTCCTTTATGGCTACTGCCTTATTGTATTCTTCTAAATCCATATCGACCAACCTCTCTTTATCGGAATAGTAAAAGGCACTATCATACATTTTGATAGCCCTGTAACTATTGGACATTGCATTGTACAATTTTTTCCACTGGAGATATGAATTTTTGGGAAAATCAGTACCCTCGGCTTTTCTAAAGTGATTCAACGATCTTCTAAAATCATTTTCTTCAAAAGCAACCAACCCTAAATTAGTTTCAACTCCAAAAAATGCGTTTTTGGCAACACCTAAATCATATTTTTTAAAAATGTCACTTGCTTTTGAATAATAATATCGCGCACTATCCGTATCCTTTCTGAAAAAAATGTGATTTATTCCCAACAGTAAAAAAAGTCTTCCCTTTAAATATTCTGCATTCCCTTTTTCAGCAAACCTAACAGCCTGATGGTAACTTTTAATTTGTGCCTGCTGTTTTAAATGCGCATCCAAAGAAACCTTATAAAATAAATAGTTAGCTCGTTCAACAGGTAGACTAGCATACTTATCATAAACACTTAAATACTTGATTAATTCATCTTCAAGTTCACGATTTCCAAACAAGTGATTCACCAATTTTCTTATCGAATAATGAATCATCAAAGTATCTTTCTCTCTTTCCGCTAAATCAAATGATTTTTGATAAAATACAAAACCCAAAGAATCGTTGGGAATTTCCTTCGATGTATGGTAGTCCCCTAGTTGTGCGAACTGAAGAACACCCTCACGACCCGCAAGTAACTTATAATCAATATTTAGAGAGTCTGCCTGATTGTTTCGCAACCTGTTTATTTCCCAAATAATTAGACTTTTGGCCGGACTTTCCTCAATAAATTGACATAAACTATCTGCCTTAGTGACCTCAATGTTCATTATAAGTTCAAGTACCTCTTTAATTTTATTATGTTGTGCGCTTAATAACAAAGGACACAAAATCAAAAGAAGTGCTTTTACTTTCATTAATTTTTATTCAATTACCTCTGCCTTACATATGTTGTTTCCAAAATAGGTTTCCGGCCTATTCACTTCCTTAATTTTGAAAGGCCCATCAAGTCCAATCTCCGTTATTGGAATTGTGCAAACATTCGATTTGAAATGAACGTCTATTTCATCCCCGGGCTTTATTTTAAATTTTTGCTCTAAATTGGTTGTCACACTCCTTTCTCCCAAAGTGTTTGTATTTAAGGTAAGTCTTATATGATGTCTGATTGAATTCGAAGAATCCGCAATAGCTTTGTCAAAGCTGTCGGTAGGACCTATGTATTCTGCCCCAATGAGGGTATAACGCTCACAGTCTCCAACTTCTTTTAGCTTAAATGTCATTTTTGTTATTGCGTCATTTTTAGATTCTACTTTTGCTAAAATTCCAAAATCATTTACTAAATCCAGGTGCAAGGGTCTAAATTTTTGATTATTAAGTTCAAGACTCAACTTCAAATCATCATTAGTGTCCCATGGACCAGCTTCATATTTACAGTCACCATCTGGACAGTTGATATTGGATATTTTATTACCAAGCTTATATATCATAAAAATTGCAATAGCTAGTAAAAGGATTGTTAGAAATGTAAATACTTGACTCTTCATTTTTATAGTTTTTTATGGTTTTGTCAAATATGATCGAATAGTTCATCGCATGAAATCCCCATTCCTAGGGATTTTTTACCAAACAAAGTGAGAAGTAACGGAAAAAGATTATTAAGCACTGTAAATTAGCAATTTAACTTCTAAAATCATTCCGGATTTTCTTAAAAAACTGTGGTTTTCCAAAAAATACCCACTTAAGGGTATTGCGTCCTAAGCTTTCCCCCTTGTAATTTCACCAACAGTAGTTTGAGTTAGTTAAGTTGGTTATGGCCCATGGTGTGATATTGGCCCATGGGCCTTTTTGATCTTTTTGCTTGCCCTTTACCAGTAGCTAGGTTGGCGCCTTGGGGGAGGCAAGAACCAGGTGAACGTAAAGGGCTTTTTTATGCCGTCCATTAGGCCAACCCTCACACCGTACTACAACAAGAAGACTGTGGTCTAGAAAAGTGTATATTTAATTGTTAAAATTTGATAATCTTTCTTATATTTCTATCGACCAACTTTAACTAACTAATGTTTTTCAAAAATTCCAAGTCAACCCTTGGTTTTGATGATACCTTTTTGGTGATTTTTGGTATTGTGGTAAATACACATACCATCATGGGTGTTTTTTATCCCGGGGCTTTATTTGAGGTAGATTTAGAATCGTATGTGATCAAATGGATCGGCAACCTTATCATTGTTGCGATAGTATGGATTGTCACTAGGACCCTATTTATGCAGCTTGTGGCCAAATATCCCAAATCTGGCAACCTAAAAAAACGGTTTTTGGCCATTCCCCTTTTTTTAATCCCCTTTTTTTTGTTGGTTTTCACCTATTTCGAATATGTTGAATGGCGGTTTGATTGGCCTTATCCAAATTACAAAAGACCCCATGACCTTGTCCAATTGATCACGGGACTGCTCATATTCTTGCTCAACATTGTTTATTATGAAGCCCTATATCTTTTTGTTGAATTTAAGGACACCAAACTAAAGGAAGAACAGTTAAAGAAAGAGCGTATCACCACACAACTCATCAATCTTCAAAATCAAATCAACCCACACTTTCTCTTCAACTGTTTCAGCACCTTGATGCATCTGATCGATGAGGATGAGAAAAAAAGCAAGGAATTTGTTTTTAGCCTATCAAATCTTTACGTGAGAAATCTTGATGTTTCCAATAAAAATTTGATTCCCCTTAATGAGGAACTCAGCTACATCAACGCCTATGCGGATCTTCTTAAGAAAAGACATGGTAAAAACCTTAAATTCAAGTTTGACATCCCCAAGGATCTGGCAAGGAGAATGGTAGTTCCACTTTCCATACAGGTTGGCATTGAAAATGCGGTAAAGCACAATATCGTCTCCATGAAGAAACCGCTCAACATCAATATTTCGGCCACCAAGGAGTTCATTATCATAGCTAACAACCTCCAGAAGAAAAAATTAAGAGACCCAACGACCCAAACGGGCCTGGCCAATATCAACAACAGGTACAAGCTTATAGCGGACAAAACGGTGGTCACCAATGAAAGTGCCCACACATATGAATTAAAGATTCCTTTGCTCAATTAAATGATAGAATGAAGTTGAAGTTTACGATTCTTCCCAAGTCACATAAAATTTTGGGATTTAACGATACCATCTTCTTTATGGCAGGTGGGACCATCAATACTTTTTTTATGATGGTCATTCTATACAACGATATGTTGATCCATGGCCCCTACGACCATTATATGGTTCTCTACACCTTAGAATGGACCCTCATGTTCACCCATTGGTATTGTATGCGGTTGTATTACTTAAACATCGTCGCCGCCTTTCCCGGTTTTGCCAACAGTACCATAAGGATCATCCGGCTACCCCTTGTATTGGTCTTTTACTATACGGTGGCATTTATACTCGATTTTTTATTGGTTCCCCTGCTGAATATAAAAGCCCCAAACCAAGGCATCCCTCCATTTTCAACAGAACTTGTGGCCGGCACCGTAATGTCCATTGTAAATATTGGCATCTATGAGGGTTTGCACCTATTTGTTGAGTTAAAAAACACCAAAATAAGAAAGGCCATCCTCGAAAAAGAAAAAATGGACTCCAGATTGGACAGTCTTAAACACCAAATGGACCCCTTTTTTCTTTTCTATGGTCTCAACAATGTATTTACCCTTATAGACCATGACAAGGAAAAAAGTAAGGAATACGTCCTAAAGCTGTCTAATCTCTACCAAACAACACTTCAACTTTCCAAAAGATCATTGGTAACGGTTGAAGAGGAATTAAGCTATTTTAAGGAATACATGGCCTTGGTCAAAAACGATGGAAAAAACACCTTGAAACTCAAGCACCACATAAACGGGCAATCAAAATCCATGATGGTGCCCTTAAGTCTGCAGATTGGAATGAAAAATGTGATCAGAAATCTTATCCTCAAAAAAATACATCAACTGGTTATCAACATTACGACACAGGATCAATATTTGGTCATAAGCTACAGTTGTGGCCCAGAGAGCCCCAACAGCCTGGATATGCATACCATTCAACAGGGGCTAGCCGAAAGGTATAAACAATATACCCCCGATGAAATAGTATCGGAATATGAGAATAAATCATATTTTCTTAAAATTCCATTGTTAAATTTGTAAATATTCTATTATATCCACTAACCAACCACAAATATGGATGATATATTAAAAATAGTAATTGTAGAGGACGAGCCCGTATCTACGGCTTACCTTAAGAAGCTCATTAAGGACACAGGTATTCAACACCGCATAGTAAATGAACTGGACAGTGTCTCAGACTCCATGTTGTATTTTGGATCTAAACCGGATTATGACCTCGTTTTTATGGACATTAACCTAGGCGATGGAATCTGTTTTGAAATTCTGAATGCCAAAGTCATTGACAAACCCATTATTTTCTGCACTTCTTTTGACAATTACGCCATTCACGCTTTTAAATACAACAGTATTGATTATCTGCTAAAGCCTGCCAATATTGAAGATGTCCAAAAGGCCCTTGAGAAATTCAAGGCCATGAACAGAAACAACGAATCCATGTATCTTGACCGAATGGACCAAATGTTGGAATCATTCAGAAAGCCCCACTACAAACAACGGTTTCTGGTAAAAAAGGAAGGCCATCTGGAGCTTATCGAAACCAAGGATGTCGTTGGGTTTTATTCTGAAATTGGACAAACTTTTTTGGTCAACGAAAATGGGGAATCTTTCTTGGTCGATTATACCATGGAACATTTGGAAGAATTGGTAGACCCAACTACCTTTTTTAGGATCAACCGGAAGGCCATGATCAACATCAACTACATCAAAACTGTTGAAGATTATATCAACAACCGCTTGTTGGTACAAATGAAAATTGATATAAAGCTAGAGCTTATTGTAAGCAGGAACCGGGTAAAGGACTTTAAGTTCTGGTTAAAATCCTAACAAGGCTAGGGTTTGTCATTCATCTTTCGGTACATTCTGGCCACAAAGACCAACCATACCAAAAAAATTATGGCCACCAAGATGGAGTACACCAAAACAAAATCCATCACTTTCTTTCTTTAAAGTAAATCATAAAACCAAGTATGGTCGGTGCCCAAAACGCAATAAAAATTGCATCCATTTTGTTCCCACTAAGGAATAGTACCTCTGAGACGATAATGATTGAAACAACCACCAAGAGCATAATGCAATTCATTACCCCTATCCGCTCAATAAAATCTTTAAACATGTAGTGTTACTCGTATAGCCTTTGCCTCAAATTTAACAATAAAAATCTTAATATTATTAACTAAATTATATTTTTTTTAACAATACTGTCGCGCAAAAAAAGTGCCCTCCTATTGGAGAGCACTTTTACAACCTGTTAATTTACAGTATATTAAAACTGTGCCGTCTCTGTACTTCCTTTCATGGCAACGGTACTTGCCCTACCCGAGGTGACTATATTCTGAACAGCATCAAAGTATCCCGTACCAACAAAACTTTGGTGCTTTACGGCCTTAAAGCCCTCTTTTTGCAAGGCAAACTCTCGTTCCTGCAATTCTGAATAACCGGCCATTCCCCTTTCCTTATAGGATTTGGCAAGCTCAAACATGCTGGTGTTAAGGGCGTGGAAGCCTGCAAGGGTAATAAATTGGAACTTATAGCCTATTCGCGCAAGTTCTTCCCTAAATATTTCCATCTCCTCCACACTTAATTTAGCAGCCCAATTAAAGGACGGCGAACAGTTGTACGCCAACATCTTATTGGGGTACTTGGCATGTATTCCGGCGGCAAACGCCCTCGCTTGTTCCAAATCCGGGGTAGAGGTTTCCAACCATATCAAGTCTGAAAATGGGGCATAGCTCAATCCGCGGTCAATCCCTTGTTGCAACCCGTTCTTCACATAAAAGAATCCTTCTGGTGAACGCTCTCCGGTCAAGAATTTATGGTCGCGTTGATCAATATCACTGGTCAACAGATTGGCCGCATCTGCATCGGTACGCGCAATGATTATGCTGGGCACCCCCATAACATCTGCAGCCAAACGGGCCGCTATGAGTTTATTGATGGCCTCTTGGGTGGGCACCAATACCTTACCGCCCAAATGGCCACATTTCTTGGCAGAACTCAACTGGTCCTCAAAGTGTACCCCAGAAGCTCCATTTTCAATCATGGATTTCATCAATTCAAAGGCATTGAGGTTCCCTCCAAAACCAGCCTCGGCATCGGCAACAATGGGCACCAGATAATCTTTTCGTTCTTCTGTACCTTTTACCGATTGTATTTGATCAGCCCTTAACAGGGCATTGTTGATCCGCTTTACGACCATTGGAACACTGTTGGCCGGATATAGCGACTGATCGGGGTACATTTCGCCCGCTAAATTGGCATCGGCGGCCACCTGCCATCCACTCAAATAAATGGCCTCCAGGCCTGCTTCCACTTCCTGTATGGCTTGGTTTCCGGTCAAAGCTCCCAAACCTGCCACAAAATCTTGGGAATTGAGTTTGTCCCATAATTTTTCCGCTCCCATTCGGGCAATGGAGTAATCAATTTCATAAGAGCCCCTTAGCTTGATCACCTCTTCTGCCGTATAAGGCCGTTCAATACCTTTCCATCTTGGGTTTACAGTCCAATCTGTAATCAATTCTTGAACTTTTTCCTTTTTTTCCATAATTTTAAATTTTCGATTTAGAATTAAATCCCAGGTAATGTTTGCCCATTCTTGGGATTTTTGTTGTTGATATATAGATAAATGATTTAGATGCTTAAATTTCCCGGTATGCCTTTAAGGTCAGGAATTCCTGAAACTCCTTGGCCCTGACCAACTGGTCGAACAGTTCAAAGGCCTTTTCAAATTTTGTGTTGTTCAGATTGCCTTCGCCCACCAAGTGCTTGATCTTTTCAACTTCCTCGGCAAACAACTCCTCATAAAGTTCATTGGTGAACTTTCTGCCATCTTCCAAGTGGGCCTGATATTTTCGCCACTGCCAGACTTGGGTCCGTGATATTTCGGCCGTAGCGGCATCTTCCATCAAATTGTATAAGGCCACACAGCCATTTCCACGAAGCCAGGATTCCAAATACAGGATGCCAACATTGATGTTCTTCCGCACCCCTTTTTCTGTTATGGTGCCTTGGGGTACCGCAATCAAATCGGCTTCAGAAATGGAATCATCCTCCCTTAGCACCTGCAATTGATTGGCCTCTGGCATATGCTTGTCAAATTCTTTCATAGCCACTTCCACCAATGCAGGATGTGCCACCCATGTGCCATCATGACCGTTTTTAACCTCGCGCTCCTTGTCCAACCGTACTTTCTCCAAGGCCGTTTCATTGGCCACTGGATCGTCCTTAATGGGTATCTGTGCCGCCATGCCCCCTATGGCATGAATGCCCCGCTTATGACAGCGTTGGATGACCAAGCGCGAATAGGCATCCATAAAGGGTACGGTCATGGTCACCTGATCTCTGTCCGGCATTAAAAACGATGGGTGGTTTCTAAACTTTTTGATGTAGGAAAAAATATAATCCCAACGACCACAATTGAGACCAACAATATGGTTCTTTAATTCGTAGATAATCTCATCGAGCTGAAAACTTGCCGTTATGGTCTCGATCAAGACCGTGGCCTTAAACGTTCCCATGGACACGTTCAGGTAATCCTCCGCAAAGGAAAAGACCTCATCCCACCAACGCGCTTCCAGATAGTGCTCCAACTTGGGCAAGTAAAAATAGGGAGCCGTACCCTTATACATTAAGGTTTTGGTATTATGGAAGACATACAGCCCAAAATCTACCAAACTCCCCGAAGCCTCTTCCCCATTGATAAGAATGTGCGCTTCATTGAGGTGAAGTCCACGGGGACGTACCAAAAGCACGGCCACGTCATCATTCAACTGATACGATTTCTCCTTTTTGGCATCATAATAGTCTATGGTACCCTTATTGGCATCGATCAGGTTTTGCTGCCCCTGCATGCAATTGTCCCAAGAAGGGGCATTACTGTCCTCAAAATCGGCCATAAAGGTCTTTGCACCGGAATTTAGGGCATTGATGACCATTTTACGCTCTACGGGGCCTGTGATCTCCACCCTCCTGTCCCTTAGGTCCTTTGGAATGTAATTGATCCTCCAATCTGCCTTTCGGGTCTGCTCAGTCTCTTTTAGATAGGTGGGGAAGTCTCCCAAATCAAAATCGACCTGTTTTTTCACCCTTTCCTGCAAGAGTTGCAACCTTCCGTGATTAAAGCGGCGGTGCAACGCAATTAAAAATTCCAAGGCTGAATCGGTAAGCAGCTCAGGATAATAATCTTTAACTCCTTTTGAGAACTGAAGTTGTTCAAAAATTATAGTGTCTTCCATGGCTTATCTAGTTTTCTCATACAAGGTTACAGCAAACTTTTTGAAAAAACAAGCGAACGTTCGCTAAATAGATTAAATTCGCTTTTTTTAGATAATTCGCACAATACCGTATCTTTGATTGCGAAAAATGGAAGAAGAATACATCAAATTGGTGTTTGGGCTCAAACTCAAACAGCTAAGGCTCAAAAAAAACCTATCGCTTTTTGGGCTTTCAAAGCTTACAGGACTCTCAAAATCATACCTTAACGAGATTGAAAAGGGGAAAAAATATCCAAAAACGGATAAAATAGCGCTACTGGCAGAAAAGCTGGAGGTACCATACGACAGCCTTGTTTCGTTAAAGCTGGACAAAAATTTGGCCCCTGTGGGCGAACTGTTGCAATCCAAGGTCTTAAAGGAACTGCCCCTTGAAGTGTTCGGGGTCAAGGAAAGCGACCTGATCGACATTGTGGCCAATGCCCCCACCAAAGTCAATGCCTTTATCGGTACCATCATAGAGATTGCCAAGCACTACAACTTTGGCAGGGAGAACTTTTATTTAGCTTCGGTACGTTCTTTCCAAGAGGCCAACAACAACTTCTTTCCAGATTTGGAGAACGCGGCCGTTGATTTTTCCGAGGCCTATCAAATAGACCTGAGCCAATCGGTCTCCTCAAAAGAATTGGAGGAAATCCTCATAGAAGAGTACGGGTATGCCATAAATAATGTAGACCTTAGGGAACATAACGAACTGGACAACCTGCGTTCCATCTTTGTACCAAAGACCAAGACCTTATTAATCGCCAACCATATAGATGAAGCCCAACGTACCTTTATCTATGCCAAGGAAATAGGGTATAACTTTTTAAAGATCAAGGAACGGCTTTACACCTTTACCTGGATCGCCTTTGAGAATTTTGATCAGGTACTGAACAATTTTTACGCCTCCTATTTTGCAGGAGCGCTCATTATACCGAGAGCCATATTTAAGCGGCACATTGATTCCTTTTTGTCCAAGAAACAATTTGACAAAACCTTTTTGACCGGGATCAAGAACAACTACAATGCCTCTCCCGAATCGCTTTACCAACGGTTGACCAACATTTTACCCAACGATTACCATTTGGAAAACCTTTTTTTCTTGAGGTTCAGCCATAAAAAGGGAAGTGACCGTTTTGACATTACCAAAGAGTTGCACCTAACCCATCAACATTCGCCCCACGGCAATGAAACCGATGAAAAATATTGTCGGAAATGGGTTTCCATCCGGGTGTTGCAGGAAATAGCCAAATCCCATGGCGACCATCATATGGACATTCAGATTTCGCATTACCCCAATGATGGGCTGTCCTACTTAATATTTGCCTCGGCCACCAAGGATCCCTTCAAGGAAAATATGTACCGCAGTGTAAGTTTGGGCTTATTGATCAATGACCAGCTCAAGAAAAAGATACATTTTTGGGACGATCCCGCCATCAAAACCTACAATGTAGGGGTTACCTGTGAGCGTTGTTCCCTTGCCGATTGCGAGGTACGCCAAAAATCACCCCATGTTTTGCTGCAACAAGAAAAAAACCAAAAGACGGCCAAGGTGGTCGCAGAACTCCAAAAAAAGTACAGCTAGGCGTTTGGGCGCAACCAAACCTTAAAAATGGCTTCATCCGCCAAATGTTGAAAGCCCTCGTGCAATTTGGGCTGCGCCACGGCATAAGGATAAAACGAAACGGGTTCAATACAGACCATGTTCCTAACTTCGGTCCAGCACATAAAATTCCCAAAGCCTTCGGTAGCAATAGTGATTTTGTTGCCATCCCACAAGGTAATCTCTTCACAATTTGGCACTTGTAACGCCCTATTTCCCACCGCTAAAACCTCTTCCAAGGAAATCTCCCTGTCCGAAGCCTTTATAACCGGGTTTTCCGTATGCAATTTAAACGCTGGGTGGTAACCCAACATAAAAGGCATATCACGCTCCCCTGAAACCACAAAAGAAATCTCCAAAGAATCTTCATGCAGACGAAACTGCTTTTCAAATCCAAATGAATAGGGCCAGACCAACCATTGTTTTGGTGATTTTTCCGGGTATTTCGAATTTTTGATCGGGGTGCCCGCTTGGTATTCCTTTTTAAAAATGGCATTAGTATCGGTGACGCTAATCAATTCATATGGAAACTGCCGCAGCAGTCCGTGCTGATCCTGAACGGCACTCCCCCGAGGTACCTGTACTTGAAATCCTGCTTCGTTCACCGGACCAATAATCGGAAACATTTCGGTATCGGCACTGCCCCAACCCGGACTTCCCTTCTGGTGCATAAATTCATGGCCGTTTACTTTGTAACCAACCAATTCCCCTTGATCAATGCTTACGGTTTGATCACCAAGTTCAAGTTTTATCATCCTTTCGTTTTTTGATTACAAAAGTAGTCATACCCCCATCACTCCCAACCTTCAGCCCATAACTTATAGCCCACAACTCTCAACTCTCAACTCATAATTCGTAATTCGTAATTCGTAACTCGTAACTAATGCAAATACCCCATCTTTCGCATCCAATCGTCATTGAACATCTTGGCCACATAACGACTGCCATGGTCATGGAACAGCACCACAACCACATCCTCTTTAGTAAAGTGTTCTCGCAACTGTAACACTCCCTTTATGGCGGCACCGGCCGAATTGCCCAAAAACATACCCTCTTCCTTGGCCAAGCGTTGGGTATAGACCGCTGCTTCTTTATCCGTTACCTTGGTAAACCCATCAATGATGTCAAAATTCACATTGCCCGGCAGAATGTCTTCCCCTATTCCTTCGGTCACATAAGGATAGATCTCATTCTCATCAAAGATTCCTGTTTCGTGGTATTTCTTAAAGACCGAACCATAGGTATCAATCCCCCAAACCTTTATCTTTGGGTTCTGCTCCTTTAAATATGTCCCCACCCCAGAAATGGTGCCCCCAGTACCCACACCTACTACAAAATGGGTTACCTTCCCTCGGGTCTGTTGCCAAATTTCAGGCCCTGTGCCCAAATAATGGGCTTGGGTATTCGACGGGTTATCATATTGGTTCACATACCAAGAATTTTCAATTTCTTCTGACAGCCTCTTTGCCGTGGAATAATAGCTTCTTGGGTCTTCAGGGGCTACATCGGTGGGACAGACATAAACCTCGCTGCCCACAGCCTTAAGTATATCCATCTTCTCCTTGGATTGCTTGTCACTGATCACACAGATCATGCGATATCCCTTGACTATCGCCGCCAGGGCGAGTCCCATTCCGGTATTGCCAGAGGTCCCCTCAATAATGGTGCCCCCTGGTTTTAGGCGGCCATCTGCCTCAGCATCCTCAACCATTTTCACGGCCATCCTGTCCTTTACCGAATTGCCCGGGTTAAAGGTTTCATATTTGGCCAAGACCAAACAGGGCAAAGCTGAGGTAAGCTTGTTGATTTTCACCAACGGAGTGTTGCCGATGGTTTCTAAAATATTGTTCGCATAGTCCATCCCCTCACAAAGTTATGATTTTGAATCATTGGCTGTTAGCTATTGCTCCATTAGAGTGGAATGCCGGATGTTAGGGACGGAATATTGGCAATTGGCAACTGCTACCGGAAGTATCACAAGACATCATCAACCACCAACCCCAAAAGACAACCTATTCAAACTTGATCGCCTTTACGGGAACAATTCTAGAAATGGCATAGGAAGGCACCAAGAGCATCAACATACAGAGCAGCAGCACACCCAAATTGAGCAGCAATACCATGGAAAAATCAATATAAACCGGCACATAGACCATATAATAGTCTTCTGGATTTGGGAATTTTATAAACCGGTACCGCTGCTGCAACCAAAGGACCACCAGTCCAAACAGATTTCCCCAAATAAGTCCGAGCAGGATCAAATAGCCCCCATTGTACAAAAAGATCTTTCGAATGCCCCAGTTTTTTGCCCCAAGTGCTTTAAGAACCCCGATCATTGGGGTGCGCTCCAAAATAAGCACCAACAAAGCGGTGATCATATTAATACCACCCACAATGATCATAATACCAATGATCAAGGCTATGTTAAAGTCAAAAAGGCCGATCCATTCAAAAATCCTGAAATAATCCGATTTTATGTTTCGGGTATCCAAGTTGGAACCTGTCTTATTGTAAATTTCATTGGTCTTGGCATCAATATCATCAAAATCCTCAAGAAAAACCTCAAAATTTCCGATCTGGTCAGCCTGCCACTTGTTCATGCGCTGTATGTGCCTGATATCCACAAAGACAATATCACGGTCAAATTCCTCAAAACCACTATCGTAAATCCCCACAATGGTAAATTTTCGGTTGTTGGGCAATTTGGAGGGGTCATTCTCCTTTAGAAACACCGTATAGAAAGAATCGCCCACCCCCAGCTGTAAAAGATTGGCCTTCATACGGGAAACCAACACCTCATCATTCAATTGCCCCTGATAGTTGGGCAGACGGCCATGGACCAAATACGCTTCAAAAACGGTCCAATCATAATCCGTACCCACGCCCTTGGCCAACATGCCCTCAAACGTGTCCTCAGTCCGGATAATGCCCCCTTTGGCTGCCACAGCCTGAATATGGGCAATACCCCCAATATCCTTGAACTCCGGGTAAAATTCCTGGGCTATGGAAAGCGGTACGGTAGATATGTCTGAATTGTTGTTGTCATAATTCTGAATTTGGATGTGCCCATTGAACGCAGCCACCTTTTCCCTGATCTTCTTCTTTAACCCAATACCCGTGGCCATAGCAATGAGCATCATGACCAAACCTATGGCAATGGCCGCAATGGCTATTTTTAGGATTGGGGCAGAAATGCTACTTTTAATCCCGCCTCCCTTGATGAGCCGGCGAGCGATGAATAACTCTAAATTCAATCGATGTTTGATTTTTACAATGTCAAAAGTACTGTTTTATGGCTAAGCTTCTGTGTCATGGCCTGTGGTCAAAAATCCACATACAATGCCAAACCAGACGCCCATAGCGCCCAAACCCCAATCCCGTTAAGCCTTGGGGCCAAATTACCCGAAAAGGAAATTGTGGTGGCCGCCAATAGGACCGCAGCCTATGTACCCTTGCTCAAGGGCAAAAAAGTGGGCATTGTGGCCAACCAGACCTCGGTTATTTTTTTGGACAACGGAAGCAAGAACCAACAAACAAGGCATTTGGTCGATTCCCTACTGACCCTAAATGTGGATATCCAAAAAGTCTTTGCCCCGGAGCATGGTTTCCGCGGGAGGGCAGATGCCGGGGAACATGTACAGGATGGCATGGACAAAAAAACCGGACTGCCCATAATCTCCCTCTACGGAAAGCACAAGAAACCAACCCAAGACCAACTAAAGGGCTTGGATATTGTACTGTTCGACATTCAAGATGTTGGCGTGCGCTTTTATACCTATAGTGCTACCCTACAATTGGTGATGGAAGCTTGCGCCGAAGCCAAAATTCCTGTAATCGTGTTGGATAGGCCCAACCCCAACGGACATTATGTGGATGGCCCCACCATGGAGACCGAACACACTTCCTTTTTGGGCATGAATGAGATTCCGCTGGTCTATGGAATGACCCTAGGGGAATATGCCGAGATGCTCAATAGCGAAGCTTGGTTGGAAGATGGATTAAAAGCCGACTTGAGGGTAATTCCGTTGGAAAACTACACCCATGAATCTGAATATTCCCTTCCCATACGGCCCTCGCCCAATTTGCCAAATGATGTGGCCATAACCCTCTATCCCAGTCTTGGCCTGTTCGAGGGCACCAACATTAATGCCGGGCGGGGCACCGAGTTTCAGTTTCAACGCTATGGGGCCTCGTTTTTGGACAGTTCCCAATACAATTTTAAATACTGGCCCCAACCCAATTTTGGCAGTAAAAACCCCAAGGAAAATGGCAAAAAGGTATTTGGCAAAGACCTTTCCAAACATTCTAGAATGAGTTCCGTTTCACTGGAATGGCTTATGGATGCCTATCAAAATTGTACCGATAAACCTAACTTTTTTAACACCTCTGGGTTTACCAAACATGCCGGTACCGAAAAACTGCAACAACAAATAGAAGCCGGACTTTCTGAAGCCGAGATCAAGAAAACTTGGCAAAAGGATTTAAAAGCTTTCAAAAAAATAAGGGAGAAGTATTTGATGTACGACCAATAAGTCCAAAGAACCAAAAGGTCAACCCTTGATTGTCCAATCGGAGAATTTATAGGAGAACATTGTGTAGATAAGACATGATAGCCCTTAGTTAGGCACAAGGGAAGAAATCTGTAACCAAAAAGGTACTTTTCAATTCAATGCTTACCTTAGCGAAAAAAATTAATGCTTCCTTTAGATAAAGACTTACAAAGTCAGAAAAGCACGATACATGAATTTGAAATAATAACCGTTCGAGTTTTAGAATATTTGCCAAATGTTCTTAGCGATTTTAACGAAAAAAATGGATACAAAATATATTCTTCCCTTATTGCTGGCACAACAAAGTATATCAGACCAATAAATCAAAGACTCTTTATCTATTCTTCAAATGAATTCAAATCCAAATTTTCCGAATTCAAAACATTAATTGAAAAATTAAAAACCCAAAATGATAATTGGGACGATTCTGAAAAAGAATTAATTGATAGCGTCTTGTATACAATTCAACAATCTATTGGTGCAGGTTTTGACTTGTTAGTAAATCCAAATAGTGCAAGGAAACATGTTGGAAACAGATTTGAGGAACTCATCAAAGCCCTTTTTACTGAAATAGGAATTGCAAATAAAAAAACCGTCCTTCAAATTCCTTACAAAACTGATGAAGGAGAAAAGACTTATAAATGCGAAAATGATTTAATCCTCTCTCCTTTTGAAGAAGTTAAATCAACAAATAAGCATCTTGACGAAAAAGAAATTGTTGTTTCTGTGAAAACAACTTCAAAAGACCGGATGGGAAAGATGTTTATTGACAAAATTTTGCTTGAAAGATTTGTAAAGCATGACCAAAAAGTAATTGGCATTTTCCTCAATGATGTTCAGCGAAAAGAAAGTGACAATATCAGTTTTACATTAGTCTCGGGTCTTTTTATGGTGTACTCGAACTTTTTAACTGAACTTGAAGGTGTGTATTATCTTGACCCTCCACCAAACGCATTCAAGGAACCTTTCAACAAACATATGAAGCCTTTTTCTGAATTAGTAACCAAAGATATTTGGTATTTACTTTCCTCGTAATTTAGACCTTCTTTTCTTTGAATCTTTCTCATCTTTACAAGACAGTATTCTCTTTAAATGATCTTTGTCAGATAGCCTATCTCTAATCACAGAGCAATATTCATCCTCTAATTCTGTTCCAATCCATTTTCGACCATATGCTTCGGCAACAGCATATGTTGTTCCTGATCCTCCAAATGGATCAAGAATCAAACTATTCTGATTTGATGAAGAAAGAATAATTTTTCTTAGTAATTCAACTGGTTTTTGTGTTTTATGTTTCGTTTTTTCCCAAGCTCCATTGGAAATAGTTGGAATTTCCAAAACATCTTTAGGTTTTGCTCCTAGTGGATTTGGTGTCCATTCATAATTTTTCTTCTTACCATTAGAAAATTGAGAGGATTCACCTTGTTTCCTTGTTGGATATTTGACCGTATGTTCATTATATGGAATTCTGACTTCATCAATATTGAATATAAAATCCTTACTTTTTCTAAAATGCAGAATACTTTCATGTGAACGCCCCCAATCATTTCCTAGATTACCTTTATTCCTGTAAAACCAAACCAACCATTTACATCCTTGAAACAAACTTGACGCTGCCCATTTTAAATCTGCCAAGATTTCAGAAAAACCACAGATATACAAAGAGCCATTTTTTTTCAAAACACGATGAGCCTCTTTAATCCATTCCATACTCCATTCGACATATTCTTTCTGAGAAGAAAAAGTATCCCACTGAGCCTTTTTGATATTGTACGGAGGATCTGCAAAAATCAAATCAACAGATTCACTTTCCTGAGTTTTTAAAAATTCAATGGCATCGTATTGATACAATTTTCCAAGTTTGGTCTTAAAAAAAGGTTCTATATCCAATGACAATACATTTGAATTAGTATATCGAAATTCAAGCTGCAACTCCTCTACTAATGACTTGACACTACTTTCCGGGTAAACTCTATAATTGTTTATTGGATGTCGTACACTTTCGAATTTTCCTGATTTATCCCAACGTCTTAACGTTTCAGAACTAACTCCTAAAAGTTTTGCTGCTTGACCAACATTTATGTAATTATCCATACTCACAACATTAAACAACCTTACACAAGGTTACACAGCAAATATACAAACTAAAATGAAAAATAAAATCCCAGTGCATAACAATGTGTAGAAATCATAACTTGCTAACGCAAGCAACGTTTTTTTCACCAAACGTTGGCTGTAAACGAACAAGACCCAATTATATCATTTAACAGCCTGTAAAAAGACAACTGGCTTCCCATAATCTAATACTGCTCCAAAGAGATAGCGTACTAGTTTGTTTTGTCCAAAATGCCTTTTATAGGCAACATAGGTCTTAAAACCTGATTGAAAAGAATATCGTTTTCTAGTTTCATAGATTAGTATACAACTATCAGGGATTCGTATTAAACACCTGCTTAATATCAGACTACTTTTATATTCTTAAAATGAACTATTTAGTATTAATTGTAGTAACCTAAATTACGATGACAAAAACAACAGCACAGATTTTCAAAGCAGGCAAAAACATGGTTAGCTTTACCAGCGATGGCGAAAAGGTTGCCGCACACTTATTTTTACCCGATGATTATGAAACAGGTAAAAAATATCCGGCTGTGATTGTTTCTCCTCCTGCAACAGGGGTAAAAGAACAAACCGCAGGTATTTATGCAGAGGCACTTAGCCAAAGAGGATTCATGACAATAACTTTTGACCCTAGAGGATGGGGAGAAAGTGAAGGGAGGCCTTTTGTGGTTAATCCAGATTGGCAGGTAAGAGACAGCAGAAATGCTGTAAACTATATGATGACTCTTGATGCAACAGACAAGGATAATGTTTTTAACCTGGGTATTTGCATGGGATCGGGATGGGCCGCCTATGAAACAGCATTTGATACCAGAATCAAAGCCCTGGCCATGATCAGCCCATACCTGTTAGATCTTAACGAATTGGTTGATCTTATGGGCGGTTCTGATAACTTAAGGAATACTTTGATTGCCCCCACCGTACAGGCGGGACAAGCTCAATTTGAATCCGGGGAAGACTTTTATATCAAACCCGTACCGGAAACCGAGGAAGAAATGAAAATGGCCGATCCAATTGCCATTGGAATGAGAGATTATTATCTACCGGGAAAACCTGGTGACGTTCCTAACTGGAAGAATAAGGGATGTTTAAATGAATCTTATACGATGTACGGTTTCTCAATTTTTAAATATACAAAGTTACTGGAATCAACCCCTAAATATGTAGCTTACGGAGATCAGGCGGTTTCTAAAGGTGGTGCTATTAAATTCATAAATGAGACGAATCCCGAAAAAGTAACAGTGATAGAAGGTCAAGGCCACTTCGATTTGTATTGGAGGCCAGAACATGTAAAGAGAATTTCTGATGAAATTTCAGCTTTCTATAAAGAATATATAAAGTAAGAAAACAGGTGTACAATTCTATGGTTTAACCCGTGGTGCATTTTGCTATTTTAACCTTAAAAAGATATTTAGCGTCCATATAATGTTAAAATAACAACGATTTTCGTCACCCTGAACTTGTTTCAGGGTCACATTCCATAAATCTTAGTACAAAAATCCATAGTGGGATGCTGAAACGGGTTCAGCATGACGCATTTTTCAAAAAAATCCGTTTCAAAATGCACTACGGGTTATGGTTTAATTTAATCATAGATTATAGGTTTTAGCTGTTGGCTGTAAGTTACTTTAGATAAAAATTTATTTAAAGTAACTTATGGCCAACTTTTTTGTTGAATAAAGGAAGAAACATGAGCGATATAATAAGAATAGAAAATATAAGTGAATTAAATAAATTGCTCAATCAGGATAAACCCAAGCATCCCTTAATCAGTATTATTGATTTTTCAAAAATCAATTACCACATATTTGAAATTTTTGGGGCAAAAAAAATCAATTATAATTTTCATTGCATTATACTAAAGAATTTAGTCCCCGGAAGCTTGAGGTATGGTAGGAATAATTATGATTTTCAGGACGGTAGTCTATTCTTTGTGGCCCCTAACCAAGTTTTGACTTTGGAAAACATAAACCATGAAGATGTATATGGCTGGGGGTTAAGTTTCCATCCGAATCTAATAAGAGGTACCTCTTTAAATTCCAAAATGAAAGAGTACACTTTTTTCAACTATACGTTAAATGAAGCTTTACACTTATCTGATGAGGAAAAAAATACTTTGGGAGACATTATAACGGGTATCAACAAAGAATTAAATCGTCCTATTGACAAACATAGCAAAGCCGTAATAGTATCAGCTATAGAGCTTTTGTTAAACCATTGCTTGCGGTATTACGACAGGCAATTTATTACCCGTTCAGAACTTAATCAGGATGTTATCGCAAAAATCGAAGAGTATTTAACCCATTATTTTAAAGCTAATAAACAACATACTTCTGGAATACCAACAGTAAAGCAGTGTGCCGAAGAAGTTCATTTGTCCACAAATTATTTGTCCGACCTATTAAGAAGGGAAACAGGAAAAAGTACACAGGACCATATTCACTATTATGTACTGGAATTGGCCAAGAATAAACTTTTAAGTACAAAAACTTCAATTAGTGGAATTGCCTATGATCTGGGGTTCGAATATCCCCAGTACTTTAGCAAATTGTTTAAGAAGAAAATAGGGATAACCCCTGCTGAATATCGAAATCTAAATTAAGCTCCCCTATTTACTCACGAACACCCTTGGAACAATATACATGAACATCCCCCAAGAAATACTACGTTGATTGAGAAATGAGTAGACAAATAAGACAACTTAGAACAATAGTAGGATTCTATATTGTTATTTTGATTCTGTTGAGTTCGTGTGCAAGTAACCCTAATGCCAAAATTAGAAAATTTGAAAGTATTGTTGGCAAGGACATAGCTACATGTCTTGATTTGTCAGTTAAGCTGATTGATTCATTAGTTGTTGAATATTATCATGACCACACCACAGATATTGATACACTATTTTCCAATTTCACAAAAGGTGTAATTGGAGATAGCATCGATTGGGATAGGTTTTATAATCATAAGTTGGTCGTGAAAAATTATCAGCAGATAGCTCAGGAAAAAGGATTGACCAATGAACTGTTCCTGCAATATAAAAACTCAAAAATTGACAACGACAACATCTCACTGTCATACGAATACAGGCCTAAAGACGCTACTGTTGCAGTATCTACAATGAATAGGGAATGGAAATTATCGGATACAGAGATTAAAAACATTGACTCTTTATTGCTTGCCATTCAGAAAGAAATTCAGCCAAATATGTACAATAAGTATTACAAAGGACTGGAACAAGTATCTAAAAACAATAGATTGATTAGTGAGTATCTGAGAAAAAGAAGGCAATTTCATGGCAGGGTAAAGCCATCATTAATTCTGAGCGGATTGGAAGATTTAGAGTTGGATTATAGCGATTATTTTTACAAAAGAATACTTGCAACGGAGATATTCCTTCTTTCCAACAACGTTAAGTACACTCTATAACAATAAACATAGGTCATTTGGCGGATAGTGCTAAATTTGACATGGTCACATTTTATAACCTATATTGCGGTTTGATACTTTGGAGCTTTCAAATGCCAAACGCCCCATATTCTTACCTTTGTGCCTGATAAATCCAGTGTGTTTCAAACAAAGTGTAAAAGCTGTATGACAAGGAAAAACAACCAGCCAGTAGACCCTTTGAGCCTAAAGCCTCCTTCAGTAAAACCAATTGATGAGACACATAAAATGGCTTACCTTAAAAAGATGGAAGTATACAAAAAAGAACTGGGCGAAATTTAGGTTGTTCCAAATAGAATCTATATCGGAACAAGAAATAATGTATTCCTTTTTCGGTTGTCCAAACGAGTAAAAATCATGGCCTCCATTTCCTTTTTGAGGCCTTCAAAGTAACCGTACTAAAATTTTAGGGTTTTAACCTTATATTAGTTAACGTGAGTTCGATATAACTATAGTGCCAAATAAAGCTGATTGGTATCTACGAAGTTGTTTCTGAGTGATGGTTTTCTGTCCTTAAAGTTATATGCTATCAAAGCCGCAAAGATGTTGTTGAAGTAGTTTGCCACGCTCCTGTGCCTTGAGTGCTCCACTTGGCAAATATTCTTCAGTTGGTCGAATATGGTCTCTATTATTGCCCTTTTCCTCAAGTGGTAGGCATCGGCCATTGGGGTCAACAGCTTCGTTTTCATGTTCTTTCTGAGTTTTGTGACCAAGTGGACGCCATTGGAGAAGAGCTCGGTGAAGAGTTCCTTTGAGATATAGCCCTTGTCACCAAAGAGCTTGCCGAAGAGTTTCTTGACAAAGGCCTTGAAGCGCAATGGCCTCCTATCGTCCACATTGCCGGTGGTCAGCATGAAATCGATGATGCCACCTTGGTCGTTGGTAATGATGTGGAGCTTGAAACCATAGAACCATCCAAGGGAGCACTGCCCCCTCTTGGCAAGTTCCCTGAAGACCCTGTGCTGGTTGATGCGCTTTTTGTCGCACACCCGTAAAGGGGTGGAGTCCACAAAACTGATGCCCGTGCAGTTGGCAAGCCCACAGCTCTTAAGGTAGATGGCCAACGGCATAAAACTGTCCCTCTTGAGCTCTACCATACGGTTATAGCTCACCAGGTCGGGAAAGTATCCGGTCATGTACCTGGTGACGTGCCCTTTGTAAAATTCCTTGAAGGTCTTGTATCCCGAAATATGGAACAGCACCTGTATGGTCATCACCTCGGAAAGTGACATCTTGGATTTTCTGATACGCTTTTTGCCATTGGATATCAGGCTTTTTTGCCAAAAAGGAACAAATTCCTGGCAGAAATCGTCGATGGAACAGAAGATTTCGGTAATTTTAAGTGATGAAATCATAAGTGGAATGTTTTATAGTGAATTGAATATCAACACTTTAATTTACAAAATATTCCGCTTTTTTCTTGCATTGAAGACCAGTTTCTTAGGTCGAACTCACGTTAGTTAATAAAAGAAACGGAAGACTATAGCTCCTTATTTCAATCTTTTAACAAGATAAGGGGTATAAGAGACATGATGGCCCATAGTTGTGCAACATTATGAAAACTCGCGAAAATTTCCGAATTTGTGGAATAAATTGAACATTTATGGCAACAGTTGACAATATACGTAATGAATTGATTGACAAAATCTTGTCGATAAGAAACAAAGATTTTCTAATAGCACTTGACAATCTGATTTCTTCAAGTTCAGCAGATAATGAGATTATTGAGTTGACCCCTGAACAAAAAGAGATGTTGGAAATGAGCGAAGCAGACATCAAAAACGGTCGATTAATATCCCAAGAAGCTATGGACAAAAGAAATCTTGAATGGCTGAACGGACTGTAAGATGGACAAGAACGGCGGATATCCAATTCGTTGGAATTCTTGAATACTGGGTAAAACGGAACAAATCAAATACGTACTCGAAAAAGCTCATAAAAATCGTTGCGGAACGGACTAAACAAATTGCGGAAAAGCCGTTCATATATAAATCCGCCGACTTTAAAAATACAAGGGTTGCGTCGTTAAAGAATTTCAGTATTTTTTATAAAGTTACCGATGAGGAAATAATAATTACCGCATTTTGGGACAATCGCCAAGACCCAAAGAAATTACTACGGATTTTAAAGGACAAAAAATAACATTGCACAACACGGTGTATAATTAATTGCGGGCGGAATTTCCACTTGGAAACTCCTGCAATCAATTAGGGATATTCAGGAATATAGATGGGTATCCCTAGTTAATAAAAGAAACGGAAGACTAAAGCTCCTTATTTCAATCTTTTAACGAGATAAGGGAGACATGATGGCCCATAGTTAGCCTTCATTAAGTAAACTATGTCAGAATTCAGGAACTCAACGCAACAAATCGAAAAATTAGATATTTTCAAATCAAAATTCTCAATAAAAAATAATTAAAACGATGAATACAAATAGTAAATTTTTTCCATTGATTTATCTTATTCTAATATTTGCCTTTTCAAACCCCTTAACCTCTATTGCACAAAAAAGCGATACAAGTAATATAAAACAAGTAATCGATAATTACGTTGTGGGATGGCGTACTGGCAATGTAGAACTACTCAAAAAGACATTTGACATAGAATCAGGAGTAGTTCTTTGGGTGGATAGAAAAGGTGTCTCAGAAAAATTAAAATCAATGACATTGTTAGAATTGGCCAATAAAGTTAAGCCTCATGATGGTTATGGCATTGGTTATACAGTTCAAAATTTGGAAATAATCGATTCTCAACTAGCTATTGCATTTGTCAAAATACCATTAAAGAAAAGTTACTATATTGACTGTTTAGAGATCCAAAAAATCAATGAAGAGTGGAAAATTATACTTAAATCTTTTGTATACTTTCCACAGGAATAGGTCTTAGCATTTAAATCAAATCGATGAATATTTCTTATACAAAAAGAAAAAAAATATAACGAAAGGCTAACAAAGTATAACCGTCAATTGTCCCTAAACGGGCAAACTGCGGTTATACATACCGTTGTGCTTAACACAAAGGCACTCTCTTTATCTGAACGTTATAAGAGAAATTTTTTAATTTTGTATTCTCTAATTAAGTTTTATGTCTATTACATCTGTAATAACCTATTCTGATATTGTAAAATAGATAGTCAACTTCTTTGACTATCACCATTCTTTTCTTCAGATAATAGTCTGAAGCATTTTCACCTATTTACATTTTACAAATAAATACATCAATTGTGAACGCTTCTGTATTTAAAATAATCATGAATACTGTACGTGCTTACAATATTTAAAATACACAGAATATGAAATTAGAACATTTTGGATATAACGACAAAATAGAAAAACTGAGAATTCAACATAATCTACTAGGCTTTGAAATCGGGAGAGTTATTTCAGAGCACAAGGAAAGATATACTGTTAAAACAGAAAAAGGAGAATTTGATGCAGAAATCACAGGAAACTTAAGATATACTGCAAATACCCGTGAAGATTTTCCTGCTGTAGGAGATTGGGTTACAATTTCTGAATATGATGACAATAAAGTTCTCATACATTCTATTTTTCCCAGAAAGACCATCATTGAAAGACAAGCAGTTGGCAAACAAGGGGAAAAACAAATCATAGCGACGAATATTGACTTTGCTTTTATAGTACAAGCGGTCGATAGTGATTTTAATATCAATCGAGTAGAAAGATATCTAACAATTTGCAATACATCCAAAGTGCAACCAATTATCGTTCTCAATAAAATTGACTTGATAAACGATTCCGTTTTAAGTGATTTGATGTCCCAAGTTCAAGAAAGGGTAAAGGAAGTACCGGTAATTGCTATAAGCAATGAGTCCAAAAAAGGGATTGAAAGACTAAAAGAGTATATACTAAAAGGTAAAACATACTGTTTATTGGGCTCGTCGGGAGTAGGTAAATCAAGTCTTCTAAACAACTTTTCAGGCAAACAACTGATGAAAACAAATACCATTAGTTCGAGCACGAATAAAGGACGGCACGTAACAAGCCATCGAGAACTGATAGTTCTTGAAAATGGTGGAATTATAATTGACAATCCCGGAACACGGGAAGTGGGAATTGCAGATTCAGCCGAAGGATTGGAAAAGACCTATGAAAAAATAGTTGGGCTATCTAAAAACTGCAAGTTTAACGATTGCACCCATACTATCGAAATTGACTGTGCTGTTATGGCAGCTGTTGAAAGTGGAGAAGTAGATGAATTGTCCTATGAAAATTATCTGAAAATGAAACGGGAAAAAGAGCATTTTGAATCGACCGTGGCTGAAAAACGCAAAAAGGACAAAAATTTCGGAAAAATGGTCAAACAATTTAAAAATTTAAAAAAATCAAATAAGTACTAAACACAACAAGGTGTATGAGCAATAGCGGTTTGGGGATCAATTCAAACCGCTATTTCATTTGATTAAAGTATGTTAACCCATGGTGCATTTTGCTATTTTAACCTTAAAAGATATTTAGCATCCATATAATGCTAAAATAACAACGATTTTCGTCACCCTGAACTTGTTTCAGGGTCACATTCCATAAATCTTAGTACAAAAATCCATAGTGGGATGCTGAAACGGGTTCAGCATGACGCATTTTTCAAAAAAATCCGTTTCAAAATGCACCACGGGTTATGTTAGTAAACTAAAAGCAGTCGTCATAAATCCGCTACTGTTCACAAACAAGACCGTTGACAAATGTTGAAAATGAACACGATCCTTTATTCCATAATTCCAAAAAAACCAAAGGCCAAGTCTTAAACAAGATGCGTTTCAAATAATTTGGCAGATTCCTTGTCTCTGAAAATTATTTTTCCGTCGTCGGCCTTCTGTATTTATGAAAAGGTTGTCTTAACAAGCCCCAAATACTGGCATTTTCCTTTTCATCTGGAAAAGTATCCACCCCATAGACAATCTTTTCCCGGTCCATGACCATATAGGTGCCAAACATCCTATCCCAAACAGAAAAGATGTTTCCATAATTGGAATCGGTATAGGGCAGCACATAATGGTGGTGTATCTTGTGCATATCGGGCGAAACAATAACCCAACTCAAAACCCTATCCACTTTTTTGGGCAACGAGATATTGGCATGGTTAAACTGTGAAAAAACCACCGAAAGGCTTTGGTACAACATGATCACCCCTATGGGCGCCCCTACCACAAATACGGCTACCAAGGTAAAGGTGTACCGGATAAGACTCTCCAAAGGATGGTGCCGGTTGGCCGTGGTGGTATCCACATTATGGTCCGTATGGTGTACCAAGTGGACCATCCAGAGCGGCTTTACCCTATGTTCTACCCAATGGGCGGCATAGGCCCCGATCAGATCCAGCAACAAAAGCCCCAATAGCACATAGAGCCACAAAGGCATGTTGGGCAACCAATTGATAATGCCAAAATCCTTGGCCACAGCCCAGTCAGCGGTGTTCAACAGTAAAAATGCCAAGGGGAAATTGACAATGATCGTGGTCAAGGTAAAAAAGAAGTTGGGTACGGCATGGCGCCATTTTTTATACCGCACATTAAAGAGGGGCACCATTCCTTCCAAAATCCAAAAAAAAGTAATGCCCCCCACCAAAATCAAGCTCCGGTCTAGGGCCGGAATATTCTCAAAGTAATCCATCATCTGCTCCATGGTCACTAAAATACAAATTCAAGTGCAAGTGCACATTTTTTACTGACTACTGCTCACTGCCCACCGTCTACTTTCAAACCAATCGTGCTTTCATCGCCTCCACAATTTGGAAGGCCGCAGGGCAGATTGATACATTCTTTAGGGTCAAATTTGCAATCTGATGGAACTTCTTCCTGTTGGTATGCGGGTATTCGCGGCAAGCCTTGGGACGCACGTCATATACAGAGCAATAATTATCTGCCCCCAAGAACGTACAGGGCGTTTGTTGCAGAACGTGGTCACCATCCTCATCTACCCGTAAATAGATGTCCATAAAAACCGAAGGTTTCATTCTAAAATGTTTGGCCAAGCGCTCAATATCGGCATTGGTGAACAAAGGTCCCGTGGTCTTGCAACAATTGGCGCAGCCCAGGCAATCTATACGTGAAAACGCTTCATCATGCAATTCCTGCATCACATAATCCAAATTCTTGGGCGGCTTTTTCCTTAACCTTGCAAAGAACTTTTTGCTTTCCTGTTGCTTTTCTGCTGCCTTTTGGGGCAAATTCCTTAAAATCTCTTCCATTGTTGCAAACTTAACCAAAGGCTGTTGATATTTGTGCCATGGATATTTTTGGAAATGCCCTTCTGGATTATCAATCCGGGGATTATATTGAGGACATCATCTCTTTTTCTTCCTTGGACGAAAAGGACACCATGCCCCTACCCTATCTCTTTAGGGGGTATGACGAAATGCCTGCTTTGGAACAAAAGGCCCTGCAATTGACCCAGGGTATGGTTCTAGATGTTGGTTGTGGCGCGGGCAGCCATAGTCTTTGGCTACAAGAAAATGGCTTTGATGTTACTGCACTGGACCGTTCTTCCGGAGCCATTGAAGTTTGTAAGAGACGGGGAGTTCTCAAAACTATCCAAAGCAGCATTTTGGATTTTTCCAATAAAAAGTTTGACACCCTGCTCTTGTTGATGAACGGCATCGGGATTGTGGGAAAGCTCAAAAACCTGTGCGATCATTTGACCCATTTTAAGGGGTTACTGTCCGATGACGGACAAATTTTGTTGGATTCCAGCAACATCATCTATATGTTCGACCAAGATGACGATGGGGGCCATTGGGTGCCCGGACATTTGGACTATTACGGGGAAGTGCAATTTCAACTAGCGTACAAAAAACAAAAAGGCCCCATTTTTGATTGGGTATATATTGACTTTAACACCTTAAAAAAATATGCCGAACAGGTAGGGTTACGGTGCGAATTGATTGTTGAGGGTAAACACTACGACTATTTGGCCCGGCTGGTGATCGATTGATACTATCCATGGCCACTAAACGTTTTCTAAAATAAAGATGGAATGAAAAAATTACTTTTATTGTTGCTTGCCTCCTCGGCATTGATTTTTCTGGGTTGTTCCAGTGATGGTTCGGATAAGCAAACTGAATTGAACATCAATCCAAGAGAGGCCTATCCCAACAATTTTCTTGCATCTGGTGACTCTGGAAACGATATATTATCCAATGCCAATTTTGACCGATTGCAAATTGAGATTGCCTACGTTAACGGGTTTAGGCCCACCCAAGCTGCCATGGATAATTTTGAGGACTTTTTAAGGGAGTTCAGCCACAAACAAGTTATCAATATCAGCTATACCCCCTTGGAATCCCCAAACGAAACCAACCTCTCATTGGAACGAATTTCCGAGTTGGAAATTGAAAATAGGAGCACCTATAACAAGGGTTCCACCTTGGGCATCTACATCTATTTTTCCGATGCTCCCTCTGATGATGATGACCCAGATTCCAACCTCTTTACCTTAGGCGCCGTTTACCGAAACACTTCCATGGTCATCTACGAATCCGTAATCCGGGAATTGACTTTGAACAGTTCCATTTCCAATGCAGAATTAGAGACCGCCACCTTAAACCACGAATTCGGGCATCTGTTCGGTTTGGTGAACTTGGGCACCAATCCCGTGATGATCAACAACCACGAAGACCCTGCTTCGGATAATCATTGCAGTATAGCTGGCTGTTTAATGGGGTCCGAGCTTCAGTTTACCACTGCCAAGGGAATGGGTGCTATTGGAAAATTGCACAATGCCTGCACCATGTCCGGGGCAGCCTTTGTCAAGACCCTTGAGGCCAACGCCGCATCAAAGAATGCCATTGTCCCCGTCCTTGACAATGAATGCCGGATCGATCTCGAAAACAATGGGGGCCGTATCACCAGCACAACCGCTAAAAATTTATAACCCACATAACGTTCCCAACTTATTCTAAAAAAGCTTGGTTTACAAGCACTTATTCGATGTGGTTTTTTATTTCCATCCTCTTTGGCAAATTCAATGGCCAACAGTTCGGATCTTGGCAACACCATTCCTATTGGGGATTATAAATTATTACTACCTTTCGATGATTTGATTTACTTAAAACCATATGACACATGAAAAAATACGTTCTTTTCTTATTCATTCTTCTTTCCATCCCAATTTTTTCGCAACGGAAAAAGAAAACCAACAAAGAATCTGCGAATACGTCTGTTTTGGAAAAAGCCGACCTTTCTGGATTAAAATTTAGGAGCCTAGGCCCTGCACTTACCTCTGGCCGTATCTCCGATATTGCCGTAAACCCACACAACTTTAATGAATACTATGTTGCCTCTTCTGCGGGTGGGGTGTGGAAGACCATCAATGCGGGCAATACCTTCCAACCTATCTTTGACGGGCAGGGAAGTTATTCCATTGGCTGTGTAAGCTTGGATCCCAACAATCCAAACATTGTTTGGGTCGGTAGTGGGGAGAACAACAACCAGCGAAGCGTTTCCTATGGCGATGGCGTTTACAAATCAACAGACGGGGGAAAGAGCTGGAAAAACATGGGGCTAAAAACTTCCGAACACATCGGAAAAATAATTGTGCACCCAGACAATTCCAATGTGGTCTATGTTGCTGCCATTGGACCCCTTTGGAGCGCTGGTGGTGAACGCGGCCTCTATAAAACGACCGATGGTGGAAAAACATGGAATGCCGTTCTTACCGTTGACGAACATACCGGGGTAAATGATGTTGTCATGGACCCAAGAAACCCAGACGTGCTGTATGCTTCCACCTTTCAAAGAAGACGCCATGTGTTTACCTATATTGGCGGCGGCCCTGGATCGGGCATGCACAAATCTGAGGATGGGGGTGCTACATGGCAAAAAATAAACAAGGGGCTTCCAACAACCATGTTGGGACGGATCGGTTTGGCCGTTTCCCCGGCAAATCCAGAATATTTGTATGCCATTGTTGAGGCATCACAAGGAAAAGGCGGATTTTATAGATCCACCAACAGGGGCGCTTCTTGGGAAAAAAGAGGGGGTTACGCTACAAGCGGAAATTATTACCAAGAAATTTTTGCCGACCCCGTACACCCAGACCGTGTCTACGCCATGAACAATTGGATGCGCGTCACCCATGATGGGGGAAAGACCTTTGATTATGTAGGGGAAGATTACAAGCACGTGGACAACCACGTTATCTGGATCAATCCCAACAACACCAACCATTTACTTTCTGGGAACGATGGCGGTATTTATGAATCTTGGGATGGGGGCAAGCACTGGTCGTTCAAACAAAATTTACCCGTTACCCAATTTTATAAAGTAGCCGTGGACAATGCCAAACCCTTCTATAACATCTATGGTGGCACCCAGGACAACTTTAGCTTGGGAGGCCCTTCCAGGACCATTAGCAATAACGGTCCCAATAATTTTGATTGGTTCGTTACCCAAGGAGGGGATGGTTTTGAATCGCAGGTCGACCCCGATAACCCAAACATCGTGTATGCCCAATCCCAATACGGTGTGCTAATGCGTTTTGATAAGCTTAGCGGCGAAAAAAAGGGAATTCAGCCCAAAGAACGGAAAAACGAAAACAGTTACCGCTGGAACTGGGATGCTCCCTTGGCCGTAAGCCGCCATGTTTCCGGTCGCCTGTATTTTGCGGCCAACAAGTTGTTTAAAAGTGATGACCGGGGCAACAGTTGGGACGTCATCAGCGATGACCTCACCCGAAACCTAAACCGAAACGAACTCCCTGTCATGGGAAGGATTTGGGGTATTGACGCCGTCATGAAAAACCAATCCACCTCGCCCTATGGCACTATTGTGGCCTTTTCTGAATCGCCAAAAAATCCCGATTTATTATATGTTGGCACGGACGACGGACTGGTTCAGGTCACTGAGGATGGAGGGAAAAACTGGCGTAAAATAGCGACCTTCCCCAAAGTGCCCAACAGAACCTATGTAAATGCCCTATTTGCTTCCAAACATGATGAAAATGTGGTGTATGCTTGCTTTAACAACCACAAAAATGGCGACTTTAAACCTTATGTCTACATCAGTAGCGACAAAGGAGCTTCATGGACGTCCATAAGCAGCAACCTTCCCGAAAGAGGTTCCACATATACCATTGAAGAAGACCATATTGACAAAAATTTGTTGTTTGTGGGTACTGAATTTGGCGTTTTCTTTTCAGATGACCAAGGCGGCGCGTGGAAACAACTCAAAGGAGGGCTCCCCACCATAGCAGTACGCGATATTGCCATACAAGAAGACCATGAAGATTTGGTCCTGGGTACTTTTGGCAGGGGTTTTTACGTGTTGGACGACTATTCCAGCCTAAGGGGCATTAGCCCAAAACTACAGGACGATGCAATCCTGTTTGGCGTTCGGGATGCGCTTCAATTTGAAATGTCGCTCCCTTTGGGGCTTCCCCATAAAGCCTTTTTGGGAGACGCCTTTTATATTGGTGACAACCTAGGTTCCGAAGCCATTTTTACTTGGTATTTGAAAGACGAGATCAAAAACAAGAAAGACAAACGCAAGGCAGCCACCAAAGATTTGGCCAAAGAAGGAAAGGATAATCCTTATCCATCCTATGACGCTTTGCAAAATGAAGCCCAAGAAATAGCCCCCCAATTGGTGCTCAACATCACCAATGAAAAAGGAGAGATTATTCGCAAACTATTCACCGCCCCCAAGGCAGGTTTACAAAGAATGAACTGGGATTTGCGCTATGCCACCCAAGAACCGATCAACTTTAAAAAATCCCCGTTCTACAATCCGTTTGCCGGCAAGAACAAAGGGGCCTTGGTTCCTCCCGGCACCTATTCCGTTAGTCTTTCCAAGATTATGGACGATGTGGAAACAGTACTTTCCCAAGCCGTTACCTTTAAAGTGGTTCCGTTGAACAATACCGTACTTCCAGCAGATGACAGGGAAGCATTGGCCAAATTCCAACAGGAAATCAATGAATTATCCGGCAAGGTAAACAGTGTAAGAAATTCACTCTCCGAACTTTCTGATGAACTAAAGTATATGAAAGAAGCCATAAAGCAAACGCCTACCCAACATATAGACCTATTGAAGGATTGGAAAGCACTTAAATTGGAGATAGCTGAGTTGAATAAAAAAATAAACGGAGATGGTATTGCCTCCCGTCTGGATCAAGGTACTCCTCCCTCAATTGGAAGTAGAGTAGGCTACTTAACTTTTGAGCAGAACAGATCTACGGGTTCCCCAACAGAAACCCACAAAAGAACGTATGGCATAGCCAAAGAGGAATTTGCCCCCGTGTATGAACAAGTCAAAAATTTGGCCAACAATAAATTTGATGCTTTTAGAAAAAAACTAAAGCAATACGGCGCACCATATACCCCAAGAAACATCCACTTCTTGGATTAAAAATGTAGCTTTAACAATACTAAGGGGCGGTAACATAACTGCCCCTTTGTTTTTTCTACGGAATATTAAGGTACTTATGCGTCTGTAGAGAGACCTTCCATTTGGGGTTCTGCATCACGTAATCCACAATCAAGGGAATCACCTTGTCACGGACACTCCACTCGGGCTGTAGATACCGTATGCAATCATCATTCACCTGGGCCGCCTGTTCTTCTGCAAACTTTAGGTCGTGCTTGTTGTAGACAATCACTTTTAACTCATGGGCCTTTCTATAAATATCCCCAACAGGCAGTTTTACTTTTTTGGGCGATAGACAAATCCAATCCCAAATCCCGGTCAAGGGGTATGCCCCAGAAGTTTCAATATGGATCTTAAGGTTTTTTTGCTTTAACCCTTGGGTCAAGGGTTCCATATTCCAGGTTAGGGGCTCTCCCCCTGTGACCACAATGGTATCTGAATACTTCGCTGCATTGTCAACTATGGATTGGATAGCTGTAGGTGGATGGCTATCGGCATTCCAACTCTCTTTTACATCGCACCAATGGCAGCCCACATCGCAACCACCGACACGAATAAAATAGGCGGCAGTTCCCTTGTGATACCCTTCCCCCTGAATGGTGTAGAATTCCTCCATCAAGGGGAGCATCAACCCCTTATCAACCAAATGCATGTCATCTTTCTGAGCCATTGTGCAAAGATAGGTTGGATTAATTGGATTCAAAGAAAGTTGGATGCTTGGATAATTGGATTTTTAGATTGCAGGATTTACTTAACCGCAATCACATCAATCTCAATCTTGGCCCCAACCGCCAGACCAGCCGCGGCATAAGTAGTGCGGGCGGGTTTCTTGGTAAAGTATTTTACATACACCTCATTAAAGGCCTTAAAATCATTGATATCACTCAAAATTACGGTACACTTCACCACATTGTCAAGGCTCATCCCATGATAACGTAATACGCCCTGAATGTTTTTTATGGCCTGCTCCGTTTCTTCCTGTATGCCTCCCTGGGCCAAGGCACCCACAGAACGGTCCATGCCGATCTGTCCGGCCAAAAAGAAAAGGTTTCCGGCCTGTACCGCCTCACTGAATGGTGCGGAGGCCCTAGCAGGATTTTCAGGTTCGTGAAAAATAATCTCAGTTTTTTCTTGGGAATGGAGACCACTCAAACCCATCAAAAAAAATAGACCGTACAATCCTAGGTATTTAGACAACTGTTTCATCTTCTATAGTTTTTAATTGGACACTAATTTCATGAATTCATGGGAATCTGAAGCATCTGTCATGAAATTCCAAATCCACATTTCGTTCTTCTTACTTTGAATGCCTATTTTTAGCACAAATTCGAAGCAATGGACTCCAAGGAAAAATTCTTTGCCGAAATAGAAAAGGGCTACACCATGAAGGGCGACTACATTACCATGGGAGCTGGAATGCTCCATGGTGAGACCGTAAAGGAAGCCTTCATCAAAGTCCCCCTAAAAACCTTGAACCGTCATGGCCTGATCGCGGGAGCCACGGGAACCGGAAAAACAAAAACGCTACAGGTCATTGCCGAAAACCTATCCGATCAGGGCATTCCCGTGCTTCTGATGGACCTAAAAGGCGATTTGAGCGGTATTGCCCAACCCAGTCCGGGACATAAAAAGATTGACGAACGCCATGAAGCCATTGGACTGCCGTTTGAACCCAAGGGGTTTCCGGTGGAGATCCTCACACTTTCCGAACAGGACGGGGTACGGTTACGGGCAACGGTCTCAGAATTTGGCCCGGTCCTGCTCTCCAGAATTTTAGACCTCACGGTCACCCAAGAAGGTATTGTGGCCGTCGTCTTTAAATACTGTGATGACCACAAATTGCCCCTGTTGGATTTGAACGACTTTAAAAAAGTATTGCAATATGCCACGGGGGAGGGCAAGAAAGAGTTTCAGAAGGAGTACGGTCGCATTTCCACCAGTTCTACGGGTACCATCCTCAGAAAAATCATCGAACTGGAACAACAGGGTGCCGATCTGTTCTTTGGCGAAAAGTCGTTCGAAGTTGATGACCTGACCCGTATTGATGAAAATGGACGTGGTTACATCAACATCATCCGCCTGACCGATATTCAAGACCGGCCCAAACTGTTCTCCACCTTTATGTTGAGCCTTTTGGCCGAGATCTATGGAACTTTCCCAGAGCAAGGTGATAGTGACCGACCCGAATTGGTTTTGTTCATTGATGAGGCACACTTGATTTTTGAAAACGCATCAAAAGCCTTGTTGGATCAAATTGAAAGTATTGTCAAATTGATTCGTTCCAAGGGAATTGGCCTTTATTTTGTGACCCAAAACCCCGCTGACATTCCAGACGATGTTTTGGCCCAATTGGGTCTTAAGGTACAGCATGCCCTTCGTGCCTTTACCGCAAAAGACCGAAAGGCTATAAAACTGACCGCACAAAACTACCCCGATTCTGAATTCTACGACACCGAAGAAATATTGACCTCTTTGGGAATTGGAGAGGCATTAATTTCTGCTTTAGATGAAAAAGGAAGACCCACCCCATTGGCGGCCACCATGTTGCGCGCACCCATGAGCCGTATGGACGTCTTGACCGATTCTGAATTAAAAAAAGTCATCAACACCTCCAACTTGGTCAAAAAATACAATGACACCATAGATCGGGAGAGCGCCTACGAAATCTTGAACGAAAAGATTGAACGAGCCGAGAAAGAAGCGGAACGGGAAAAAGAACGGGAAGAAAAACAGAAAGCCTCGACAAGAAGAAGTTCATCAAGAAGCCGAAGCACCCGAATGAACCCTGTGGTAAAGGTTTTGACCAGTGCCACATTTATTCGTGGTGTGTTGGGGGTATTAAAAAAAGTTTTACGATAGATATAGTTACTGGAAAATGAAAAAAATAGTATTCGTTATTGGAATTTGTATTTCAACATTGGTTGTCTCATGTAAAAAGGACACTACTTTTTTAATCACCAATGACAGTGTGGGCAAATTGCACAAGACCGATTTGGTCAAAGATTTGGAAACCATTTTTGAAAAGGACTCCGTGGTTTCGGACACTTTTGAGGAAAACAAAGAATTGCGGAGCTTAAGGATCAAAATCTATGAGAAAAACGGCCCCCTTTTATTGACCTTGACCCCCAATAAGGACAGCGTGCAAACCGTTGAGAACATAAGGGTTGAAGACCCCCGCTACCTTTCTGACAAAGGCGTGGGACTCAACAACACCTTCAAGGACATTAAGGACAACTATGACATAGCCAAGATCATTACGTCCATGAACAACATTGTCATCACGGTCAGGAAAAGCAATCTTTATTTTACCATAGCAAAAACGGAATTGCCCGCCAATCTTCGCTTTTCCATGGATGCCATTGAAGAAGTTCAAATTCCGGATGAAGCAAAAATCAAATATATGATGGTGGCTTGGGAATAATGTCATGCAGAACCCATAGTCCCCACCATACATTCATTTGAATCTGTTCAACACATGAAAAAAATCCTAGCCAAAATCATTCCCCTGGTTTATGGGCAATGGCTCAACTTCCTTGTTCTTTTCAACAAGGAAAAGACCGCCAAAATAGCCTTTGACATCTTTACGACCATTAGAAAGGGCAGGGTAAAACCCGAACAGGCCGCGTTTTTGGACGATGCCAAACTATCTGTTGAAGAGGTCTTGGGACAACACATTCAATCATATCGATGGGATGGGAGCAAAAAGACGGTTTTATTGCTGCACGGATGGGAGAGCAACACCTACCGATGGCGAAACCTGATAAAAAAACTCCAAGAGGAAAATTTTAATATCATTGCCTTTGACGCCCCGGCCCATGGCAATTCCACGGGCAAAATGTTGCATGTACCACTCTATGCCAACACCCTAAAACATTTTATAGACACGTTTGAACCCCAACATATCGTTGCCCATTCCATTGGGGGCATGACCATCCTATATCACCATTACCTCTTTCCGGAATCTTCCGTTGAAAAAATTGTGACGATAGGCTCTCCCTGCGAGTTTGAAGCATTTATGCACCAATACCAAAACATTCTCAAATTCAACAAAAGGGTATGGAAAGCCATGGATGAACGATTAAAAAAATGGTTTGGTTACCATTTTCATGAATTTTCCAGTGCCCATTTTGTAAAGGACAACACCAAAAAGGGGCTGCTCTTTCATGATAAACAGGATGCCCAGGTTCCGTTTACGGCATCGGTTCGTGTGCATGAACACTGGAAGGACAGCCAATTAGTGCTTACTGAAGGACTGGGCCACTCTATGCACCAAGACAAGGTAAATGACCAGATCATATCATTTTTGGAGGAATCTCAAAACTGAATTGGTATTATTTTTACCACACAAATTCCCTAGCAATGAACATTACACCTTTTCATTTGGCCATCCCCGTACATAATCTAGAGGAATGCCGAACCTTTTATCGTGATGTTTTAAACTGTGAAGAAGGCAGAAGCAGTGACCATTGGGTAGATTTCAATTTTTTTGGACATCAACTGGTCATCCATTATAAGCCAAAAACCGGAGAAAAATTACATACTAATCCTGTTGATGGTAAAAATGTTCCTGTTCCCCATTATGGTGTAGTCTTGCCTTGGGATACCTTTCAATCATTTTCCAAAGATGTAAAATCCAAGGGAATTGAATTTATCATAGAACCCTACATTCGGTTTGAGGGCGAGGTGGGTGAACAGGCCACCATGTTCTTTTTGGATCCTGCCGGAAACGCGTTGGAATTCAAAGCTTTTAAGGATATGAGGCAGTTGTTTGCTAAATAAATCAACCTAAAACCATTCCTTTTTTTCTGACCCAATAATGGGCAAACATCATATTGGGCACCCAGCAAAGCCATGCCACAATTCTGTAGGCAACTATAAATTCTCCAAAGGCAAAGGTGAGTATGGGCAACCAAAGGCGCAAGGTAACCGCGGCAAAACAGGCCGCATAACTATAGATCATCATGGCCTGGTGCTTGCCCAAATCTTTATTTTTAATTGCGGTATAGGCAGAAAACGTGGTGTAAAGCCAAATAAGGCCCAATAGTATAAACCCAAGTGCGCTGACCCACCCACCCGTAGCATAAAACCCAATGCCCACGCCACAAGCACCCGATACCCAAGCAGAAAGCACATAGACCATGCCCAAGTTTCGGTGCAGCCATAAATACTTTGTGCGCAATTTTTTGCTAAACTGGGACCACCCTACCAACAAGGCCAGTCCCCCGAACGAAATATGTCCATAAAACCCAAGCTTCCAAAAGGTATTTTGTAACAATTCCTGTGACTTGGAGGAAAGCAAGCCAACTTCAGTATCCATTACAAAATAGAGCAAAGGATAAAGTCCTACCCCTATGGCCAAAAAGGCAAAAACAACCCAGGTAACCTTGTTTTGGGTTCGCATTCCGGTTTTTTTTATAACTGTAAGTTATCGAAATAAACCTATTAAAAACAAGAACCGGACCAACAAAACGTTTAACAGATATATAAAATCCCAAATTTTACCTTGACATGAAAACTATTTTGCTTTTGGTGTCCCTAGTCTTCACGGGCATGGCTTTGGGAAGTTGCACCAATGATGAGAGCGAGGATTTAGACCTATTGACTCCCCAAGATGAGGAAGAAACCCAAATTGAAGGAAGCATTGAAAAGAACTGAACCCTATTCTTTATAGCCCAGTTCCTTCATTTCTTCATCCATCCTATCGGCAATCTCCTTTACTTTTTTTTCATAGCTTGGATTTTGAGCGCAAGAAACCGAGATGGACAACCATTCCTGCGACCAAGAAGCAGCCCTTTGTACCATCTGCGAATATTCTGGTGAGGTGAACGCCTCCATGGGATCATCTTTATATTTTGTCAAAAAGGCTATATACTCTTCTGACCACTTCTCATATTGATCAATAAAATCATCGCAGTCCTTGACTTTTGCAACTGCCTTGGATTCGACATTCATATCATCTGAACCAGCATTCAGTTCAATCCTATCTTCCTTTGTATCATCCTCGGTTTTGGGCTTCTTTTTGCATGAAACCAAAAAAAGAAAGACGATACCCAGTATAATTACTAAACTATTTTTCATAGGAGTTGTTTTTTGTTGTTAATAGTAGATGACCTAATTCGTAGGCTTATCCAAATCGTTAAACCTATTTAAGATTTCCTCTATTTTTTTGTCCAGTTCCCCTAATCGTTCCTCCAAACTAATGGGAGTCATTTCTTGATGCCTGTCATAAGGCAGGACTGCATTCTTAGCGTTGAACCAGCCCGGATACTCTTTGCGTATGTTATCCAGTTCGGCCCTTGAAGCGGCGATGCAGGTTTTAATCCTATCAACCAACATCTTTGCTTCTTGATACTCGGCAAGGGTATATTCGGAGGCATTTTCCTCCATATTCTTAATCTCTAGCTGGGTCGCTTTAAGTTCTTGTTTACAGTACTCAAGCTGATCCAACAATTCTTGCATCCGTTCTTGCGATGGATACTGATATTGCGCTTGAAGTGATTGCGGTGCCCATACTGCACACAGCACAACTATGGTCAATTTAAGTATTTTTTTCATGGCTACTGATTTATTGATCATAACAGCACAAATTCTACACGCCTGTTCATTGCTTTAGCCTCTGCAGACGAGCCTGAATCCAGTGGTTTACGCTCTCCAAACCCTTTGCTTGAAAGTCGGTCGGGGTCTATGTTCTTACCAATCAAATAGGCCTTTACAGACTGTGCCCTGTTTTCTGAAAGCGTCTGGTTAGCTCCCATACTGCCATCAGAATCTGTATGTCCTTCAATGGAAAGCTTAACCTCTGGATGCTCATTCATCATTCGTACAATTTCATCAAGAATCCCAAAAGAACTTTTATCCAACTCATAGCTATTAACGGCAAAATTGATATCCCGAACCACCAGCTTGCCTTCATTGACCAAGGTTTCATACAAGGGCAAACCCTCTTTGGATATAGCTATATAGGACAATAAGCCAGGGCTTACATTAAGGGTGGTAAAGTGAAAATGGGTGAATTCAGTCACATCAATCAAAGGTTGGTTGATCATAAGCTGGCCCTCGGCAAAAACCTTGATTGTTCCTTGGTTAAAGGATATCTGAATTTTTTTCCATCCTTCAGATGGTCCTTCTGAGTAGCGTACCTTAGCACCACCTGTCATGGACACCCCAAAAGCGGAGGTGTAGATTACCGTAGGCCTTTTTTTGGGGTCATGGTACAATGAAATATCATAACGTTCATTACCCTGAAATTGTTGGTATACCAAAAGCTCCATTTTAAAGGAATCCCCAAGATAATTATCATTTTTATATCTGGGTTTTATGGTGACGTCATCATCAAAACTGGGCATCACTTTCATTTCTCCGTTAATTTCAGTTTCGACCAATTGGGTCAAGCCGCTGACCGGAAGCCACTTCTTTGGAAATTCCCCTACGCGCTCCCCTTTAAAATTATCAAAAAAGATAATGTTGTCATAATCTATGAAGGTAGTGTCCAATTCAAACTTGTTCAGTTTTATGGAAGGCTTCTTGGTTTCGCCCCCATCCTTCTTTTGTGGGCCGTTCTCTTCCTTTTTATTCAATTCGTCATCAACAGCTTCAACGACCTTGTCCTCTAACTTGTTCTTTACTTTTTTTAACAGACGTTTTTGTCCCTGTACGGAGATATAGCACAGCGAGAAAATGGCCAGAAATGCCAATCCTTTGATTTTAAGTGTTCCCATTTTTGGATGATTTTATTGATTTTTTCATCCAAATCTCTGTTTTTGATCAATTTGCATCAATCACCCAAAAGAGGTATTTGTGATCGTCGTTTATATGAGCTTGTGCTTTATGGCCTTGTAAATGGCCGCTGCCCTATTGCCCACATGCAACTTGGCGTAGATGTTCTTGATATGGGTCTTTACCGTATGCGGGCTTAGGAATACCTTTTCTGCAATTTCCTTATAATTGAGCCCTTTGGATAACATTCTCAGAATTTCCGTTTCGCGTTCGGACAAAGGGTTTTCCACCACCCGGAAGGAATTGATGATCCGTCTTGCAATGGTACTGCTCATGGGTGCCCCACCCTCATATACTTCTCTAATATGAACCAGTAATTCTGCCGGGCTCGTATCCTTTAAAAGATAGCCCGAAGCCCCAACACAAAGCGATTCAAAGATAGAATCATCATCAGATTGGACGGTGAGCATGATAATATCCACTTCTGGGTTTTTAGCCTTTAACCGACGGGTAACCTCAATCCCCGATTTACCGGGCAGGTCTATGTCCATCAAAATAATGTCTACGGGCAGATTGCCTATGGAGGCCAAGGCCAATTCGCCATCGGGAAAGGCATATTTGCACGAAAACCCCTTAGAACCGTCAATAATCAAACGCAAAGCCTGACGGATCTCATTGTCATCCTCCACTATGGCAATATGAATATCCTGTAATGACATTGGTTACAAGTTAAGTCTGGCCTTCAGAAAATACATCACCCATATGGGGTATTCTATCCAATAGGACCACAGTCCCCTTAGAAGAAGATGTTATGGAAAAAAGGGCCCCGATACTTTCTGCCCGTGCCCTCATGTTCTTTACTCCACGGCCTTTGGACTTCTTGTCCACATCAAAACCAGAGCCGTTATCAGAAAATTCCATTTTGAAGAACGCACCATTGGTTTTGAGCATCATATGGGCTTCATCCCCATCCGAATGCTTAAGGCAATTGGTCATGGCCTCTTTAAAGATCATCATCAGTTGCTTTTTTGTCTTGGGGTTTAAGTTCCTTTCTATGAACATCTCTTCAAACCTACTTGTTTTGAAGTCTATACGGCTCGGTTCAAATAAATCCTCACCAAATTCCTTCAATCTCAAAAACGTGTCTGCCAAACTATCTTTTTGTGGATCGATTACCCAAAGTAAATCCCTAAAACCCGAGGACAATCCCTTTATATTCTCCCTAATCTTGTAAAAAAAGGGGACGGGATTCTTTCCTTCTTCAAAATTGCGTTCGGCCATGGTCAAAAACATGGATATTTTGGTGACCATTGAACCCAATTCGTCATGAAAATCCGCAGCATTCTCTTTTCTTAATTGTTCCCTTTCGTTGACAATGGCGGCCTCCAATGCCATATTTTTTTCCAACTCCCTTTCTTTCTTCCGTATTCTAGCCCTATAAATTAACCCTACACCCCCCAAGAACACTACAAGATAGCCCAAATACGCTCCATTAGATTTCCAAAATGGAGGCTTGACGGTAACCCACAACCGAATAGGATCACGGGACCATTGCCCCAAACTGTTGGAACCATCCAAAATAAATTCATACTCGCCTGGTGACAGGTTGTAATAGGCAAGTTGGGAGTTGTTGCCTGTCTGTATCCAAGTCTCATTGTTGGGCAATACCTTGTGACGGTAGGTGGTGAATTCTGGTTTTACAAAGTCCAAGGCCGCATATTCTATTTGTATTGAGTTCTCTTGATATGCCAAGGAAATTGAATTTTGCCCAAGCTTATCCAAAACCGATGTAAAGCCCTCTGCCTTATTGCCAATCTTACCAAAGCCCGTCAATGCCAAATCTACATCTGCCGCTACAATTCCTTCTTCCGCACTGGATTTTATGATACTTATCCCATCCCTACTGCCTATGACCACATCATCTTCTCCGGTAATAAAAATTGAGTTGCGGTAGGGAATATTATCAACCAATCCATCTTTTGAAGTATAGTGTCTTTGGGGAATCAACTTTTTTTCAGCCATATCATAACGGGCCTTTAACACCCCATTGGTGGTGCAAATCCATAAAAACCCTTTTGAATCTTCTGCCAAGCCCAACACATATTCCGATGGCAATCCCTCTGCATGGCCAAATTGCTGAAACTCTTTTTCTTTAAAATCATGCCTATTTAAACCGCGTTGGGTGGCCACCCATAGATTCCCCTTGCTATCGGAAAAGATCTTTTTGATGGAGTTGTTGCTGAGGCTGCTAAATTTTCCAAAAGAACTGGAGAAGTTTTCAAAAGTGCCTTCGCCAAATTCACTGACCAACCGACCAACTCCACTAAAGGTGCCTACCCAAACATCCCCATTTTTATCATATTCCACATCCATTACCTGACTGTTCACCAGACTTTCTGGGGTTTTCTCGTCATGTACATGGGTTTTGAACTTGACATTTTTGTGGGTTCCATCCGCTAATGTCATTTTTACAAAACCGGCATAATTGCCCAACCAGTAATTGTTTTCGTCTATCTGCTCCATTTTAAAGCACCAATTATGGGGCAGTCCATCAGTTGTGGTGTATCTTATAAATTCTCCTAGATTTTGTTCCGCATCCAATTGGGTCACAAATAATCCTTCCGTAGCGCTTACCCAAAGGCGGTTTTGGGAATCAATGAACAAATCCCTTGCCCTGAACATATGTTCATCTGTATAATGCAAATATTCCTCAGGACAGTTTCCTGAAAACAAATCCTCTTTTGAAAAGCGATATAGCGTCCATGGGGTGGTCACCCAAACATATCCTTTTTGATCTTGAACCATGGCATAAATACCATAAAAATCTTCCAGACATTTGGCGCCATATCTGGGCGGAAACGTTAGTATTTCAGTTCTTGGCACACTCAGTTTGTACAAACCGTTGGTATTGGCTACCCAAATGTTGCCCTGCCGGTCTTCAAATACAGATTTCACCTCGCCCGACATTTCCAGCAGTCCGTTCCTGGAAACGATGGCAACTTCTTCATATACATTGTCCTGAACAGCAATTTTTTTTAACCCGTTTTTCCATGTGGCCAAAAAAATGCTACTGTCTCTTGCCATCAAAAAATCATCAATGTAATCGTCACCAACTTTTTGCATGGCAGCATCTTTTAAATGCGCTATCCGCAATCTATTCTCCTTTGTGAGCACCCCTTTCAACAATCCCTTAGAGGTGCCCAAAAAAACTATGGTATCATTGATATGCCGACTCTTGAGAAACTTATATTCTCCTAACTGAAAGTTTTCATCAAACTCTAGGGGAATAGGTGCAAATGAATAAGTGCCTGTGTTTTTTATGTATGGCCCATCATTGGTCAAAACCCAGATACGGCCCAGACTGTCCTGTGAAATATGCCAAATAGCCCCACCAGTGATGTTTTTCCCTTGTTCTTCTTTCAGAAAATGTATTGGCGCAGTGTCAGGTTCAATTAGAAAAACACCATTGTATGTCCCAACCCATATTCTTTGTTGTCGGTCTTCAAAGATTGAGAGAATATAACGTTGCTGTTCATTAGGATTTTCCACAAGGCCCAGATGCTTGATCTTCCCGTCTTCCATCACATGCAACCCCATAGGGGTACCTATCCATATGTTGCCATCGGTTGATTGGATCAGCACATTAATGCGGTTGCTTCTCAAACCAATGGTATCTTTCAGATTAGCTCTGTAGGGCTTAAATTTTTTTCCGTCAAACTTAAATAGGCCATTGTTTCCCCCAACCCAAATAAACCCCTCGTTATCTTGAATGACATCATGGACAATTCTGGATGGCAGACCATTATCATCTGCATAACGTGAAGTTTCGTAAATCTGCCCCAAGGAAAATTTACCAACAACAACAAAAAGGGATACTAAAAAAAATCTAGTGCTCAAGTCCGGTCATTTATACTCTTAAATATAGTACAAATGACTTTCATGATGGTTTAAGACTGATGTCGCTCTCTTGCCAAAAGGGTGTTTTTCAAGAGCATAGCAATGGTCATTGGGCCAACCCCGCCGGGTACAGGTGTGATGTATGATGTCTTTTTGCTTACGTTTTCAAAATCAACATCCCCAGTTATGTAATACCCCTTGGGCCTTGTTTCATCGGGAACACGGGTAATGCCAACATCAATGACCACGGCATCATCCTTGACCATTTCAGCTTTTAGGAAATTGGGCACTCCCAATGCTGAAATTACGATATCTGCTTGGGAAATAATCTGTGTAATATTCTTGGTACGACTGTGGGTAAGGGTCACTGTTGAGTTTCCGGGCCATCCCTTTCTCCCCATCAATATACTCATGGGACGACCTACAATATGGCTACGTCCAATAACCACGGTGTGCTTCCCTTGGGTTTCTACATTGTATCGCTCCAACAGTTCCAAAATTCCAAAGGGGGTGGCCGGGATAAAGGTACTCATATCCAATGCCATCTTTCCAAAGTTCATGGGATGAAAACCATCAACATCTTTATCTGGATCTACCGCCATGAGTACTTTTTGGGTATCAATCTGTGGTGGCAAGGGCAATTGTACGATAAACCCATCAATATCGTCATCATTATTAAGTTCATCAATTTTTTTAAGGAGCTCGACCTCACTGGTTGTTGCGGGCATTTTAACCAATGTCGATTCAAAACCCACACGTTCACAGGCTTTTACCTTACTGCCCACATAGGTGAGGCTTGCCCCATCACTGCCCACCAACACTGCGGCCAAATGTGGGACTTTTTCGCCACGTTCCTTCATTTGTGCCACCTCTGCAGCTATCTCCTCTTTTATTTGATTGGATACTTTTTTGCCATCCAGTATTGTCATCTCAGTACTTAGTTTTCAGGTGCAGTCTACAGTTATTCCATTACTCCAAACTTGCCTGTGTTATTAATCATGTATTGTATTAATTTTCCTATTTCCTCAGTTTCCTTTAAAAATTCTGTTGCTATTTGACTATCGATATCTTCACAAGATTCTGCAAAATTAATCCAAACTTGTGTTTTCTGAGTTTTCTGCATTGGCATCCGTCAATGAATATTTTTCTTCCTTGGGAAAGGATTTAGATACTTGAAAAATTTGCATTACGCCCCCAAAAGCTTTTTTGTAGGCCAACAACTCTCCAAATCCCATATTTCTCAAATTTAATTCAGTGTATATTTACCGCTGCCCACTACAACTGTTAACCAATAGATTAACGCATATTCTGCATCATCTGCATCATTTGCTTGCCCTTGCCGCCCTGCATCATCTTCATCATTTTGCTCATTTGCTCAAACTGTTTCAACAACTGGTTTACCTCTTGGATGCTACGGCCACTTCCTGCAGCGATTCGCTTTTTTCTGCTATTGTTCAATTTTGAAGGATTGGCACGTTCATCCGGGGTCATGGAATAGATCATGGCCTCAATGTATTTAAAGGCATCATCGTCTATATCCATCCCTTTCATGGCTTTTCCAACACCTGGGATCATCCCCATCAAATCCTTCATGCTCCCCATTTTTTTGATCTGCTGTATCTGGGAGAGGAAATCATCAAAACCAAAGCGGTTCTTGGCAATTTTTTTCTGGATCTTTCGGGCCTGTTCTTCGTCAAACTGCTCTTGGGCGCGCTCCACAAGTGAAACCACATCGCCCATGCCCAAAATACGGTCTGCCATTCTTGAAGGGTGGAACACATCAATGGCATCCATTTTCTCGCCCGTACCAACAAACTTAATGGGTTTGTTGACCACAGATTTGATCGATATGGCCGCACCACCACGGGTATCACCATCCAACTTGGTCAAGATCACCCCATCAAAATTCAAAATATCGTTGAATGCCTTGGCAGTGTTCACGGCATCCTGCCCTGTCATGGCATCTACCACGAACAAGGTTTCCTGGGGCTGGATCGCTTTATGGATATTGGAAATCTCGTCCATCATCTCCCCATCTACCGCCAAACGCCCAGCGGTATCAATGATGACCACGTTACAGCCCAATTCCTTGGCTTTCTTGATTCCGGCCTTGGCAATGGCCACCGGGTTTTTGTTGTCTCGATCGGAATAGACCTCGGCCCCAATTTGCTCGCCCACAATGTGCAATTGGTCTATTGCAGCTGGCCTGTAGACATCACAAGCGACCAACAAAGGTTTTTTGGCTTTTTTGGTCTTGAGGAAATTGGCGAGTTTTCCAGAAAAGGTGGTCTTACCCGAACCCTGGAGACCCGACATTAAAATTACGGCCGGGCTTCCCTTGAGGTTGATGTCTTCCGCATCGCCCCCCATCAATTCCGTGAGTTCATCCTTGACGATCTTTACCATCAACTGCCCTGGTTGAAGGTTGGTCAATACATCTTGGCCCAAGGCCTTATCCTTGACCTTATTGGTAAACTCTTTGGCAATCTTGAAGTTGACGTCGGCATCCAATAGGGCACGACGTACTTCCTTCATCGTCTCGGCAATGTTGATCTCCGTGATCTTACCACGCCCCTTTAGATTATGTAAGGCTTTATCGAGCTTGTCGCTTAAATTATCAAACATCTACTTGCTTCATTTTTGAGGAAGCACAAAGTTATGAATAACAGATGGATTACACCTTTGGCTAGAACAACAACTTGTTACCATAAAAAAAGGACGACCTTGGGGCAAGGCCGTCCTTCACAATCAAGAAAGATTGGGGGCAATTCTTTATCACTGTTTTTCAAAGACCAAGGTCTTATACACATTGGCATCGATAACGACCTTCAACTCGATTCTGTTTGTGGAGACCTCAACAATCTTCCAATCTTCGGTCAACTCCCCAAAAACTTCATCATTGGCAAAGTTTAGGTAGTACCTTAAATGATGGTCATGGCCCCTGAGTACCCTCCATAGGCCCTCGATGATGGGGTTGTCGTTCTCATCCACTTTTACCAAATGGTTATCGCCAAAGTAAAAATCATATCCTGTAAATGTAGCGGTGGAATCAACTTCCCCTTCTTTGTAGAATGCTACGTTCCAAGCCCCTCCCATCATAATGTTTCGTGTTTCCAGCACATCGGCATCATTGGCATTGTCACCACAGACACGCTGTAGCAACAACTCATAACCTATATCAATCGTTTCAAATTTTAATCGGTCTTGACGCAACTCTGCCACAGGCCATTCAAAACTTAGGTCTGGCTCATCCATAATAGAAATCATCAAAGACAATACGTTCTCGTTGTTATAACCAATCTGCCAAACACCTTCCAAAGTTGTTGTTCCATTGCTCAAGGTAATCACATCGGTGGACAGGAATTGGAATTCATACCCCAATAATCTATCCATTTCAGTTCCTTGGGCAACCACTTTTTTAATGATCCATTCACATTCTGCCAATAGCTCACGTAGGGCATCTGGGCCAGGAATCACAAAACCGCAATCCTTTTCCAAGATATAATACCTTCCTTCGTCATTCATGAGCTTAATGCGACCTTCACCACAGTCCACAATCTTCCAATCCCCAATCATACCGGCCACTTCTGCGAAGAGAGCATTGAAGCGAAGTCCTGTTTCGGTAACCTCCCAATTTCCTTCGTCCACTACTGTTCCGTTATTTTCTGAATAGGCATGGATATTCTTGTTGGAGAAATCTATCACCACCTCATAATTATAATCTTCTGTTGCCTCAACTATGCGCCACAAGCAGTGTTCCAAGGAACCAGCTACTGCTTCTACATTGCATTTGTTAAAACCATCACACTTGCGCTTCATAATGATGCGGTTGTCATTGTCTGAATAGAATTTGATCCTACCTTCTTTGATCTCATAGACAAACCAAGTCAGGTTAAAATCTACATATTCCTCAAATTCCATTTCTATTTTTGGTCCCTTATGGGTGAATTCGAAGGACCATGCTCCTGTGGTTGTATTTCCCAGTGGCCCTGTGACCTCAACGATTCCCTCTTCATTGAATTCAAATATCAGCTCCAAGTACTGCCCTGTTTGATCAACCCCAAGCCTTCTAATATCACGCAGTTCCCAAGGGCATTCCGTCAAATAGCCAACAAATCGGTCTTCTTCAAAATCATCATCATTGTAATCATTGTCATCATCCTCATCGCATTCATCCTTGGCCATTTCCAAAATCCTGGCCAATTCTGCATTGCTGTTTACCTGAATCTCTGTCCCGTCATATTTTATTAGGGTAATGGGAAATCCAATACTGACCAATTCTCCCGGGTCACGATCCTTGAAGAACTTTCGCATCTCACGGTCGCTGTTCACCGCCACCTCATCGGTTACCTGTTGGTTTACATCAAAGGTGAACATGGTAATGGGGTATACAAAATCTATACACTCAATATCATCATCATCGCCCCCTTCCCTACAATCTGCCACTAATTCGCGAAGGGCTTCCTTGTTCTCTATTTTCACTTCGGTAAAATCGGACAGGATAATGGTGATCGGGAAGACAATTTCAAGAATGTCCAGATCATCATCAAACTCATCAAATATTTCCTCAATAAGGCGTAGATCCTCTATACTGTCTATATTGATTTCTATTCCGGCAATCTCAACGGTATATGGGAACTGGATGGCAATACAACTGGACTCATCCACGATGTTATCATAGGAACCATCATTGGATGATGTATTCATGATCAGGCTGGCGGTAGTGGAACCAGCTTCGATGGTGTCTTCTTCATTGCCACCAATCTCTTCAAATTCCTCCTGACAGCCTGTAAATATCAACGCAGCTATTATAAAGCTTACATAAAATAGGTTTGAGTACAACTTTTTCATAACGATTTGGATTTTGTTGCTTTTTGGTTTCTTAACAATTACCTGTAAACAAACCCTACCTTATTTTTTATTTTTTTTAAAATATCTTTGAGGCCAAACCTCCGTATTGCAGAACAACATGAAGAATGTTTGTGAGGAGCAGGTCTTCGGCTCAATCTATAAAACCAATTCTAGAACGGTATTCAACTATATCTATTATAAGTTTGGTGATGAGGAAAAATCGCATGATGCGGTACAGGAGGCATTCATTAAACTTTGGGAAAATTGCGCCAAGGTAACCCCGGAAAAAGCAAGGGCCTATCTGTACACGGTGGCCAACAACCTCTATTTGAATGTGATCAAGGCAGAAAAGGTGCGGTTAAAATATGCCGACAGGCACTCCAACACAACCACTCAGGAATCGCCCGAATATGTTTTGGAGGAAAAGCAATTTCAGCAAAAACTGGAAGACGCTCTCAATTCCTTGCCCGAAAACCATCGAACCACATTTTTATTGAACCGTATAGATGGTTTAAAATACGCCGAGATTGCCAAAATGGAAGCGGTAAGTGTCAAGGCCATTGAAAAACGGATGCACTTGGCCCTAAAGGCACTTCGTAAAAAAATTGATGGGATTTAGGTGTTGGACCATGGTTGATGGGTAAAAAAATATTGGAACTTTTAAACCCAAAAAGGTAGGGTTTTTTTATACAGAGTTGTTTTAACAACGATAATAAAGGAAAAGATGCAGGAAAATTACTTGGCAAAATGGCTCAACAACGAACTCACAGATGCGGAGTTGGCAGAATTTAAAAAGACTGCTGAGTATGCCTCGTACCAAAAAATTGTGGATGCCTCGAACAAACTGAAGGGTCCCAATTTTGAAGAGGATAAGGTTTGGAGCACCATAGAGTCACGAACCAAAAAGCCCGAACCCAAGGTCATAGCCCTAAACCCCTATAAAAGAATCATGCGCGTGGCCGCTGTGGTCGCGGTTCTGATCACCGGTTCTTATTTCTATCTGAATTCTTTGGACAAGACCTTTGAAACCCAATTGGCCGAGCAGACAGAGGTAATACTGCCCGATAATTCTGAAATTTTCTTGAACAGTGATTCTAAAATTGCGTTCAACGAAAGAAAGTGGGACGAAAAACGAAATGTTTCCCTCACAGGCGAGGCTTTCTTTAAAGTAGCCAAAGGAAAAAAATTCACCGTTACCACAACTATGGGAACCGTCTCTGTCTTAGGGACCCAGTTTAATGTGGAAAACCGTGAAGATTTCTTTGAAGCGACCTGTTATGAAGGTCTGGTGAGCGTTTCCTACCAAAATGTTGACAGAAAGTTGCCGGCCGGCAGCTCTTTTGTGGTCTTCAACAACGATATTAAAATGGCCACAGTTACCAAAAACGGCCAACCCTCATGGATGTTCAACGAGAGTTCTTTTAAAAGTATTCCCTTAAAATATGTGTTGGCAGAATTGGAGCGTCAGTTCAATATCACCGTAGAAGCTAAAGATTTAGACACCAAACAACTTTTTACGGGCACATTCAGCAACACAGATTTAAAATTAGCGTTAGAAAGTATAGCTACCCCAACCCAAATTCGTTATACCTTGGGTGAAGATAAGGTGCTTTTCTATGCTCAGGACACTCCGTAATCTTTCAGTATTGTGGTTGGGACTTGTTTTGGCCCCAAACCTGACATATTCCCAAGAAAGGAAGGTTTTAAAAGAACTTATCGTCGAACTTGAGCAGCGTTTTGAGGTCAAGTTCTCCTATGCCGATGCCGACTTGGATGATGTGGAGATTCAACTACCCAATAGTCATTCCCTAGAAACTATTTTGAATTCCATCACGGAACAGACACATATACGGTTCAAAAAACTGGACGACCGCTACTATGCATTGACCAAGCCCGCACTGGTGCACATTTGTGGCCGTGTACTGGACAATTACGCCAATAACACGGTGTCCGGGGCAACCGTTGAGGTCATGGAAACCGAACAAGCCTTGGTGACCGATACCGAGGGCAACTTTACCTTGGAGGGCATCCCACGCAAGGCCACCCTCAAAATACGGTACTTGGGCTACGTCACCAAATACCTTTCCGTAGCGCGGCTATTGGGAACGGATTGTCCAGAAATATTGTTGGCCGAACATCGTGAACAATTGGATGAGGTTGTGGTGTATCAATTTTTGACCACGGGAATCATTAGGGAGCAAGATGCCAGCATTAGCCTGAACACAAGTGAGTTTGGAATTTTACCCGGTTTAATAGAACCCGATATCCTACAGACCGTCCAAGCGCTTCCCGGGATCAAAAGCATTGACGAGACCGTTTCGGACATCAATGTCCGGGGAGGCACCAATGACCAGAACCTCATCCTGTGGAACGGTATCAAAATTTATCAGTCCGGACACTTTTTTGGCTTGATCTCTGCCTTTAACCCCTATTTGATCCGTAATGTTTCCATCTACAAAAACGGCACCCCTTCCCGTTATGGCGATGGGGTGAGCAGCGTAATAAGTATGGACACAGAAAATGAACGTACTGGCAGGTTTAGCGGCGGGGGCGGCCTCAACTTTATCACCGGCGATGTCTATGGGCAATTCCCCATCAAAGAAAATTTGGAATTCCAGTTTTCGGCCAGAAGGTCCACCACAGACTTTTTAAACACGCCTACCTACCAAAGTTTTACCGAAAGGGCCTTTCAGGATTCTGAGGTCCTAGATGGACAAAACCAAACCATAAATCTGGAATTTGAGCGGGATGAGGACTTTTTCTTCTATGATTTCTCCGGAAAAGTTCTTTATGATTACAACGACCATCATAAATTCCGTTTGAGTTTTATTGCCATGGACAATGAACTGAGCTACATGGAGACCGATTTGCGTACCGACGAAACCACGCGTAGTTTTTTGGGCCAGACCAATATCTCCATTGGGTTACAGTGGATGGCAGAATGGTCCGATAGGTTAAACAGCCATTTAAACGTCTATTTCTCCAATTACGATCTGGATGCTTTGGGTATTTCTGAAAGTCAAATACAGCAACTATTTCAACGAAACAAGGTGGATGAACGTGCCGTAAAGTTCCACACCACCTACAAAATGTCCGATGGGGTACAATGGCAAAACGGCCTTCAATATATTGAAACGGGCATCACCAATGTTTCAGATGTGACCCAACCGCCCTTTGAGAGCAATATTACCGCGGTGATCCGAAAATATGCCCCCTATTCCCAAATCTCCTATCGTACCTTTGAGAATAGGTTTATTGCCACAGGCGGGATACGGGCCAATTACCTGATCAATTTGGCCTCGGTGGGGGCCCACTTCAAAGAACTCTTGATAGAACCCAGATTGAATTTGAATTTTAGGGTGGGCAAAAACCTTAGGGCGCAACTCTTGGGGGAATTCAAAAGCCAGACCACCAACCAGATCATAGACCTGGAACAAAATTTTCTGGGTATTGAAAAGCGCCGTTGGACCCTTTCCGATGAAGAGAACCTGCCCATTACAAAAAGTAAGCAAGGTTCCTTGGGTCTCAACTATGAGAACAATGGCCTCTATGTTGGCTTGGAAGGGTTTTACAAATATGTGGAAGGCATTAGCGTCCGTACGCAAGGTTTTCAAAACGAAGGCCAATTTGATGATGAAATAGGTCGTTATAATGTAAAAGGGGTTGAATTCCTGGTCAATAAAAAAGGACGAAATTATAGTACCTGGCTCAGCTATACCTACAACAAGAATGATTACACCTTTGAGGAAATCTCGGAAAAACCCTTTCCCAACAACCTAGACATTAGGCATTCCCTGACCCTGGCAAGCACCCTAGAGATCAAACCGCTAAAACTTGCCTTGGGTATCAATTACAGAACAGGAAAACCCTACACAGAACCTGATGAGGGAAACCCTTTGAACGAAGCTACATTTCCCGGAACCATCAATTACGAATCGGCCAATAGCAGTCGGTTGCCAGAATACTTTAGAGCAGATGCATCTGCCATATATGAATTTAATCTGGGGCAAAAGGCCAAGGCCAATGTAGGGGTCTCATTTTTGAACATCACCAATAGAAAAAACATACTGAACAAATACTACCGAATATCCGACAGCAATGAAATTGAAACGGTGGAGAACAAATCGTTGGGGCTTACCCCCAATGTGAGTTTTAGGGTAAGTTTCTAGTTCCCCAAGCTAAAATTCAGCATGCGCTTGAGGTAATCGTAAATGTTGGGATATTGCTTTTGAAACCCCTTGGGGCTTTCAAAATAACTTTCCACGGCCACGGCAAAAAACTCAAAGAAATTGGTTTTGCCATAGGGTCGCAAAAAAGTATTTCTCTCAAGTTTGGATTGAAAATCGGCCGAATCAAAAATCCCTTTCACCCGCATCAAACCCACCTTAAAGCGCATGGCTTCCCAAGAAGATTTTTTTCGGGTTTCGACCATTAGGGCATGGGCCACTTCATGAATGCCCAAATTGCGGCCATCATTGGGTATTTGAAAGCCATGGGCCAAATCCTCGGCAGAAAACACCAGCACCTTCAATCTGGGATTGTACTCCCCAATATGGTGTTCCCTTCCTATTCTGGAATAATATTTAGACGGATACACGATGATCCGCGAAATCGATTTTTCAAACTTAAAATCCTGCATCCCCAAAGTCACCAAGGTCGCAGAGGCTGCCACATAGGCCTTTATCTCCTCTTTGTTTTTGATATCGCCATAAAACACGAACGGTTTTTTTGATTTGAACCACGCAAAACGTTTTAGGAACATTTTTTTCGTCTGGGCATCAAAACTCTGAAAGGGCACCAAGAAATTGGTCAGGAACTGCCGCTCTTTGGCCAAGATGGGTTTTACGGGATGAAAAACATTAGAAAAGCTAAACCGCTCTTTGGCCAATTGTTCATAGGCCACTTTGGCAATGACATAGAGGAGGCCGACAGCCAACAATATGGCATATACTTGTTTTTCGGCCTCGGTGAATTCTTGTTCCATTACATTCGTTCCGGTACTGCTATCCCCAACAATTTAAACGCCAATCGAATGGTCTCTCCCACTTTTTTGCTCAACTGCACCCTAAGGTTGCGTTTGGCGTCATCGGTTTCTCCCAAAATGGAAACCTGCTGGTAAAACGAATTGAACTCCTTTACCAAATCATACACATAATTGGCAATCAGGGCAGGACTATGGTTATCGGCTGCTTCCTGTACTTTTTCAGGAAAAAGCTGAATGCTCTTTAGAAGTTCCTTTTCCTTTTCGTGCAAAACCAAAGAGGTTTCTACCTCATTTGAAGTGATTGCTTCCGCCTTGCGTAATATCGACTGGATTCTCGCGTAAGTGTATTGGATAAACGGCCCGGTATTGCCCTGAAAATCTACCGATTCCTCTGGATTGAAGAGAATACGTTTTTTGGGGTCTACTTTTAGGATGTAATATTTTAATGCGCCCAGACCAATGATTCGATACAGCGCTTTTTTCTCTTCTTCTGAATAGCCATCCAACTTGCCGAGTTCCTTGGAGATTTCTTCGGCGGTTTCCTCCATATTCCTGATCAGGTCATCGGCATCGACCACGGTGCCTTCACGACTCTTCATTTTGCCCGAAGGCAGATCCACCATACCATAACTCAAATGGTACAATTTTTCTGCCCAGGAATAGCCCAGTTTTTTTAGAATCAAGAAAAGCACTTTAAAATGATAGTCCTGTTCATTGCCCACCGTGTAGACCATTCCGTTGATGTCTGAAAAATCGGTTACCCGTTGAATGGCCGTACCTATATCCTGGGTCATGTAAACGGCCGTACCATCTGATCGCAGCACTATTTTTTCGTCCAATCCCTCATCGGTCAGATTGATCCAAACGCTGCCATCCTCTTTTTTGAAAAAGACCCCTTTTTCCAATCCGTCCTTGACCACATCACGGCCCAACAAATAGGTATCACTCTCATAATACAGCTTATCAAAATCCACCCCCATGTTTTTATAGGTGGTATCAAAGCCCTCGTAGACCCAACCGTTCATTTGTTTCCAAAGCGAAACGACTTCCTCATCCCCAGCTTCCCATTTTCTGAGCATGGCTTGTGCCTCCAACACTATTGGAGCTTCCTTTTCGGCCACCTTCGCCTCCTTTCCTTCGGAAACCAATTGTGCTATTTCAGCCTTATAGGCCTTATCAAACTCCACATAGTATTTCCCCACCAAATGGTCGCCTTTTAATCCGGAGGACTCCGGGGTTTCGCAATCGCCAAATCGTTGCCAGGCCAGCATACTCTTACAGATATGGATGCCACGGTCGTTGATGATCTGGGTCTTGTAGACCTTATGTCCGGCTGCTTTTAAAATCTCTGCCACCGAGTAGCCCAACAGGTTGTTCCTGATATGCCCCAAATGCAACGGCTTGTTGGTGTTGGGCGACGAATACTCGACCATGATGGCCTCCTTGGAATTTGGCGCTTGATACCCATAGGTGGTTTCCCCAACAATGGAATTGAAAAAAGTAAGGTAGAACAGATCGGAGACCACCAGGTTCAAAAAACCCTTGACCACATTGAATTTGGAAATCTCACCCACATTTTCCTGAAGGTATTCGCCAATCTTGGTACCGATTGCCACCGGATTGCCCTTGATTACTTTCAACATGGGAAAGACCACCACGGTAACGTCCCCTTCAAAATCCTTTCGGGTTGGTTGAAATTCCACCGAAGGCAATTCAGCCCCAAAAAGGGATTGTACCGCCTCCTTTACCCGTTGTTCCAAAACCTTTTGTAACTCCATCAAAATGCTATTTACAGCGAGCAAAACTACGTCTTTTTGCCCTTTTTTAGCTAAGTTTTAAGATGGAATCAAATGGCTTGCCCCCGCCATTTCCTTATTTTTAAACAATGCTATTGAACGTATCATACTCCAACAAAAAGCTTTCCCAAAAGATAGATGATGAGGTTGGCAAGCCTTTTACCCTTAAAGAACGCTGGCAAATGGGCGGTATTGGCTCCCCAAAACTTACCATTACCGAGGCAAGCATAGAAATAAGGAACTTACTGATCCTGGACAACAATGCGGATTGTTGCAATATTGAAATACGGCCCAAGGGGATCATTTTGGGATTTCGGTCCTTGTTGGAATCCTACGCCCTGATCATTCCATACTACAAATTAAACATCTATAAGGGTGATACGGCGGTATATTCCATTTATCGTGACCACTTCTTTGTCAAGATCAAGGCAGATTCCAAGTCCATACACCAGTTTTTTAAACGATTACTGGATCATAAAGCCGATAACGCACCAACCCCAATCGAAGATCTATGAAAATTCTGTTAACGGGCGCCAACGGCTATATTGGCATGCGGTTGTTACCGCAGTTGCTAGCCATGGGGCATGATGTCATCTGTGCGGTTCGTGATGAAAAACGACTTTCAATCGATGATGACACCCGAAAAAAAGTGACCGTTATTGAAGTGGATTTTCTGGATGGTTCCAACAAGGGTTCAATTCCAAAGGACATTGAGGTAGCCTATTACCTCATTCATTCCATGGCCTCATCAATTTCAGATTTTGATGAAAAGGAGGCCAAAGCCGCTTACCATTTTAATGCGCTACTAAAAAACACGGCCATCTCCCAAGTCATCTATTTAAGTGGGATCGTGAACACCCAAACCCTTTCCAAACACCTATCATCCAGAAAGAAGGTCGAAGAAATACTGTATCAAGGCCATTTTAACCTCACCGTTCTTAGGGCCGGCATCATCGTCGGATCTGGCAGTTCCTCTTTCGAGATTATAAGGGATCTGTGTGAAAAGCTGCCCGTAATGGTCACCCCAAAATGGGTGCTTACCAAAACCCAGCCAATAGCCATAAGGGATGTCATCACTTTTTTGACCGGTGTTTTGGATAACGGGGCAACCTTTAACCGATCATTTGATATTGGAGGGCCAGATGTGCTCACCTATAAAGACATGTTGCATCGGTATGCCAAGGTAAGGGGATTTAAAAACTGGATCTTCACCGTGCCCGTGATGACCCCAAAACTCTCTTCGTATTGGCTGTATTTTGTTACCTCTACCTCGTACAAGCTTGCCATGAACCTGGTCGATAGCATGAAAATCGAGGTCATTGCCAAAGACAATGAACTCCAGCAACTTTTAGGAGTCAAGACCCATACGTATGAACAGGCCATTGAAATGGCGTTTAAGAAAATAGCACAGAACCTGGTCATTAGCAGTTGGAAAGATAGTATTGTAAGTGGTCAGATTAAAAATGATCTGGAAAAATATATACAGGTGCCCAAGTACGGTGTTTTTACCGATGCCCAAAAACGCAAGGTGAAGGATATTGAAAAAACTTTGGATAACATTTGGAGCATAGGTGGGGACAAAGGATGGTATTACGGCAATTGGCTCTGGAGAATCCGTGGGTTTATGGACAAGGTCAATGGAGGGCCGGGATTGCGAAGGGGAAGAACCCATCCAGATAAATTATTTCCGGGCGATGCCTTGGATTTTTGGCGGGTTCTTTTGGCAGACCGAAAAGCAAGGCGCTTATTATTGTTCGCCGAAATGAGACTACCCGGCGAAGCATGGCTCGAATTCAAGATTGACAACCACAACATACTGCACCAAACGGCCACATTCCGGCCCAAAGGCTTAAAGGGTAGGTTGTATTGGTACAGTGTGTTGCCCTTCCATTTTTTTATTTTCAATGGAATGATAAAAAATATTGCACACCCCTAATTCACCTCCTTTCCTGAAACAACCTATCATATAAATCGTCTAGACCAGACAACCATTCGCGTAAAAAGTTGTCCTTATCTAAAACTTCAATCAAAAACAACCCGCATGAAACAGTTTACACTAGCCATCATGACCTCCCTTATCTCCCTTCATCTGGGCGCGCAGACCTATTCGTCCAGATTGATCGATGCCAAGACCCAAAAAGGAATTCCGTATGCCACCATTCAATATGGAGAAAGCAAGGGGGTCATTTCCAACGAAGAAGGCCGTTTTAGTTTCACCATGGAAAGGGAAACCTTTGATCTGGATTCCATTTACATATCCAGTATGGGATACGAAAAGGCCGGGTTTTCCTTGGAGCGACTACAGGACAGTGTTATTGTCCTAATGCCCAAGACCATAAAGTTGGGCGGGGTCTATGTTTTTGATAACCCCTTGGAAGTGGATGAAATTATTGCGTTGATGAAGGAACGTCTGCCCCAAAATATGAACAATGCCCCGATACGACAGCGGTATTTTTTACGGCAATCTGTTTTTTCCAATATTGAAAAGATTGACTTTGGGTTCGAAAAATCTTCCATCGAGGAACTGAACAAAGAACTCATAGACAGCATTGGAAGGACCATTCCCAGAAACTCCTACCACTACACCGAAACCCTTGGCGATTTTTACAAAGCCGACAACAACTATAAGATAGCCATCCTTAAAGCGGCCGAACTGTATGACAAACAAGATATCGCATCTTTTGAAGATTTTGGGGAACGTATGGAGAGCATGTTAAAAAAACATGTGAAACCAGATTCGTACCTTAAGATCAAATCCGGCATTTTTAGTGAAAAGGTACCCGTAGAAGAGGTGCTGGAAGACCTTGAGGCCGAAAAGACATTGGACGAAGACAAAAAAGAGGCAAAAGGAGACACCATTTCCGGGGTGGTCAATGGACAAAAACACATTTTTAAAGAACTGTTGAACGAGGTTTTTTACCAAGAGGACAGTAAGTTGGACCTTATTGAAAAAACCCGCAAATACCAGTTTGAATTGGCAGGCTATACCGATATTGATGACGAAGGGGTCTATGTGATAGATTTTAGCCCAAAAGGCGGGGCCGATTTTAAAGGCCGTATCTACATTAATATTGAGGATTATGGGGTTATGCGCATTGATTTTGAAAACCTAAAAAACCTTAGAAACTTTAGATTACTGGGCATCTTTTACAGGGAGACCATCTACAGGGGCACCATGCGTTTTTCAAAACTCCCCAACAACAAATTTGAAAACCTAAAAAACCTTAGAAACTTTAGATTACTGGGCATCTTTTACAGGGAGACCATCTACAGGGGCACCATGCGTTTTTCAAAACTCCCCAACAACAAATACGATATAAAGTTTGCCGATTTTACCTTTGGACGTTGGTTTAGATTGGACAGGCCTTTGGATGTCATTGAAAAAAACAAAAATGTAAAAGGTCGAAGAAAGCAAAATGAACTTCGCCTGAACATTGATTTTAGAATGGCAAACAACAATAAATGGGAACTGGTGGTCTATGACCAAACCTTAATAGACCAATCCCAATTTGATGCGCATAAAGAGGACAAAAGCATTAAAGCTACGTACATGCCCCGTTACAATCCCGAATTTTGGAAAGGCTATACCATTATGGAGCCCAATCAGGCCATTCGGGAATTTTCGGTGGATTGACCGGAATTTCTTCTTTTTTACCCCTTGGGCAAGAAAACTTCGGCCATCATACACCGGGCCGAACCACCACCACAGGTTTCTATCGTATCCAAAGGACTATGGATAATGGCACAATGCTTGGTAATGGCCTCAACTTGATCGGGACGCAGGCTATGGTACGCTTGGGAACTCATGACCATGTAACGGGTATCATTTGCCCCGATTACCTGCAACATGTTACCTGCAAAGGCATGCATCTGGGCCTCGGTTATTTCAATTACCTCCTTATCGTCCTTATCAAGATGGTGAACCACATTCTTACGTTCCTTTTTATCGTCTATGGCATCCAAACAGATTACGGCAAAGGTTTCGGCCTTGGCCATCATAACATTGGTATGGTAAATGGGTTTGCGTTCCCCATCAACAGTTTGGTTGGCGGTAAAAATCACGGGGAAACAATCAAAATCCTCACAAAACTCTATAAAGAGATCTTCATGGGCGCGTTCAGAAAGGGCACAATATGCTTTTTGGTTCACCCGATCCTTTAGAATACTTCCCGTTCCTTCCAAGTACACATTTTCCGCTTCAGCCGAAGTGTAATCGATTATATGATCAATTATAAACCCCTGTTCCTCGAGCACATCAAAAATATCTTCCCGGCGTTCCTTTCTTCTATTTTCGGCAAACATCGGATATACCACAATAGTACCGCTATCGTGAAAGGAAATCCAATTGTTGGGAAAAATGGAGTCCGGCGTGTCATTTTCCTTGTTGTCATCAACAACAATTACATTGACCCCATGATCACGAAGTACTTTTACAAAAACGTCAAACTCTTCTTGCGCTTTTTTATTGAGCACGTCACTTGTTAAGTTGAGCTCTTCTTGAAAATAGTTGTTCACCGCAGTTTGCTCGTTCATCCGGAACGCTACAGGGCGAATCATAAGAATGGTGTTTGTAACCTGCATTCGAATTTTCTCCATTGTCCTACAACATCTTTTTATTTACAATTATGCCCTGATCAAGGGTAAGGTGGTACACCGAAGCAGCCCTCCCTGCTTGGCTATTTCTGCATAGGGCACTTCTTCCACAATAAAACCTTGGTTCCTTAACCAGTTGTTCAATCTTTTGAAACTTTGTTCCGAAACTACAACTTCCGGCGATATGGAAAACACATTGCTGAACATCTGACTCATTTCTTCTTTGGTTATCTCAAAAACATTGTCCCTCCCAAAGTAATCCACCAACCATTGGTATTCCTCCTCGATTAAAAAACCATTCTTGTGCACAATGGCCTTATCGGTGCCCACAGGTTGAAAACAACAGTCCAAATGCAGGGCATTTTCCTTGGCCTTGGTATTGGATTTTCTAAGCTCAAAGGCCTTTACCTTTTTTTGGGGGAATTGATCTTGAAGAAATTCCACGGCATAATTATTCGTTCGTGCGGTAATAAAATCTGGATAATCACTGCCCGTATAGGTCCCCACAAAAATATAATCTTTCCATGGCATTACATCCCCTCCCTCCACATGCACCTGCTCTGGGGGCCTAATGACGTTTTCGGGGCCGATTACATCCAACACCTGCTGTATGGCCTCAAATTCACGTTCCCTATCCGGTAGGATATTGGAATGGAAAAGTTTGTCCTCGATTACAAAAGCTATGTCACGTGAAAAAATTTGATTGCAATCGTTGATCACCGAAGGCCGGTATACTTCCACATTATATTTTTTCAATATATGGGCAAATGCCTCCATTTCCCCGACCATATCCGATTCTTTAGGATAGGTGCCCGCCAGAATATGCTCCAATGATTTGGGGTCATACGCCTCTTCTGGTTTGGGTATTGGCCCGCAACTTTTGGCGGTACCGAGTATTACAGCCTTTAATGGCGCAGTCTCATCAATAACATTCAGCTTCATAGATCCTTATAAAACATTTCACATCTCAAATATTACGTTTCGATAACATATTACAACATTTCATTTAATAAAAATTTGCAATATTTGGGAAAATTAATATATTGGTAAGAAATTTCCTACATATGAAAGCGACATCCCCCCTCACTGTTTTCCTATTGACCCTTATATCATTAGTGCTCACACAAACCCTATTCATGGTTTCAAAAACCAAGAACTTTCCATCGTTTGATGACAAATATAACATAGATCCCCCGAATGGAATAGGGCTGTTTGACGAAGAGCAACATTGGCATAGTCCCCTAGACCCTCCACAAAAAAAAGCCTTCAAAACATTGGACAAGTCATCCCTGAAATTGGCCGAAAGTATTTGCGCTACCTATACAGCGCAAATAAACAAACACTTAAGCACTTTGGAAGAAAAGGAACAAAAAGAAGTGTTGAACCACATCAAAAGTGAAAGCCAGTTTATTCTAGACAATGAACCGATTTCTACCCCCAACAGGACGTATTACCTTTCCTATTGCATAGCGCATGCCAACAATCAATTAGCGCAATTAGAGGCCCCTTAACGACTTAACGATCTGCAATTGATTTGAATGCCCTGTGGTTTTCCCCCACATAAATTTGTCTGGGACGACCGATAGGTTCTTTACGTAGTCGCATTTCTCGCCATTGGGCAATCCATCCAGGCAGTCTTCCCAAAGCGAACATCACGGTGAACATATCTACGGGTATTCCCATGGCACGATAAATGATACCGGAGTAAAAATCTACGTTGGGGTACAGTTTTCTGTCCACAAAGTATTGGTCTTCCAAGGCTTCTTTTTCCAATCCCTTGGCAATATCAAGAATTGGGTCATCAATGCCCAAGTTGCCCAAGACCTCATCGGCTGCCTTTTTGATGATCCTAGCCCTGGGATCAAAGTTTTTGTAGACCCTGTGGCCAAAGCCCATTAAGCGGAACGGATCGTTCTTATCCTTGGCCTTTGCCATGTACTTTTTGGTATCCCCTCCATCTTCACGTATGGCCTCCAACATTTCCAATACGGCTTGGTTGGCTCCCCCGTGCAATGGGCCCCATAGTGCCGATACTCCTGCTGAAAGCGACACAAAAAGACCCGCATGTGAAGAACCTGTGATACGTACCGTTGATGTGGAGCAGTTTTGCTCGTGGTCCGCATGCAAAATCAAGAGTTTGTCCAGGGCATCAATGACAATATCGTCCTTTATATACTCTTTGCTGGGTTTTTTGAACATCATCTTATGGATGTTTTCCACATACCCCAAGGAGTCATCGCCATAATCCAATGGCAATCCTTTTTTCTTACGCATGGTCCAGGCTACCAAAACAGGAAACTTGGCCAAAATACGCACTATGGAATTGTACATGGCCTCTTCTGAAGACACATCCACAGAAGACGGATTAAACGCAACCAATGCACTGGTCAAGGAAGAAAGCACCCCCATTGGATGTGCAGATTTTGGAAAACCATCCAAGATTTTCTTCATCTCCTCATCTACTTGGGACTCTGCCTTTATATCTTCATCAAACTTGGCAAGCTGTTCCGTATTGGGCAATTCACCAAAAATCAACAAATAGGCAACTTCAAGAAAATCTGCTTTTTCGGCCAACTCTTCAATGGAATAGCCACGATACCTCAAAATACCTTTTTCACCATCCAAAAAAGTAATGGCGCTCTCACAGGATCCCGTGTTCTTATAACCAGGGTCTATGGTCACCATGCCTGTGGTGCTACGTAGTGTTTTTATATCAACAGCTAGTTCATCTTCTGTTCCTTGGACCACGGGAAATTCAAACTTTTTCCCTTCAAATTCTATAGTTGCAGTTTTTGACATTTATAAATGTTTATTTGTATTTGAGATAAGAGCATAAATTTACGAAAAAGACATGCCTCAAGCAATTGAATCCAACTAAAATCTAGCATTGCATACGCACACGGAGACCCACAAGGACACTACAACTGGTAAAGGTGTTCGTAGTACTTATCCACAGATTTTTTCCAAGTAAAGCGCTTTCTTTTGGCAGCGGTTTGCAACTTCTTCCATGCAGGCTTATCGTTTTGAAAAACATCCAATGCCATATCAAATGCCTTGAGCATATTGGTAATCTTGTCATCGTAAGTATCCCCATCAAAGGTAAAACCGGTCTTCCCAGCTTCTACGGTATCTATAAGCCCGCCGGTATGGTGCACCAGACAGGGCACCCCATTGCGCATGGCCAACATTTGGCTTATACCGCATGGCTCAAAAAGACTGGGCATAAAGTAAAGGTCAGATTCCAAATACATGGAATCGATCAAGTTTTCTGACTGGCCATTGGTAAAGATAAAGTTCTTGTGCTCATAGCTGATCTTCCTGAACAGCTCTTCATACTCCGGTGCGCCCGTGCCCAATAGCATAAATATACCATTGACTTTCTCTAGTTTTTTTAGAATTTCTATGAAGGCCTCTGGTGAACGCTTAAAAAAGTAAAACTTCTGCTCGGTCAATCTGGCCACACTGGCCGCAATGAACCCGGGCCTATCGTTAAGGATAAACGCCATGAGCTTTTCGCCAGTATGGGCCAAAAAGTCCGATTTGTATTTTTTGGTTTCGTCCTGCAACCATTTAAACAGGGCCTTTACCGTATTCCTATAGATATTGCCCTTGGCCTCTACATTAACGTTCTTATAATTACAGCCATTCAAGATCCCAAAAAGCCTGCCTTCCTTATCTGCCTGGCCCAAATCGTTTTCCAAACCTTCCCCTCCAATAAATTCGGGTGGGGAACTCGGTTTCATCACATCTTCCTTATAGGACGGGGAAACCGTGTGCACGGCATCTGCCAATCGGATTCCCACTGCCATGAGGTTGATACAGTCCTGATACCTGTAATCCATCAATCTCTTCATATCGATTTCCATGTTTGGAAACCAATTCCTTACCGAGGAATAATTATCACTAAAGGGACGGATGCCCTGTATGGCCAAATTATGGATGCTATATACAAACCGAATATCCTTCAACAATTTGTAATCGGGATGGTATTCCCTCAAAAAAAGCAACAAACTGGAATGCCAATCGTGCAGGTGAACAATATCCAGATTACCAAAAGCCCCCTGCTTTATGGCTGCGGCCAATGCCGTATTGAAGATGAAATACTTGATGGCATCGGTAAAAAAAGGTTCTTCCGGATCATCATGATAGATATCCGCAATGCCCCCAGCCTCAATCTCTGGGTGGTGAATGACATAGTGGTGAATGTTGGAAAACTCCTTTTTGGGAACCACCTCATACAAATCTGCATGATAGGTCGTACCCCGAAGCTCAAAATTCAACGAGGTCTTAAAAACACCTTCCTTATGCAATCTGGAATAGGCCGGAACCACTACATGCACCTTATCCCCACGTTCCGCTATCTGACGCGGAACATCCCTGACCACATCACCCATACCCCCAGCTTTACAGTCAGGAATGGCATCATTTTCAGCTGCTGCAAAAAGAAATGTATTCATAAAACAATTGTGTTATTTATTCGTCGGAAATTCTATCTCCAAGTTACATTGAAAACCGCACAAAAAAAAGCCTTTCCCGTATGGGAAAGGCTTTTTTGATGCTAAATAATCGTTATCGTTTCACCTTAAACGCTTTTTGTTGTGGATAGTAGGCCACATCGCCCAAATCTTCCTCAATTCTTAACAGTTGGTTGTATTTTGCCATACGATCACTTCGTGAGGCCGAACCGGTTTTTATCTGTCCTGTGTTCAATGCAACCGCTAAGTCTGCAATGGTATTGTCCTCTGTCTCACCTGATCTGTGCGACATTACGGAGGTATAACCCGCATTCTTGGCCATATTCACTGCAGAGATGGTCTCGGACAAGGTACCTATTTGGTTTACCTTGATCAAAATGGAATTGGCAATCCCTTCATCGATTCCTCTTGAAAGGCGTTCCACATTGGTCACAAACAAATCGTCCCCGACCAACTGAACCTTACCTCCTACTTTTTCGGTAAGCAATTTCCAACCATCCCAGTCATTTTCATCCATACCATCCTCGATAGAAATGATGGGGTACTTTTCGCACAATTCTGCCAAGTATTCCGCTTGTTCCGCAGAAGTACGAACCGCTCCCTTATCTCCTTCAAACTTGGTGTAATCGTATTTTCCGTCTTCATAAAACTCAGCTGAAGCACAGTCCAAGGCAATCATGACCTCGTCCCCAAATTTATATCCGGCCTTTTCAACAGCTTTGGCAATGGTCTCAATGGCATCTTCCGTACCATCCAACGTAGGGGCAAAACCACCTTCATCACCCACAGCGGTACTCAAGTTTCTGTCGTGCAATACCTTTTTTAGGTTATGGAAAATCTCGGTCCCCATTTGCATGGCATGGCTAAAATCGTTCGCCTTAACGGGCATGATCATAAATTCTTGGAAGGCTATTGGGGCATCTGAGTGTGACCCCCCGTTGATGATGTTCATCATGGGAACGGGTAATGTGTTGGCACTAACACCGCCCACATAACGGTACAAAGGCATTTCCAATTCACCTGCAGCTGCTTTGGCCACGGCCAATGACACACCCAAAATAGCATTGGCCCCCAATTTAGATTTGTTGGAAGTCCCATCTAAATCTATCATGACCTGATCTATATAGTTTTGCTCAAAAACTGACGTTCCAATCAATTCTTCTGCAATAATGGTGTTCACATTGTTGACGGCGTTTCCAACGCCCTTGCCCATAAAGGAATCACCCCCATCACGCAATTCAACTGCCTCATGCTCACCTGTGGATGCGCCTGATGGAACTGCTGCACGGCCTATAATGCCATTTTCGGTAACTACATCCACCTCTACGGTCGGATTACCACGGGAGTCTAAAATTTGTCTTGCATGAATGTTAATGATAATGCTCATTACGATTACTATTTTTAGGTTGTATAATTAATTCGGCTAAGATACAAAAGCATGAAATTCCGATAACATGACAAAAATCACAATCGGAATTCATAACATTAAGGTAAACCTCCGCTATATGCGGTTAACTCCTAGTTTTTATTGGCTTTTATCGCCTCAAAGAACTGATCAAAAAGATAACTGGCATCATGTGGTCCAGGACTTGCCTCTGGGTGGTGTTGGACTGAAAACACATTTTTGTACTTCATTCGGATTCCGGCCACGGAGCCATCGTTCAAATGGGTATGTGTTATCTCCAAATCTGGATTCGCCTCTGTTTCTTCCCGGTTTACGGCAAAACCGTGGTTCTGCGAGGTAATCTCTCCCTTGCCCGTCATCTCATTTAAAATGGGATGGTTGATCCCCCTATGGCCGTGGTGCATTTTATAGGTAGAAATCCCATTGGCCAAGGCCAAGACCTGATGCCCCAGACAAATACCGAACAAGGGCTTGTTGGTCTTGAGCATCTCTTTGGTGGTTTCAATGGCTTCCGTCAATGGTTCGGGATCACCAGGACCATTGGAAATGAAATACCCATCTGGGCTCCATTCGGACATTTCGGCTATGGTGGCATTGTATGGGAAAACTTTGATGTAGGCATCGCGCTGGGCCAGATTTCGCAATATGTTTGTTTTAATACCTATATCCAGGGCAGATATCTTGTAGGTCGCTTTTTCGTCTCCAAAATAATAGGGCTCCTTTGCCGATACTTTAGAGGCCAGTTCCAAACCTTTCATGCTGGGCACTTTTTTCAATTCTTCCTTTAGTGCATCCAATTCTTCGACCCGTGTTGAGATCAAGGCATTCATGGCCCCATTATCCCTAATGTAGCTGACCAATGCCCTGGTATCCACATCTGAGATGGCAAAAAGATTGTTGTCTTCCAAAAATTGGAGCAGGCTTTTATCGGCTCCAGGCCTTGAATAGTTGTAACTGAAATTTTTTACAATCAACCCAGCAATCTTAATGGAATCGGATTCAACCTCATCGGCATTGGTACCATAGTTGCCAATGTGGGCATTGGTAGTTACCATTAACTGCCCGTAATACGATGGGTCGGTAAAAATTTCTTGGTAACCGGTCATCCCGGTATTGAAACAGACTTCCCCGTAAGCTGTTCCTTCTTTGTCCCCCACGGCCTTTCCGTAAAAAACGGTTCCGTCTTCAAGTAATACTAGCGCTTTTTTTCTTGATTGGTATTTCATTATATCTCAAAATTTCACAAAAGAACATAAAAAAAGGATACGTTGCAACGTATCCTTTTTGGTATTGTCAAATGAGTAATCAACATTCTATTCTTCAGAATCATCAACCACTGTTTCTTGAACCGGTGCTGGTGCCTGTGCCTCAGCTTTCTTGCCTCCGCCCCTTCTACTTCTACGTGTAGATTTTTTCTTGGGCTTGCCAGCATTATAAGTTTCGTTAAAATCTACCAACTCTATCAAGGCCATGTCTGCATTGTCTCCCAATCGGTTGCCCAATTTGATAATCCTTGTATAGCCTCCTGGCCTATCCCCAACTTTTTCTGCAACGGCACCGAACAACTCTGTGACCGCATATTTGTTGCGCAGCTTTGCAAAGGCCAATTTGCGGTTGTGCATGCCTTTTTCCGATGTCTGGTTGTTCTCTGCCTTTGATTTGGTTATGATAGGCTCTACAAATTGCTTCAAGGCCTTTGCCTTGGCAACCGTGGTATTGATCCTCTTATGCTCAATCAAAGAACAGGCCATATTGGCCAACATGGCCTTTCTATGCGCTGACTTTCTCCCTAAATGGTTAAATTTTTTACCGTGTCTCATCTTTCTAATTTATCATCTTGCTACCAAATCCTGACAACAATCCGCCAAGAGAGCAAAATATGATTGTTAATCTTTATCCAATTTGTATTTAGACAAATCCATTCCAAACTGCAATCCTTTGTTGATGACCAGTTCCTCCAGTTCTGTCAATGATTTTTTACCAAAGTTTCTAAACTTCATCAAATCATTTTTGTTGAAGGAGACCAAATCTCCCAAGGTATCCACCTCGGCTGCTTTTAGGCAGTTGAGGGCACGAACGGACAAATCCATATCGACCAATTTGGTCTTCAGCAATTGGCGCATGTGTAAGGATTCCTCATCATAGGTCTCTGTCTGGGCAATCTCATCGGCCTCAAGGGTGATGCGCTCATCTGAGAACAGCATGAAGTGGTGAATCAATATTTTTGCAGCTTCGGTCAAGGCATCTTTTGGATGAATGGATCCGTCGCTTTGGATTTCAAAAACCAACTTTTCATAATCGGTCTTCTGCTCCACCCTAAAGTTTTCTATGCTATACTTTACATTCTTGATCGGAGTGAACACAGAATCCACCGCAACGCTCCCTAAAGGGGCATTGGACTTCTTGTTCTCTTCTGCAGGTACGTAACCACGTCCTTTTTCTATAATCATCTCTAGGTTGATCTCTACCTTTGGATCCATATTGCAAATGACCAAATCTGGATTCAACACCTGATAGCCAGAAATGAACTTCTGGAAATCACCTGCGGTCAATTGCTCTTTGCCGCTAACCGAAACGGAAACGGTTTCACTCTCCACATCATCAATCTGACGCTTAAAACGGACTTGTTTTAAGTTCAGGATCATTTCTGTAACATCTTCAACAACACCAGGAATCACAGAAAACTCATGTTCAACACCATCAATTCTTACCGATGTGATGGCAAAACCTTCCAAGGAGGAAAGCAATACCCTTCTGAGGGCGTTCCCGATAGTAAGTCCGTAGCCAGGTTCCAAAGGGCGAAATTCAAATTTCCCTTCGAAATCTGTGGATTCTATCATTATAACTTTATCGGGCTTCTGAAAATTTAATAATGCCATAATTGGAGTAATCTGGGTTTATTTTGAGTATAACTCGACGATTAATTGTTCTTTGATGTTCTCTGGAATCTGAAGTCTTTCCGGTACGGTAACAAACGTACCTTCTTTCTTGTCACTGTTCCACGTCAACCATTCATAGACCGCACTGTTGTTTGCCAATGAATCGCTGATTGCCTGCAAGGACTTGGACTTTTCCCGAACACCAACCACATCGCCTGGTTTTAAAGAATAGGATGGAATGTTCACTACACTTCCATTCACTGTAATATGCCTGTGAGAAACCAACTGGCGGGCACCTCTTCTAGATGGTGAAACCCCCATTCTGTATACCACATTATCCAAACGTGACTCACAAAGTTGCAACAACACCTCACCGGTAACGCCTTCTTTACGCTTGGCCTCACCAAAGAGGTTCCTAAATTGGCGTTCCAAAATACCATAGGTGTATTTTGCCTTTTGCTTTTCTGCCAACTGAATGGCATATTCAGATTTTTTTCCACGGCGACGGTTGTTCCCGTGCTGCCCTGGAGGATAATTTTTCTTTTCGAAGGATTTATCGTCCCCGAAGATTGCTTCGCCAAATTTTCTGGCGATCTTTGTTTTTGGTCCTGTGTATCTTGCCATTTTCTATTGTTTTGAAGGTGCGATTATGAATTAAGGCTTATCCTTCGATAATCTGAATGCCCCTTCGGTGAAAATCCGTTTTAAAAACGGATATGATTAATTAAACTCTTCTTCTTTTTGGAGGTCTGCAACCGTTGTGTGGTAGTGGGGTAACATCAATGATCTCGGTTACTTCAATTCCGGCATTGTGAATGGTACGTATAGCGGATTCCCTACCATTGCCAGGTCCCTTTACATAAACCTTCACTTTTCTCAGACCTGCCTCGTGGGCCACCTTGGAGCAATCTTCTGCGGCTACCTGGGCAGCATAGGGTGTGTTCTTCTTAGAACCACGGAAACCCATTTTCCCAGCAGACGACCATGAGATCACATCTCCTTTTTTATTGGTCAAAGAAATAATGATGTTGTTGAACGAGGCCACGATATGTGCTTCGCCCGTTGAATCAACAACAACTTTACGTTTTTTTGCAGTTTTAGTATTTGCCTTTGCCATATTTTTAGTTTCTAGTTGTTAGCTTATAGTTGTTAGAATCCTAAACATTGCTATTTCAAACAGATTCATCTAACACCTAAACTACCAATGACTATTGTCTTAATGATTATTTAGTAGCCTTCTTCTTGTTGGCAACTGTCTTACGTTTTCCTTTTCTTGTTCTTGAGTTGTTCTTGGTGCGTTGGCCGCGCAATGGCAGACCAGCCCTGTGCCGAATACCGCGCTGGCATCCGATATCCATTAAACGTTTGATGTTCAATTGGGTCTCTGAACGCAATTCTCCCTCTATGGTATATTCACCGACCGCATCACGGATTTTACCGATTTGTTCGTCATTCCAATCGGATACCTTGGTGTCTTCATTTACTCCGGCTTTTTCCAAAATCTCCTTAGCTCGGTTTTGGCCTATCCCGTAGATATAGGTCAACGAAATTACACCACGCTTTTGTTTAGGTATATCAACCCCTGCAATTCTTGCCATAATTTACCCTTGTCTTTGTTTAAATCTAGGATTCTTTTTGTTGATCACGTACAGCTTACCCTTTCTGCGAACAATCTTGCAGTCTGCACTTCTTTTTTTTATGGATGCTCTTACCTTCATCTTTTTCTTAATATCTGTATGTAATTCTTGCCTTGGTCAAATCGTATGGACTCATTTCCAGTTTTACTTTATCCCCGGGTAGCAGCTTAATGTAATGCATGCGCATCTTCCCAGAAATATGAGCCGTAACAATATGTCCGTTTTCAAGTTCTACTCGAAACATTGCGTTGGACAATGCCTCGATAATGGTTCCGTCTTGTTCTATTGCTGCTTGTTTGGCCATTGGCTTAAGCTACTTTTCTGTTTTTACCGGTTTTCATCAAACCATCATAATGCCTGTTCAACAAATACGAGTTCACTTGCTGAACCGTATCTATGGCAACACCCACCATAATCAACAGTGAGGTACCTCCATAAAACAGTGCCCATCCTGCCTGTACATCCATCAACTTCACCACGACCGCGGGCAATACTGCCAAGGCGGCCAGAAAAATTGAACCTGGAAAGGTTATCAAGGACATAATCTTGTCCAAATAGTCCCCTGTTTCCTTACCTGGGCGAATACCGGGAATAAACCCGCCGCTTCGCTTTAAATCATCAGCCATTTTGTTGGTTGGCACCGTGATAGCGGTATAGAAATAGGTAAATATGATGATCAATATGGCAAACACCAAATTGTACCAAAATCCAAAAATATCGGCAAACTGAACTTCCATCCACTGACCGGCAGCGGTATTGTTGAACGTTTTTCCAATCAAATTGGGCGCAAACATGATGGCCTGTGCAAAAATGATGGGCATAACCCCAGAGGCATTCAACTTTAATGGAAGGTATTGTCTTGACCCCATGACATTTTTTTCATACCCCCCAGAAGCTGTTCTTCTGGCGTATTGTACGGGTATTTGGCGCACGGCCATGACCACCAATACGCTCAACAAAATGACAACGAACCAAATAATCACTTCGATCAACATGAACATGATGCCCCCAGTGTTGTTCGTGGTCCTTGAAATAAATTCCTGCACAAAAGATTGTGGCATGGTGGCTATGATACCGACCATGATCAACAGTGAGATACCATTGCCAATTCCCTTATCGGTGATTTTTTCTCCCAACCACATGGCAAAGACACAACCGGTCACCAAAATAATCACGGCAGGAACCATGAATTCCAATCCTTTACCCAAGATAAATGCACTGTCTGGCACACCAAGGGCACCCAGACCATACAAATAGGCGGGAGCCTGTACAATACAGATTGCAATGGTCAACCATCGTGTGATTTGGTTCTTGGTCTTACGGCCACTTTCGCCTTCCTTATCCAACTTCTGCAGATAAGGGATGGCTATACTCATCAATTGCACCACAATGGAGGCCGAGATATAGGGCATGATCCCCAATGCAAAAACCGAAGCATTGGCAAATGCTCCTCCGGTAAATGCATTTAAAATACCCAAAATACCCTCCCCTGCATTTGCAGTCAATTGGGCCAATTGGGCAGCATCAACACCTGGAAGCACCACTTGGGCACCAAAACGATAAATTAACAACAAGCTAAGGGTCATGAGTATGCGACTCTTTAGCTCGTCAATTTTCCAGATGTTTGATAGGGTCTCAATAAATTTCTTCATAATCCTGTTGTCTTATAAACTTATTGCCTCTCCACCAGCAGCTTCTATAGCAGCTTTTGCCGAAGCACTAAATTTATGTGCGGAAATTTTTAGCTTGGCCTTTAGTTCGCCATTGCCCAAAATTTTCACCAAATCATTTTTACTTACCAATCCGTTCTCCACAAAGGTATCAAAGTTTACCTCATCCTTAATTCCCTTGTCATCTACCAACGCTTGGAGTTTATCCAAATTCACGGCTTGGTACGCCACACGGTTCCTGTTTTTGAAACCGAATTTTGGCACCCTTCTTTGAAGCGGCATCTGCCCTCCTTCAAAACCGATCTTTTTGGAATACCCTGATCTAGACTTGGCCCCTTTGTGTCCACGGGCAGCGGTTCCGCCTTTACCCGAGGCCTGTCCCCTACCTAGGCGTTTTCCATCCCTACCTCTAGAACCTTCTGCTGGTTTTAAATTGCTTAAATCCATCGTATGCTATCATTTATGCTTCCTCAGTGGAAACCAAGTGTTTTACTTTATTGATCATTCCAAGAATAGTCGGAGAATCGTCATGCTCAACAATCTGGCCTATTTTTCTCAAGCCCAAAGCCTCCAAAGTCCTTTTTTGGTTCTGTGGCCTTTTAATGGCACTTTTTACCTGTTTTACCTTGATCTTCGCCATTTGTCTATCCTTTAAATACTTTTTCCATACTAATACCTCGCTGCTTAGCTACCGTATGTGCACCACGCAATTGCAACAATGCATCAAAAGTGGCCTTTACCACGTTATGTGGGTTTGAGGAACCTTGGGATTTTGACAGTACGTCATGGATCCCTACGGACTCCAATACGGCACGTACGGCACCTCCTGCAATAACCCCGGTACCATGGGAGGCTGGTTTTATGAATACTCTGGCACCACCATATTTTCCTTTTTGTTCATGGGGAACGGTAGCCTTGTCCAAAGGAATTCTCACCAAGTTTTTCTTTGCATCCTCTATGGCCTTTGCAATGGCCGTAGCAACTTCTTTTGACTTTCCTAGACCGTGTCCTACAACACCATTTTCATCACCCACGACAACAATGGCCGAGAAACCGAAGGCACGACCACCCTTGGTCACCTTGGTAACACGTTGTACACCCACTAGACGGTCCTTTAATTCTAAACCCCCTGGCTTTACTAGTTCAACATTTTTATAATTCTGGTACATATTGATTTAGAATTTGAGTCCACCTTCTCTAGCGCCTTCCGCCAATGCTTTTACCCTACCGTGGTATAGGTTACCCCCCCGGTCAAAAGCAACGGCCTCAACACCTGCTTGTTTTGCTTTTTCTGCAATTGCCTTGCCCACGGCATTGGCAATCTCGGTCTTTGTGCCCTTGGCATCAATACCCTTGTCCCTAGATGATGCCGAGGCAATTGTCTTACCTTGGTTGTCATCGATCAATTGGACGTATATTTCTTTGTTGCTTCGGAATACGGACAAACGTGGTCGAGCTTCGGTCCCAAAAGAAACCTTTCTGATCCTTCTCCTAATCCGTAATTTTCTATCAGACTTTGACAATCCCATTTTCTATCTATTACGCTGATTTACCTGCTTTTCTTCTTATTTGTTCTCCAACGAACTTGATACCCTTACCTTTGTAAGGCTCTGGTTTTCTGAACGAGCGTATCTTTGCCGCTACGGCCCCGACCAATTGCTTATCGTGCGATGTCAATTTCACGATAGGGTTCTTCCCTTTTTCAGAAACTGTCTCAATTTTCACCTCTGGGGCGATATCCATCACAATATTGTGCGAGAAACCTATGGCCAAGTCCAATTTCTGGCCTTGGTTGCTGGCACGATAACCTACACCCACCAACTCCAATTCTTTGGTCCAGCCCTGGGAAACACCTTTGACCATGTTGTTCACCAAGGCACGGTAAAGACCATGTTTGGCTTTGTGCGCCTTCGTATCTGAAGGGCGGGTCACGGTTACTGAACCCTCTTCTACCTTAATATCTACAGCGTCGTACGCTTGGGTCAACTCTCCTAGTTTCCCTTTAACGGATATCACATTGTCCTTCACATCAATGGTCACGCCATCTGGAATTGAAATCGGACTATTACCTATTCTTGACATCTTCGTTCTTTTTTCTTCTTAATAAACGTAACACAATACTTCACCGCCAACATTCTCCTGTTTGGCCTGCTTGCTGGTCATAACACCGTGTGATGTTGAAATGATGGCAATGCCCAAACCGTTCAATACCCTTGGCAACTCATCGGCACTGGCATACTTTCTCAAACCAGGCTTACTTATCCGTTGCAATTTCTTTATGACGGGCTCTTTGGTGAATTTGTCATACTTCAAAGCAATTTTTATGTTACCCTGAAGGTTATCCTCCTCAAACTTATAGCTCAAAATGTAGCCTTGGTCAAAAAGGATTTTGGTCATCTCTCTTTTCAAGTTGGATGCCGGAATATCTACGACCCTATGCCCAGCTCGGCTGGCATTTCTTAATCGGGTCAAGTAATCTGAAATTGGATCTGTTAACATTTTTAATTTTGAATTACGAATTACGAATTACGGGTCCTATGCTTTTTGTATGCTGCACCCTGCATTCTGCATTCTATCATTTACCAACTTGCTTTCTTTACACCGGGAATCAATCCCTTATTGGCCATTTCACGGAACATTACCCTAGAGATCCCAAAGGTCCTCATGTAACCTTTTGGCCTTCCGGTAAGCTTGCAACGGTTGTGCATTCTTATGGGCGAGGCGTTCTTGGGAAGCTTTTGCAATGCTTCATAATCACCAGCCTCTTTCAATGCTTTACGCTTTTCTGCGTATTTGGCTACCATTTTTGCCCTTTTTCGCTCACGGGCTTTCATTGATTCTTTGGCCATCTTAGTTCTTTTTAAAGGGTAATCCTAGTTCGCTTAACAATGATTTTGCTTCCTTGTCCGTCTCGGCAGATGTCACAAAAGTGATATCCATACCATTGATCCGGTTGATTCTATCGATATTGATCTCAGGGAAAATAATTTGCTCGGTAACACCCAAGTTATAGTTTCCACGACCGTCAAAACCTGTTGCCTTCACCCCTTGGAAATCCCTTACCCTTGGCAGGGCAGAGGTAATCAATCTATCCAAGAATTCGTACATGCGCTCACCACGAAGGGTAACTTTGGCACCAATGGGCATTCCTTTACGTAATTTAAAGGAGGCGACATCTTTCTTGGAAATTGTGGATATGGCTTTTTGACCGGTTATCATGGTCAATTCATCAACCGCATGGTCTATCAGTTTTTTATCGGCAACAGCGGCACCAACGCCCCTGCTCACGACTATCTTTTTCAACTTGGGAACCTGCATAATGTTCTTATACCCAAATTCCTCAGAAAGCGCTTTCATTATGCGCTCTTTATATTCTTTCTTTAGTCTTGGAACGTAACTCATGACTAGATAATTTCTCCTGTTTTTTTGGACACTCTAACTTTCTTCCCATCCTTAAAATCGTAACCTACACGAACCGCTTCGCCATTTTCCATTAAGGATAGGTTAGAAATATGGATTGGAGCCTCTTTTTCTACAATCCCTCCTTGGGGGTTCTGGGCACTGGGCTTTTCGTGTTTCTTTACCACATTGACTCCTTCAACGATGGCTTTCCTGTTTTCACGATCAACACTCAAAATCTTACCTTCTGATCCCTTGTGGTCACCCGCAATTACGGTAACTGTATCTCCAGATTTAATCTTTAACTTCATCTTCTTAACTTTTTTACAGCACCTCAGGGGCCAATGAAACAATTTTCATGTACTGCTTGTCTCGCAGTTCCCTTGCTACCGGTCCAAAGACACGGGTTCCCCTCATCTCGCCGGCCGGGTTCAACAACACACATGCATTGTCATCAAATCTGATGTAGGAACCATCTGGTCTTCTTACCTCTTTCTTGGTACGTACGACAACAGCAGTGGATACAGAGCCTTTTTTGACCGTTCCGTTAGGAGCGGCGTCTTTAACCGTTACCACAATCTTGTCTCCAAGGGATGCATATCTTCTTTTTGTTCCACCGAGTACGCGGATGGTCAGCACCTCTTTGGCACCGGTATTGTCCGCAACTTTTAATCTTGATTCTTGTTGTACCATGATTACTTAGCTCTTTCTAGGATTTCTACCAACCTCCAACATTTGGTCTTGCTCAAAGGTCTTGTTTCCATAATTCTTACGGTATCGCCCTCATTACAATCATTCTGCTCGTCATGGGCAACGTATTTTTTGGTCTTCAAAACGAATTTACCGTACATGGGATGCTTTACACGCTTCACCTCAGAAACGACAATGGACTTTTCCATCTTGTTGCTGGTAACAACCCCGATTCTTTCTTTTCTTAAATTTCTTGTGATGTTTTCTTCCATAAGGCCCAATCCGTTATTGTTGTTCCCTTTTTGTTAACTCCGTTGCCAATCTTGCGACCGTTCTTCTTGTTTTTCTTATCTGCATCGGATTTTCCAATGGCGTAACAGCGTGTGCCATTTTCAAATCTGCATATTCCTTCTTCAATTCAGCTATTTTTTGCTGAAGTTCTTCAACCGATAGTTCTTTAATCTCTGCTTGTTTCATCTTACCAGTTTTATTCAGCGTAATCCCTAGCTACTACAAATTTTGTTCTAACAGGCAATTTTTGAGCAGCCAAACGCAATGCTTCTTTGGCGATATCGTGTGGCACACCGGCGATCTCGAACATAATTCGACCTGGTTTTACCACGGCCACCCAATATTCTGGGGCACCTTTACCCTTACCCATACGCACCTCTAGTGGTTTCTTTGTTATGGGTTTGTCCGGGAAAATCTTGATCCACATTTGCCCTTGCCTTTTCATGTAACGCGTTGCAGCGATACGAGCAGCTTCTATTTGACGTGACGTAATGAAATGGGAATCCAAGGATTTGATACCGAACATCCCGTTGGAAAGCTGGTGCCCGCGCTGTGAGTTCCCTTTCATTCGCCCCTTCTGGGCTTTTCTAAATTTTGTTCTTTTCGGCTGTAACATCTTACCTGCTCTTTACCTTTATTATTTTCTTCGACGTTGTCTCTTACCTCCGTCTTTGTTTCCTCCTTTGGAACCACCTTTGGAAAGGCCCACCAATGGGGAAAGTTCTCTTTTTCCGTAAACCTCACCTTTCATGATCCACACCTTGATACCCAACCTACCGTAGGTAGTGTGCGCTTCTTCCAAGGCATAATCCACATCGGCACGGAAGGTAGACAATGGAATTCTTCCATCCTTATACGTTTCTGAACGCGCCATTTCCGCCCCGTTCAAACGACCCGAGATTTGAATCTTGATGCCTTCCGCATTCATACGGATGGCAGCCGCAATGGCCATTTTAATGGCACGGCGATAAGAAATCCTACTCTCTATCTGTCTTGCAACACTGGCCGCAACCAAGTTGGCATCCAACTCCGGCCTCTTTATCTCGTGAATGTTGATCTGAACCTCCTTATTGGTGATTTTTTTCAACTCTTCCTTCAACTTGTCAACCTCTTGACCTCCCTTACCAATGATGATACCAGGTCTGGCCGTGGTAATGGTAATGGTGATCAACTTAAGGGTACGTTCTATGATTACCCTAGAAACACTGGCTTTTGCCAAACGGGCATGGACGTATTTTCTGATCTTGTCGTCCTCGGCCAATTTATCGCCATAATCGTTGCCTCCGTACCAGTTGGATTCCCATCCCCTGATAATTCCTAAACGATTTCCTATCGGATTGGTTTTTTGTCCCATAAACTTATGCCGTTGTTTCTGTTGTTACGTTATTCTGCATTCCCAAAACCAAGGTTACGTGGTTTGAGCGTTTTCTAATCCTGTGCGCACGACCCTGCGGTGCCGGACGCAATCGCTTTAGCATGGTGCCTCCGTCTACACGGATTTCCTTTACATAAAGGCCCGCATCCTCTATACTGGCATCTTCGTTTTTGGCCTCCCAATTGGCTATTGCGGAAAGCAACAGTTTTTCCAATCTCCTAGAAGCCTCTTTTTGGTTGAAACGAAGGATGGCCAAGGCCATTTCTATCTGCTTACCACGAATTAAATCGGCGACCAAGCGCATCTTACGAGGAGACGTAGGGCAATTGTTCAATTTGGCAAAGGCCAAATCTTTTTTGTCTGCCTTAAGTCTTTCAGCCATATTTCTCTTTCGAACTCCCATAGCCTATTACTTTTTACCTTTATTTTTAGCACCTGCGTGTCCGCGGAACGAACGCGTTGGTGAAAATTCGCCCAATTTGTGACCCACCATGTTTTCAGTAACATACACGGGGACAAACTGTCTTCCGTTATGTACCGCGATGGTTTGACCCACAAAATCCGGGGTTATCATTGAAGCCCTTGACCAGGTCTTGATGACGGTTTTCTTGCCCGACTCAATATTGGCCTGAACTTTTTTCTCTAAACTATAATGAACGTAAGGTCCTTTTTTAAGTGAACGTGCCATTTGCTCTCAATTATTTCTTTCTACGTTCTACAATATATCGGTTACTGTCCTTGGTCAACGAACGGGTTCGGTAACCTTTGGCAGGAACGCCATTTCTCGATCTTGGGTGACCACCGGAGGCTCTACCTTCACCACCACCCATTGGGTGATCAACAGGGTTCATCACTACGGGTCTGGTTCTTGGTCTTCTGCCCAACCATCTGCTTCTACCCGCTTTACCGGACACAATCAGCTGATGGTCTGAGTTGGACACCGCACCAATGGTCGCCATACAAGTGGCCAACACCATTCTAGTTTCACCAGATGGCAATTTAATGGTCACAAACTTTCCATCCTTTGCCATCAATTGCGCAAATGTACCAGCGCTACGAGCCATGACAGCTCCTTGACCGGGACGCAGCTCAATACAGGAGATCACGGTCCCCAAAGGAATACCCCCCAAAGGCAATGCATTGCCAATCTCTGGGGCAACACCCGCACCGGAAACCACTTTCTGACCTACTTGAAGGCCATTTTGGGCAATGATGTATCGCTTTTCACCATCAGTATACTGCAACAATGCAATGAATGCAGTTCTGTTTGGATCATACTGGATTGATTTTACTTCGGCATCAACACCTTGTTTATCCCTCTTAAAATCAATGATCCGGTATTTTCTCTTGTGACCACCACCGCGATAGCGCATGGTCATCTTTCCTTGACTGTTTCTACCTCCTGATTTTTTTAACGGAGCGAGCAAGCTCTTCTCCGGCTTATCAGTAGTAATCGCGTCAAATCCGTTTACTACTCTAAAACGCTGACCAGGAGTTATGGGTTTTAATTTTCTAACTGACATTACCCTTTATTATAGATTGCTATAAAAATCAATGATATCTCCTTCCGCCACATCAACTATGGCCTTTTTCAATGTATTTGTCTTTCCATGCTGAACACCGGTCTTTGTATAACGCGATTTGCGCGTTGCACCGTAATTCATGGTTCTCACCTTTTCAACAGAAACCCCATACGTTGCTTCCACCGCTTCCTTGATCTGTAATTTGTTGGCCTTGGGGTCAACATAAAATCCGTAGCGATTGAACAATTCGCTATCAGCGGTCATTTTTTCGGTAATGATAGGTTTTATCAACACACTCATCTTACTTCTATTTACTTAGGTTTGCCTCAATTCCTTCCAAAGCACCTTCCAAAAGCACTAGGCTTTTAGCATTTAATATTTTATAGGTGCTTAATTCTGAATTTATTACCACTTCAGAACCCTTCAAATTTCGGGACGACAAATATACATTTTCGTTGGCTCCCCCTAAGACGATCAACGACTTTTTGTTCTCAATGCCCAAAGACTGCAAAAAAGTCCTAAAATCTTTGGTTTTTGGCGCCTCAAAAGTGAAGTCTTCCACCACCACCAATGCCTTCTCTTGAGACTTTAGACTCAACGCTGATCTACGGGCCAAACGCTTCAAATTCTTGTTCAGCTTATGGTTGTATGAATGTGGTCTTGGACCAAAAACACGGCCACCGCCTCTAAAAACAGGCGATTTAATACTACCCGCACGGGCAGTACCTGTACCTTTCTGCTTTTTTAACTTACGGGTACTCCCAGCAATCTCAGCCCTTTCCTTGGCTTTATGGGTACCCTGTCGCTGATGCGCCAAATACTGCTTCACATCCAAATAGATGGCATGCTCGTTTGGCTCTATCCCGAATACCTCGTCAGAAAGCTCAACCTTTCTACCGGTATCTTTTCCTTTGCTATCTAAAACTGCTACCTTCATCCCCTTATTTTTCTACGGTTACGTAAGCATTTTTATGACCGGGAACAGCTCCCTTGACCACCAAAAGGTTTTTCTCAGGAACAACTTTCAAAACACGCAAGTTCTGAACGGTAACACGGTCACCCCCCATTCTACCCGCCATTCTAAGTCCCTTTACAACTTTGGAAGGCGTAGATGCCGCTCCAATGGAACCCGGGGCACGCAAACGGTTGTGCTGACCATGGGTCGCCTGACCCACACCCGAAAAACCATGTCTTTTTACAACACCCTGAAAACCTTTTCCTTTTGATGTACCAACCACATCAACAAACTCACCCTCTACAAAAAGGTCAACACCCACAGTGTCTCCCAATTTATATTCTCCTTCAAAATCCCGGAATTCGACGACTTTTTTCTTGGGCGACGCACCTGCTTTTTTAAAGTGGCCCTGTTCAGCCTTAGTGGTACGTTTTTCTGCCTTGTCATCGAAACCGAGCTGAAGGGCACTGTACCCGTCCACCTCTTCGGTTCTGACTTGGGTAACCACACATGGACCCGCCTCGATAACGGTACATGGAATGTTTTTTCCATTCTCGTCAAAGATGCTGGTCATGCCGATTTTTCTTCCTATTAACCCAGACATATGATTTATACTTATTTAATTTACCTTTTGTTAACCTACCCATTTCTGGGCAAAAAAATTGGGTCAAAGAAAAGCTCTGTGACCCAGATTATTTTTCTTTTCTCCCGTTTTTCCTTCGCGCGCAGCTCAGGACATGTTACACCCTTTTGTTAAGGGCGTGCAAACTTACACTTTTATTTCGACTTCTACACCACTTGGAAGCTCTAATTTCATTAAAGCATCAATAGTTTTTGAAGAAGAACTATAAATATCAAGCAATCTCTTGTATGAACTCAACTGAAATTGCTCTCTGGATTTCTTGTTTACGTGCGGCGAACGCAATACCGTAAAGATTTTTTTGTGCGTTGGCAACGGAATTGGACCCGTAACCACAGCACCGGTGGTTTTTACCGTCTTCACAATTTTCTCAGCAGACTTGTCCACCAAATTGTGGTCGTAAGACTTTAATTTAATTCTAATTTTTTGACTCATCTTCTGAAAAATTAAGCAGTTACACCTTTAGTAGCTTTAATCACCTCTTCTGCAATATTTGCTGGAGTTTCGGCATAATGTGAAAACTCCATGGTAGAAGTGGCCCGGCCAGAACTCAAGGTTCTCAATGAGGTCACGTACCCAAACATTTCCGAAAGTGGCACTTCAGCCTTTACAACCTTAGAACCGGCCCTATCATCCATGTTGTTCACTTGCCCCCTTCTACGGTTCAAGTCACCAACAATATCACCCATGTTTTCTTCGGGGGTAAGAACCTCCAATTTCATGATGGGCTCCATCAAAACAGCTTTCGCCTTTTTAGCAGCTTCTTTGTACCCTAACTTGGCTGCCAATTCAAAAGACAGTGAATCTGAATCCACAGGGTGGAACGAACCATCCTTAAGCGTAACTTTCATGCTATCCATTTCAAATCCAGCCAAAGGACCATTCTTCATAGCCTCTTTGAAACCTTTTTCCACAGATGGAATATATTCCTTGGGAATGTTACCTCCCTTAATCTCATTGACAAACTCAAGTCCAGCTTTAGCCTCTTCGCCTTCACTAGCAGGCTCCATGGTAAATACGATATCGGCAAACTTACCACGACCACCCGTTTGTTTCTTATAGGTTTCACGGTGATTAGCCAAAGCCGTAAGGGCCTCCTTGTACTCTACCTGAGGCTGACCTTGGTTTACCTCTACCTTGAACTCACGCCTCAAACGATCCACAATAATATCCAAGTGGAGCTCGCCCATACCGGAAATAATGGTCTGACCGGAGGCTTCATCAGTCTTTACCTGAAAGGTTGGATCCTCTTCGGCCAATTTTGCCAAAGCCATTCCCAACTTATCCACATCTGCCTTGGTTTTTGGCTCAACCGCGATACCGATTACAGGATCAGGGAAATCCATACTTTCCAAAATGATAGGATGCTTTTCCGCAGACATGGTGTCCCCAGTCTTGATATCCTTAAACCCTACAGCAGCTCCAATATCTCCCGCCTCAATATACTCAATGGCATTCTGCTTGTTCGAGTGCATCTGATAGATACGCGATATGCGCTCCTTTTTTCCAGAACGATTGTTCAATATATAGGAACCAGCATCCAAACGACCAGAATAAGCTCTAAAGAACGCCAAACGACCTACGAAAGGATCCGTGGCAATCTTAAAGGCCAAAGCAGCAAACGGCTCTTTTGGGTCTGGCTTTCTGGTAATTGCTTCACCAGTATTTGGATCTGTACCCACAATATCATCCTTATCCAATGGGGAAGGCAGGTAACGACAAACACAATCCAACAAGAACTGCACGCCTTTATTTTTAAAGGCAGAACCACAGACCATAGGAATGATCGCACGATCCATTACCGCAGCCCTAAGCGCAGCATGCACCTCTTCTTCGGTGATGGAATTCTCATCCTCAAAGAATTTTTCCATCAGACCTTCATCGTATTCAGCAACCGCCTCAATCAAGGCAGCACGGTACTCGTGCACCTCTTCTTCCATTTCAGCTGGAATATCGACCACATCAAAAGTGGAACCAAAGTTTTCGTCGTGCCATACAATGGCCCTGTTCTTGGCAAGGTCTACAATCCCTTTAAAATCTGCTTCTTCACCTATGGGCAAAACAATTGGCACCGCATTGGACCCCAACATATCTTTAACCTGCTTGCAGACATTAAGGAAATTGGAGCCTTGACGATCCATTTTATTTACAAACCCAATACGTGGCACCTTATAATTATCGGCCAATCTCCAGTTGGTTTCCGACTGCGGCTCAACACCATCAACGGCACTGAACAAAAAGACCAAACCATCCAAAACACGAAGCGAACGGTTTACCTCAACCGTAAAGTCAACGTGTCCGGGAGTGTCAATAATATTAAAGTGGTATCCTTTGGCATCATCTGTAGGCCTGCCCTGTTCTGTAGGAAACTGCCATGTACAGGTCGTGGCCGCAGAGGTAATGGTAATACCACGTTCTTGCTCCTGCTCCATCCAGTCCATGGTGGCCGCACCATCGTGCACCTCACCAATCTTATGGCTTACCCCGGTATAAAAAAGAACACGTTCTGTAGTAGTTGTTTTACCCGCATCAATGTGGGCAGCAATACCTATATTCCTTGTATATTTTAAATCTCTTGCCATTATTCAATTAAAATCTGAAGTGGGAGAATGCTTTATTGGCCTCGGCCATTTTATGTGTATCTACTCGTTTTTTAACCGCAGCACCTTCTTCTTTCGCCGCCGCCAATATTTCCGAAGCCAATTTCTGGGCCATGGATTTTTCGTTTCGCTTGCGCGCGAAATTGATCAACCATTTCATGGCAGTCGAAATTTTACGGTCCGGACGAATCTGCATCGGTATCTGGAATGTTGCTCCACCCACTCTTCGGCTTCTCACCTCAACATGGGGCATTACATTTGAGAGCGCTTCTTTCCATAGTTCCAGCGCAGATTTCTCTTCATCGGTCTTCTTTTGGTCTACGATATCAATGGCATCATAGAAGATTTTGAAGGCAACGGATTTCTTACCGTCCCACATCATCATATTTACAAAACGTGTCACCAACTGGTCGTTAAACCTTGGGTCTGGCAACAATGGCCGTTTCTTTGCTTGTCTTTTTCTCATCGAATCTTACTTTTTGGGCAGTTTTGCTCCGTATTTTGATCTACGTTGTGTTCTCCCGGCAACTCCCGCTGTATCGAGAGCACCTCTTACAATGTGATACCTTACACCTGGCAAATCTTTTACCCTTCCGCCCCTAACCAATACTATCGAGTGCTCTTGGAGGTTGTGTCCTTCTCCGGGAATGTATGCGTTGACCTCCTTGCCGTTGGTCAACCTTACCCTTGCCACTTTACGCATGGCAGAGTTAGGTTTTTTTGGCGTAGTGGTGTACACACGCGTACAAACCCCTCTTCTCTGGGGACACGAATCCAAAGCAGCCGATTTACTCTTCTTGGTAATTGTGGCCCTTCCTTTTCGTACTAATTGTGAAATTGTTGGCATTAAAATTTCTTTAAAAAACTAAACCCTCATTTTGAGGGCTGCAAATGTAGAAATAAAAACATACAATTCAAACAGGGCCTGCTTTATTTTTGACCGACAAGCCCCAACAGCTCCCAATCTTTGATTATCAAAGGCTTTAAAGAGCATTTGCATAAAGAAAAAGATTGACCAAATCTTCTTTATTAGCTGTTACGGATTTTGAAATAACAATCCTTTTTAAAATTTGTCATGCTGGACTTGTTTCAACATCCCATCACTTTTTTCCATTAAATGCCTATGAGATGTGACCCCGAAATAAATCTAGGGCAACACATCCCTATGCAATTTTCGCATCCCATGGTCATAATCTTTAATCATAGAATTCCCCGAGGCTCTGCCTCGGGTGTAGCGTGATTCTTATTTTTATGGTTATGAGCAATCATATCCATAAGAGTCATAACAAGAGTTTACTGTTGTATCATTTTGTATGCCCGATTAAGTATAGGCGTAATGTGTTGGATGATTTGGTTTCCGAGACATTTCGTTGGATTTGTCTTGGAATAGAGGAACGTTATGAGATTCATTTTTTGGAGATAGGTCTTGATGGGGACCATGCCCATTTTCTGATTCAGAGCGTTCCGTCGCTTTCTCCAAAGAAGATAATCAATTCGGTGAAGAGCATTACGGCCAAGGAGATATTCCGTCTTCACCCCGAAGTGAAGAGACAACTTTGGGGCGGTAAGTTTTGGACCAGCGGCTACTATGTGAACACAGTGGGGCAATATGCCAATGAGGAGGCAATAAAGCAGTATCTTCAAAACCAAGGCAAACCCAAAAGTGAGTATAAAGAAATACATAAGAATCAATTACGATTGTTCTGATACCTCGTACGCTCTGCGTCGAGGTAGTTCATTGATAAAAGGTAAGATGCATAAAGGGTTCGCCATTATTTAACTTTAACACAAAAATTCTTACTCTATGAGTAATCTCCCCCACCAAAGAAATTGCACAAAAAGGGACTTGACAAAAACAACAAACAACTCTTTTTCAGATAATTACAAAAAATACACAATAAAATCATCAAAAACCATTAAAAAATTGCTAAGTTTTTAATTTTCCACCCTCATTCTTGACGATTAAATATTATGCAAGGATTCTTGTGATAAGTTGATAAAAATTCAACAAAACACAACATTTTGTTAAAGTTATTTTGATTTCTTAACACAAAGTTAAGATTTTAGTCGATAGCTAATTCAAATAATTTTAACAACTAAAACAAAATATTTAAATAAAACTGGAATAAGGCTTTTAGCTTTTCTAGTGCTATTTTATGCCTGTGATACAGACAACATCAATGAGTTGCAAATAGCTGCAAATGATGAATTCGGCGCATATGCACGGGTAATTGACATTTCCTCAGACACTAATGCAAATATTAACAGTGTAGGCTCTTCATCGTTCGATGTGGAAATTGAGTTTGTGGATGAAGAATCAGGAAATCTGGTTACCGAGTATAAAATCTATGCCTCATACAGGGACACCACCATTGAAGATGAAGATGCTCCCGACTACAGCATTAATGACGAAGTGCTACTTTATACTTTTAGCGCTTCCGAATTTGGAACAGGTGAAATTTACCCTACCCTTGCCTTTACCATAAAAGCTGCCGATGCCATTAGCGCCCTTAATTTAAATTTAGATATAGCAGAGGGAGGCGACCAGTTAATCTACAGGGGAGAGGTTGTTTTAAGCGATGGACGTACTTTTTCCAGCACAAACAGTGGGGACAGTATCAATGCTGAACTCTTCTACAATGACGCCTTTAGTTTTACCTCTCAATTTGTATGTATTCCTGATGTGCCCCCATCCGGCGGCTATCTTGTTAAAATGCAAGACAGTTACGGTGACGGCTGGCAAGGTGATGGTATTAAAATAACCATTGATGGAACCACTGAGCTATATGCAACAATGGCAGATGGTTCGGCATCTGAAACCACCATAACAATTCCCGAAGGATCAACTAGTATGTCCTGGGAATTCACAGGCGACTTGTACCCCTCTGAGGTATCGTTCCAAATATATGGCCCCACAAGTGGAAATGTCATAGCTGATGTTTCTGCACCGGCACCAGGGGAAATCACTTTAAATTTATGTAAAGAATAAGGGTTTATTGATTGACTTACATAAGAGGCTGCCTAAAATAGGCAGTCTCTTTTTTTTTGCTCTTTCTCAAGATTTTCCAAGTTTTAATCCAAGGACATTACAAACAATGAATCCAACAATAGCTATTTTTGTCGAATGCCAAAAGAAAACATCATCTACGGCCTCCGCGCCATACTAGAAGCCATTGAAGCCAACCAATCCATCAACAAGGTCTATTTGCAAAAAGGCTTGCAGGGCGAACTGTTCCAACAACTGGAGGGCGTTCTTCGAAAGGCCCATATCAGCACTTCATATGTCCCCATCCAAAAATTGGACAAATTGGCCAATGGCAATCACCAAGGTGCCGTGGCCACGTTGTCACAAATTGATTTCCAAGATTTTGAGACCACCGTGGAGACCATCATGGAAACAGAAGAAAAACCATTGTTCCTGCTATTGGACGGCATTACCGATGTACGCAATTTTGGAGCCATCATCCGTACCGCGGAATGTACGGGCACACACGCCATAATCGTTTCTAAAAGTGGGTCGGCCCCTTTAAATGACATTGCCATAAAAACCTCGGCCGGCGCGGCCTTTAACCTTCCCTTGGTCAAAGTTGACCATCTAAAGGACGCCATCTATTATTTACAATCTTCAGCAATTCAACTGGTAGCGGCCACTGAAAAATCAGAAGATAACGCATATGATGCAGATTTCACCCTGCCATCTGCCATTATAATGGGCTCTGAAGAAAGGGGAATAAATCCTTCGATCCTTAAAATTGTCGACAAAAAGATCAAACTCCCCATTTTGGGAAAGATTGAGTCATTGAACGTTTCCGTGGCCTGTGGCGCGATTCTCTATGAGGCTGTTAGACAAAGACTGTCTTAATCCTTCCGCCCTTTTTTTGTATACTCGTAGTTGATCTTGATTTCCTCCTCTTGGGCTTCGGGATGGTCAATAAAGTTTCCATCCTTATCAAAATGGCGCATAAAGGCGTCCTCCTCCTCTTTGTACCCGTCCTTCTCCCAAGCAAATTTTTTCTCCTTGGGAACCGGGGTTTTCACTACCAAGGCCAATAGAAATCCAACCAAAAAACCAGAAAGGTGCCCTTCCCAAGAAATTCCAGCTTCAATGGGAAAAATATACCAAATCATGCTTCCGTAGAGAAAAACAACGGCCAAGGATAGGGCGACCAACCGAAAATGCTTGGCCAGGATTCCTTTAAAAAAGACAAAGCTCACCAAAACATAGATCAGCCCACTGGCCCCAATATGATAGGAAGGTCTCCCAATGAGCCATGTTAAGGCCCCAGAAAGAAAAATGCCCCAAAACACCACCTTCCAAGCCACCGTTCGATAGAAGAAAAAAACAGCGGCGGATAGGACCACCAACGGAATGGTGTTATTGTACAAATGATTTAGAGATCCATGGATAAACGGGCTTAATAAAATGCCCCTTGCCCCGCTAAGTTTTCCCGGATATATTCCCAAGTGATTGAGATTGACCCCAAATTTCAGTTCAAACCAATAGACCGTCCAAATGAGCAGGACAGAAAAAAGTGGCACAAAGAGCACGGCATTGGTAAACTTAAAATTTTTGTTTTCCACCATACAACAAGATGGTCAAAATACCTGCCAAATCAAAATAACGGTTAAAATGTCACCTTTAATTTTCGTTACATTTATGCCATGAACACACCTCTTGCAGAACGAATGCGGCCAAAATCTTTGGAAACCTACCAAGGACAACAACATTTGGTTGGGCCAGAAGGCTCCTTGACCCCACAAATCAAATCCGGTGTAATTCCCTCATTGATTTTCTGGGGGCCACCGGGCACAGGAAAAACCACCTTGGCCAACATTATTGCCCAAGAAAGCCAAAGGCCTTTCTTTACGTTGAGTGCCATTAGCAGTGGAGTAAAGGACATTCGGGAAGTGATTGAAAAATCCAAACAATCGGGAGGGCTGTTCACCTCAAAAAACCCCATCTTGTTTATTGATGAAATTCATCGGTTCAGCAAATCGCAGCAAGATTCCCTATTGGGGGCCGTGGAAAAAGGATGGGTCACCCTTATTGGCGCCACTACCGAAAACCCTAGTTTTGAAGTTATTCCCGCATTGCTCTCAAGGTGTCAGGTCTATGTGCTCAACCCATTTGAAAAAGAGGATTTGGAAGCGCTACTCCATAGGGCCTTGAAAGAGGACGAATTCCTTAAAACGAAATCGATCTCGTTACAGGAAACCGAGGCTTTGTTACGGCTCTCCGGCGGTGATGGCAGAAAACTGCTGAACATCTTTGAACTCGCCGTGAATTCTGAAAACATCGATGACATAGTCATCACCAACGACCTGGTCATGCAAAAGGTGCAGAAGAATACGGTGTTGTACGACAAGACCGGAGAACAGCACTATGATATTATTTCTGCCTTTATAAAATCAATTAGGGGCAGTGATCCCAACGCGGCCGTTTATTGGCTGGCCCGTATGGTGGAGGGTGGCGAGGATGTAAAATTCATTGCACGCAGAATGCTCATTTTGGCCTCTGAAGATATTGGCAACGCCAACCCCACTGCCCTGGTCTTGGCCAACGCCTCCTTTCAGGCAGTAACTACAATTGGTTACCCCGAGGCTAGAATTATTTTGGGCCAATGCGCCACCTATTTGGCCAGTTCGCCAAAGAGCAATGCCAGCTATAAAGCCATTGGCGAAGCACAGCAAATGGTAAAGAAGACCGGAGACCTCTCCGTACCCTTGGCCATTAGGAACGCTCCCACCAAATTGATGAAAGACTTGGGTTATGGCGAAAATTACAAGTACGCCCACACCCATGAAAACAACTTTGCCGACATGGAATTTCTTCCCAAAGAAATCTCTGGCACCACATTTTACAAACCTGGGAACAACCCACGCGAGAACGCCCTGCGCGATTTTCTAAAAAAACGTTGGAAGGACAAGTATGACTTTTAGAACTTAATGTTCAATTCCTTGATGACCTTTCCTTCGGTGCCGTTGTATTCCAACACCCATTTACCTTCCTTTTTATGGATAAGACCAGAACCTTTATCCACCCCTTCCACCAAAAAGATGTCCGGCGAACTGGTCTGGGCAAGGTAATAGACCACCTTGGGAGTGGTGTCCACAAGTTGATACCCATTTTCTATGGGCTGGGCATATAAGATTTCAGCAGCCTGCCCGGTCTTTTTTACCGGAACAGCAGCTTTTCCAAGGTTCGAGGTTTCAACTTCAACTGCTTTGTAGGTTTGCTCAGAAGGGGTTGATCTTTCCTTGATGACCACTTCGTTGACCTCAGTGGATTCTTCCAATTTTTTTACATCGTCTTTATAGCTGACCGTCATTGTTTCCTTTTCCTTAGTCCCTGTTTTCGGTTCTTTGGGTTCATAACTGTAGGTAATGCCCTCCAATTCTTTCAACGCCCCTTCTATGGCTTCTTTATAAGCGGCATCAAACGCCTTTTCCTTACTTTTTGCCTCAACCGTCCTGTAGATTTCCACACCATTGCAATCCCTGAACAGGACACTGGTCTTGGTGGTAAACATAGAGGACTTGTCTTCCAAATCAACATAAAGGGCCTTACAGCGGTTTTCATTGAGTTCCTTGGGAAGGTTATCATTATAAACCACCGTAAATCCTTGCTTTAGCAACCTATGTTTAATAAGCGTACTGGTCTTATGCTGATTTTGCTTTTTAAAGGCATCAAACTTTACGGGAACCACCAAATATTTATACTCATTGAACTGTGCCTTTACCGAAATACCCATAAAGAACACCAAAGCTAGAATTGCTATACTTTTTCTCATATTATCTTAGAATCAATAACTGTTCCAAGATATGATATTAAGTCCAAACTGAAAAGAAGCATAATGGCTGTCTGCAATGTTTTGGTACCCCAAAAGATTATCGCCAAGAAGGTAAAAATTTACCGGACCCAACTGTAGATTAAGTCCAAGTCCTATATTGGCCAAGGAATATTTATCGGCGGTAAGGGTGGATCGCACCGCCAAAAAGTTGCCGACCCTTCTTTGGTAAAAGGCGGTCAATGCCATTTGGGGGCCACGGGGACGATTGATCATAAACAAATGGCCGCCAACCGCATTAAGGTAATCCAAATCGTTGCCGCGTTGTTCTATGTGGATGGAACAATCACAATCATCAGATTTTAGGCGCCTTTCCCCAAAATTATGCCGGATAGAGGCATTCAACTTTACGGGCCTGAATGAAATATAGGATTTGTCATTGGTCTCGAACGGAATCAACTCCTCAATATCATCGACCAAATCTTGCCAATAGTCGTTATTCAAATTGTTCAGGTCATCGGGAAGAATGATTTCAATCCCCTCGTTACTGGCCGTCCCGTTCAGGGTATAGTTCTTTACATCATTACTATGGTAGATAAAGCCCAGGTCCAAAAGGCTGGCGGTAATATAGGTGTCTTTATTCAGGGTATGGGTAAAGCCAACATCTATACCTGCACCTAAATTCCCCCCAAAGAAAGAACGTCCCAAAAGCCAACTGGGCACCTCGTCGTCATCCGTGGCATCAACAAAGCTTTCCACCCCGGAAGTTCTTACCATGGCATCTGCCACCAAGGTATTGCGCAATACATTATTTGCTCCCTGGGTGGTCACAAAATAACCATCGTTGTTTGTAGATTTTAACTCAAAGACACTGGAGTACAACTTGGCCCGGGCACCCACTTGCCATCTATTGTTCAATTTTCGGTTGATTCCAAAATGGATTACATTCACCGCTTCGGCCCGTGTCTTCACGTGATCTAAATCAAAACGGCGTCCTATATGATCGGCATTGCCCTCAAAGGCCAAAATGACCAAATCTTGCGGCCAGTAGTTGATGAAGGATACTTCTCCATACATTCCAAAGGAGTAATAATCCCTTGGCCGGTTCCATCCCCTAAACCCTACATTGAACACCTCTATGTTGAGCCCTGCACTGACATCATCACGAAAGGACATCCCGTTAACTGCCCTTTCCCTGACTTTAGTGTTAAAATCCACTCCATCTGCCGCGAAGAGGTCATTCACGGTTACCCCACTTGTGGCTCCATACAACGAAATATTGGATAGTAATGGGACTCCCGCATGCCATTGTTGTGGGGTCTTTACTCCAGGGTTCTGCAACAAAGATTGTGGAATTTCATAAAAATCATACAGCAACTGCTTATGCTGCGCAGTCAAACGGGCCAATCCCAAGAGTATGGCCATCAACATCAAACATTTCTTCCTCATCGTAGTCTTAATCGAAACGCTGCGCTGGATCTTAAAATTATTTTTGGCTCTTGCTGCGAAGAGACACTGGTGGTGTTCCCCAAATTGGCGATGTTGACCCTAACATTTCGGGTAGCTCTTAAAATATCCAAACTCTTGTCGCCCGGGCCATAGGCCACTGGGCGTTCTATCACGGGGGTTGGCTCTGGCTGAACATTGAAGAATTCCACATCCAGAACATTGCCCGTTTCATCCAAAAATGCAATTTCCAAAGCCATGGGCTTGCTGGTGGTGTTTTCAATTTCATAGGTTATGGAACCCTCCAAAACCCTATCCCCTATAAATGCTTCCGCAAAGGCCTCAAAGGTGAAATTCTGAGTTAGGAAAAGCCCCGCTCTTGTTTGATTGACAAGCTCTTCTGTAGATTCCAGATAAAAAATACTGGAGGCCAAAACTGGCCTAATGGTCAAATCCTGGGCCTGATCAAAATCTTGCTCCTCACTACAAGAAAACAAAAGCAAGCCTAGAAGGATAGTCAAAAATAGTGGGGCAACCAATCGCATAGGCATAACGGTTTATTTATAAAATAAACAGCTGTTGGACGCTGTACCCTACTATAACTTTACAAAAACTGTTTTATTTCATCCAGTGTAGTGATAATCTGACAAATAGTGTGATGTCCTTCCCCATTGGAATTAAAGTGAATGGTGTTCATGCCAATGGCCCTTGCCCCAAGGATATCCGCTTCAAGATTGTCCCCTATCATCAAGGATCTTTGAGGCGTTGCCCCTGCTTTATCCAACGCCAAATGAAAAATCTTGGGATTGGGCTTTTTTACCCCGGCCATTTCCGAATCGACCACATGCTCAAAATAAGCATCGATTCCGGAATTCTTCAATTTTTTCCCTTGGATCTCATGAAAACCATTGGTGATGATATGAATGCGGTAGTTGGGCTTTAAATATTCCAAAATCTCCAGAGCATGGGGAATCACGTGCCCAAAATTGGAGAGATTAGCTATATAGGCTTCCGATAGGGAATGAATGGCAGTATCTGCCACCTGCATTTTTAGCCCATCAAAGGTCTGCTTAAGACGTTGGTACCTAAGCTCTTCTTGGGTAATGCGTTCTTCGCGGTACATTTTCCAAAAGCTATGGTTCAGGGGAATATAGATCTTCAAGAAATCGGGCAACGAAAGTGCCAGCCCATGTTCTCCCAATATCTTCTCAAAAGTAAGGGCAGAATTACGTTCAAAGTCCCAAAGGGTATGGTCCAGATCAAAAAACACATCGGTAACCTTGTCCCTATACATAATATCGCTTTAAAAGATTTTGGTATAGATCGAGCCAATTTAAACGATGCTTGCTTCCCAGCAGTTCATTGGAGAAAACCACCGTAAAGTTCCCCTTTAACCGTTGTACCTCCCTATAAATATCATCCAGCACATAAAACACCTCACTTTGTTTTTTCATTTTGAGCAGGCTATAATCAAAAAGAACGAACGGATGGATCTTTAAGGGCTTTTGTACTTCCAAATTGATGTCATAAAAATAAAACGGAGTGCAAGTACCGGCTCTAAAACCAATGGTGTGGGTGTAGCCCATACTGTAGTCACTGGTAAACTCGGCATCAACCAAATTCCGATACGACTTGGGCAAATTCACCCTGTTATAGCGCAACCGCACACAGTTTACAGGCCGGTGGACAAGTGCCGAAAGCCTTGATTTTTCCGTACGTAATATCTCCATATCAAAAGCGGATTGGTAGGAGGCACTCAAAGCAACCTGGGCATAATCCCCCACCCATTTGATAAGGTTTCTGAACCTGCCCTGGTAAATGGAGACATTTTTATCGTGCCTGCCATAATCGGCAAACTGAAAAAAGAATATTCCCTTTAGGTTGAATTTTTGGTGAAGCCCCAAGAGAACGGCAAAATTGTTGAAGGGATCCTTTGCTGGATTGAACCAAACCGCAACCCTTTTAATGAGCCTTAGCAACTTAAACTGACCCAGATCCAAGAAAAAGCCCCCTAAATTCCGCAATATCCCCCGATGGGCAAAACAATGCGATACGGCCACTTTTATGATCGGGGTAAACTCATATTTCTTCGGTTTTCCTTCCAGCTCCGGAAATCGCTCTTTAAGAACTTTCATCAACAGATCCGCCCATAAATCGACCAAGGGTCGTTGCAACACCCCTTCTTTATAGAGAAAACTCGTCTTTTCGGGAAAACGGCCCAAATCGTCCTTAACATGGGGCAAATATTCCTCATACCTGCTCAAGAGATAAAAACTGGCCGAGAAAATATCAAAGGGGATATTACTGCGGTCACCTGTCTCAAAAAAACAGGGTACTCCCTCCCATTCCAACAATCGTATTGAAATGTCATTGATGCCCTGCTCAAAAAGCAACTGGTTGGAACGAATAAAAAACTCATTCTGCAGGGGCTGTTTGGTATAGGTGATCTTTGGCCCGCTGTGCTTGATAAAATCCTCAACCTTGGTCGTAAAACCATGTTCCAACCCCAATATCTCCCCAAAGACATGGCGCATGGTATAGGTGAGGCGTTTGGTAATCTTATGGGTGTAGATGAGTAACATTGGCGGTCAAAAATACGAAGGTAGGAATTAAGATGCTAGATGTTGGGTGTTGGGTGTTGGGTGTTGGGAAATAAAAGATTGAACTTGAAAACCATACCCCCGAAACTATAAAACCCCATCATCGGCAAAACTAAAATACCGTTGCTGGGTGATAATCAAATGGTCCAAAACCTTTATATCCAAAACCTGTGCCGCCGCCTTTAGTTTTTGGGTGATTTGTTTGTCGGCTTGGCTCGGTTTTAAAGTGCCCGAAGGGTGGTTATGGGCCAGAATAATGCCCACCGCCCCATGCTCGAGTGCATTTTTCATGACCAGCCGCACATCGACCAAAGTCCCTGTAATGCCGCCTTTGCTCAATTGTTCCTTAAAAAGCACTTTGTTGGAGTTGTTCAGATAAACGATCCAAAATTCCTCATGGGGCAGTTCGCCCATTATGGGCTGCAAAAGGTCAAAGGCATCTTGGCTGCTGGTAATTTTATCAACTTTTCCCAGATTCTCCCCCCTACGCCTTCGGCCAACTTCCAAGGCTGCGGCTATGCTTATGGCCTTGGCCTCCCCTATGCCCTTAAACTGCATCAATTGTTTAATGGTCAACTTTCCCAATTCGTTCAGATTGTTGTCAACGGAAGCCAAAATACGTTTACCCAATTGCACGGCACTTTCCTCCCTACTGCCCGAACCTATCAAAATGGCAATCAATTCGGCATCTGAAAGAACAGCCCTACCCTTTTGCAACAATTTCTCCCGGGGCTTGTCGTCATCGGCCCAGTTTTTTATAGATAGGTTAGGTGCTTTTTTGTGCATTTCATAAAGATAATCGGATTTCTTGATTATTTGATTATTCGTAATTTGTAGGGAAAACGAACAGCATGAAATCTTTATTTGAACAAGACGGTTATCAAGACATCGTAGCGCGACTAAACCAATTAAGACCCGATTCCCAACGACAATGGGGCAAGATGACCCCTGCCCAAATGGCCTGGCACTGCCAATACCCCTTAAAAATTGCCATAGAAAACAAGAACTTGGGGGTAAAGGGCAATCCCCTTATCCGCTGGTTCTTCAAAAAATCAATCTATAACGACAAACCTTGGCGAAAAAACCTGCCCACTGCCCCCAACATGGTTGCCAAAGAAGAAAAGGTTTTTGATATAGAGGTCGGCAAACTAAAAAAAATGGTGGCCGAGTGCCACCATGTAAAAGATAGAAAAGAATGGTACCCCCACCCCCTGTTCGGTACGTTTACACCACAGCAATGGGGACAGGTGGAATACAAACATCTTGACCACCACTTAAGGCAGTTTGGGGTATAGTTACTCCCTTATACGTTTGGAGCCCTCCCAAGGTCTTTCCTTTACTACTCCTAAATCCCATCTTTTGCTGTTTCCAAGGATGGTCACTACCCTTTTGGGGCAAACGGGAAAAATTGTCCATTTTTTGGCGTAATCCCTCCATTCCAAATCCTTTTGTGCTGCTTCATCTTTGCCTTGTCAATAGTGACATTATCATTTAAAACAAATTTAAGATGAATCGTTTACAAGCCTTAAATCCAGAAACCACCACTGGAAGATCAAAAGAACTTTTTAACGGAATACAAGCAAAATTGGGCATGGTCCCAAACATGATGCGTACCATGGGCAACTCTCCAGCTGTACTGGAAGGTTACCTAAATCTAAGCGGGGCCCTGTCCAACGGGAGCCTAAGCTCCAAATTGGGAGAGTTGATCGCATTGACCGTGGCCGAAAACAACGGTTGCGACTATTGTCTCTCTGCCCATGCCTTTATTGGGGAAAAAATGGTGAAGATCGACCAAGAATCCATTGAAGCTGCCAGACAGGCAAAAAACAATGACAGCAAAATAGAAGCTGCACTAACCTTTGCCAAAACCCTTGTCGTTAAAGGTGGCAAGGTAGATGACAACGACGTAAGCCAAGTAAAAGAAGCTGGCTATACAGAAGGTGAGATCAGTGAGCTAGTAGCCCACGTGGCTCTTAACACACTTACCAACTACTTTAACAACACGGCCAACACCACCATTGATTTTCCCGAGTTGCAAACCGCATAATTGTTTAACCCAATAAATTTTTCAACTATGAATACGTTCAAGAACACTTTGTTTATCCTCGTTTTTTCCCTGGCCTCCTTTGTACAGGGACAAGTTGCCCCAGTAGACGACCATGGTTTGGCCATAGGGGGCTATGATGTAGTGGCCTATTTTTCAGGCACGCCCCAAAAAGGCCATAAAGAATATGCCACAAAGCACAAGGGCGTAACCTATTATTTTTCTTCCAAGGCCAATTGGAAAGCCTTTAAAAAATCACCCAAAAGTTATTTACCCCAATTTGATGGGTATTGTGCCTGGGGGGTAGGAGCCAAAGAAGCAAAATTCCCCATCAATCCTGAAACATTTGATATTGTGGATGGGAAACTTTACCTCTTCTTCAATGGGCCTTTTGACGGGGAGCCCTTCAATTCCATCATCCTTTGGAACGAGGATACGACAAATTTAATAAACGCCTCCCATGCCAAATGGGACAAAGTACGCAAGTCTTAATTTCATACAATCCTAGGTGGTGCATGTAACAGTGCACCACCTTTTAAACAACTACAATCATGGAAATAAAATATCCCCTACCCCCATTTAATGAAGAAACCGCACGGCAAAAGGTGCAAATGGCCGAAGATGCCTGGAACAGCAAAGACCCTATAAAAGTATCGCAAGCCTATACGCTAGACACAGAATGGAGAAATAGGACGGAATTCATCAATGGCCGAGAAGAAGTACAGGCCTTTTTGGCCCAAAAATGGGAAACGGAACTCAACTACAAACTCAAAAAGGAACTTTGGGGTTTTAGAAACAATAGGATTGCCGTTAGGTTTGAATATGAGTTCCAGAACAAACAGGGAGAATGGTTCCGGGCCTATGGCAACGAACTTTGGGAATTTGACGAATATGGCCTTATGGGAAAACGGTATGCCAGCATCAATGACCTGCCCATTCTTGAATCGGAACGCAAGTTGTAAATCCCTTAAAATTCTCCAAAAGGATTTGGAAATGGCCACTCTTAACATGGATCTTAGCCTTAACTTTGTTTATCCCCCCATTGAACATTCAATCCCTGGAATAGATGACAAACCACGACCAGTATGTTTTAATGAACAAACAGTCCGGCCAACCGGTCTTTAAGCTATTCTATTTTGAGGATCTGTGCTTATTTAGGGAGGTTCAACGGCTAAATCAGTATTCGCTGATCTGGATCCAGGAAGGGCAGGGAAAGGCCACCGTAGACTACAATACGTTTGATTATGATGAGCATACCCTTTTTTCCTTTACCCCATACCAACCCTTTTTGTTTGGGGCAGAGGAAAAATCAAAAGGGTATGTCATTCATTTTCATTCCGATTTTTTTTGCATCCACAAGCACCATCAAGAGATAGCTTGCAATGGCATCCTGTTCAACAACCTCTATGATGTCCCCTTTGTGAAAGTGACCGAATCCGCCACCGATTCCTTTGGGATGATCATCAAGGAAATACAGCGGGACATTGACAACGATCCCTTGGCCATGAACGAGTCGGTTCTCTCCTACCTCAAATTGTTCTTGATCCATGCTTCCCGATTACGGCAAGAGGAAGAATCGCCGAAGGAAGAAAAGGAAGAGGAAGCATTTATACCACAAAAACTCAAAGATATGATCGAGGCGCATTTCAGAACCATGCATACCCCAAAGGATTATGCCAATTCCTTGCATATTTCGCAGAAAGCCCTCGCCAAAATCTCAAAGAAATACTTTAACAAGACCATGACCGCCCTCATTGCCGATCGGGTCATCATGGAAGCCAAAAGAGAACTCTACCTTACCTCCAAACCTGTTAGGGAAATTGCCTATGAACTGGGTTACGAGGACGAATTTTACTTTAGTCGATTCTTTAAAAAAAACACATCAATCACTCCTACAATGTTCAGGCAGACCGTAGGTTTTGCCAAAGCGGAACAGTAGGCACCATCAAACATCAAAAAACTTCAATCATGAAAAAAATGAAATTGCATCCTTTAATCGCCCTCTTGTTTATTGCCCTTAAAGCTTCCTTGGCCCAAGACATGGCAACGTCTGTTCCCATGGAAGCGGAAGCCTGGAATATAAAGGCAAGGCAACACAGCTTTGAAACCTATGATGAAAGAAAGACACTCGCTTTAAACGGATTGGCCTTTGTCAAGGATCTTGAACTATCTAACGGTATTATTGAAGTGGATGTTTATGCCAATAAGAAAAGGAGTTTTGCGGGCATTGTTTTCAGATCGCATCAAAAGAACAGGGAGGAAGTCTACATGAGAATGCACAAATCGTCCCAAGCAGATGCCGTCCAATACACCCCCATTTTCAATGGCGAATCCAACTGGCAACTGTACCGGGAACATCAGGCCAATGTTACGTTCAAACGCCAAGGATGGAACAGCTTGCGGGTAGAATTTGCCCATACAAAGGCAGTTGTTCTGGTAAATGATGAGAAGGTACTTTCAATCAACGGACTCAAAACCGAAAATTTGAGTGGTGAAATTGGCCTTTGGGCATTGTTTGGCAATAGGTTCTCCAACTTCAGGTATACCAAAACCGAGGCGTCAATTTCCCTAGATCGGGAGAACCCCGTTACCCCTGAAGATGGGTGGATCACCCAATGGCAACTAACAGAAGCCGTTCCTTTTCTGGGGGAGACCCCTAACTTTGATGATTTTAAGGAAAAACCGACCATAAATGTAACTACAGAAGCTTCTGGGCTTTTACCCATCTCTAAATATCTAAAAAAACCAAATGCCGGTAATTTTGAGGGCAACCAAGAGGCCTATACCGTGGCCTCCACCTCAATTGAAGTGGATGAGAATGTTGTACAAAAGTTTTCATTTGATTATAGCGATAAGATCATCGTGTACCTAAACGGCACTCCAATTTTCTTTGGAAACAACGCATTTAGGACCAAGGGAGTCCAATTTATGGGCCATATGGACATCCGTGCCAACACCCTGACCCTTAACCTTAAAAAAGGGAAGAACACCCTACATTGTGTTGTCATAGAAAGGGCCAATGGTTGGGGGCTGATAGGCAAGATCGAAGAATGACTGGTTCCCTTGCATCCAATGAGGCCACCTTGGGAAGGTTACAACAACCCCCTATTTTTCAAACATTTTGGAAATCTTGCCAAAATCAAGTCCGCCATAATTGCCCGAACTCATCAACAACAGGACCGTATTATCTAAATCTTGGGCGTACAAAAACCTATGAAGGGCCTCGGGTTCGGTAAAAATCTTTAGTCCGGGACAACCAAAGGCTCGAGCTATTTGGTTTTCGGTCACTTCATCCAACCGCTTTATTTTTACTGCTTCTGGGGAGTAGAATACCACGGCCTCATCAGCCGCATCCAAAGCTCCCTTGTACTCCTGTAAAAACTGGGCGTTAAGACTGCTGTAGGTATGTAGTTCCAAACAGGCCAGTATTCTACGTTCAGGGTATTGTGACGCCACTGCCTGCGTGGTTGCCCTTACCTTGCTGGGCGAATGGGCAAAATCTTTAAATGCCACGCCTGTTTTGCTTCCGGCTATTTTCTCCATACGCTTGCTTGCCCCTTTGAAGGAAGCCACGGCCTCATAAAAATCGGCCTCATCAACCCCCATTTGTTGGCAGATCCATTTGGCGCCCGAAAGGTTGTTAAGGTTATGTTTTCCGAATATTTCAAGGGGCATGGGGCCATCCTCGGTTTCTAAAAAGGTTACCCCATCCTCGACGGAATGTTCAGGCGTACCATAGGGAAACTTACGAACAGTATTTTCTGAAGCTTCTACCACTTTTTTAACTTCGGGGTCTTCCAAATTGTAGGTAATGCTTCCGCCCTTGACAATTCCATCCACAAAAATCTGAAACTGTTCCACGTAGTTTTCAAAAGTGGGAAAAACATTGATATGATCCCATGCAATGCCACTCAATAAGGCAATATTGGCATGGTACAAATGGAATTTTGGCCGTCGATCCAAGGGCGAACTCAAATATTCGTCCCCTTCCAAAACGATAAAATCATTATCATCGGTCAAATGCACCATGGTCTCGAATCCATCCAACTGTGCCCCTACCATATAATCGACCTCAATATCACAATAGTCCAGCACGTGCAGGATCATTGAGGTAATCGTGGTCTTGCCATGGCTCCCGCCTATGACCACACGGGTTTTATCTTTGGATTGTTCGTATAAAAATTCAGGGTACGAATAGATCTTAAGCCCCAATTCTTGTGCCTTCAACAATTCTGGGTTATCGGGCTTGGCATGCATGCCCAAGATGACCGCTTCCAATTGCTCGGTTATCTTTTCAGGAAACCAACCAAATTCTTTGGGCAATAATCCCTTGGCATATAACCTACCCTTTGAGGGTTCATAGATAACATCATCGCTTCCCGTAACCTGATAGCCCTTATGGGCCAAGGCTAGGGCCAAATTGTGCATGGCCGCTCCGCCAATGGCAATAAAATGGATGTTCATACAAATTATTTTCACCCCAAAGATAGCCATTGCCCCTTAGGATAGTTTCCTGTTGACTCTTAAACTTGATGCTCTTACAACTATCCCACAAGACCACTTTTTTTATATGATTTGTCAACCTAACTCCCTTGTTTGTTTCCCAATTTTTATGCCCAGAAATGGCAACTCATTAATTTTTACTACATTTATTTGATTACTAACCAATTACAACCCTTGTGAATTCTAATGTTTTTATAATGGCTCGCATTCTGTTGGGACTGTTTGTGCTCGTGTTCGGTCTCAACAAATTTTTCCAATTTATCCCCATGGAGGAAATGCCAGAAGCAGCGGGCACCTATTTTGGAGCCTTGGTTTCTGCCAAAGTGATTCCCTATTTGGTCGGCATTGTGGAGATTGCAGCCGGATTGGCGTTTATCCTGAACAAATATGGCGCATTAATGGCCTTGATCTTGATGAGCGTTTCCATTAATGCGGTCATGTTTCATGCGTTCTTGGCGCCAAGATCAATTGCGGGATCGCTTATTCTTTTGGTATTGAACATTGTGGTCTTGGTAGCTTATAAAAATCGGTATTCCGATATTCTTAGGGCATAGCGTACAGTAAGTATCGCTTGTCTTATAGGCTCATTTTATCCTTAAAAAGATAGGATTGCCTGCGCGACACTTCAACCTCATCGCCGTTTTGCATGGTCAACTTCAACTTTCCGTTGAACCATGGCACCACGCCCTGTATAAAATTGGTATTGACAATCTGTTGCCTATTTACCCTAAAAAAGGAAGTCTTAGGGAGTTTTTCCTCAATCTGGTTGAGCGATTTGTACAACATGGGCTTTTCGTGCCCAAAAAACACGCGGGTATAATTGCCCACAATCTCAAAATGGGAAATGTCCCCAATTTTTACGAGCCAGCACTTTTCTCCATCCTTGATGAATATTTGACTGGATTCGGTCAAATTTTTTGTGTTGCCCGCTTTCTTCCCTTCCAACTTTTGTTGGGCCTTTGCCATGGCCTGGTCAAATCGTTTTTGGTTGATGGGCTTTAGCAGATAATCCAGAGCGTTGTATTCAAAAGATTTGATGGCATATTCATCAAAAGCCGTGGTAAAAATGACAACGGGCACCTCATCCAGCATTTCCAGAAGTTCAAAGCCATCTTTTTCAGGCATGTTGATGTCCAAAAACAAGAGATTCGGATGGGTTTCCTGTATCAATTCAAACCCTGCGTCCACATGTTCGGCTTCCCCCAGCAACTCAATGTTGTCATGGGCCTTGAGCAACTCTTTCAACTCATTACGCGCTAAACGTGAATCTTCAACAATCACCGCTTTAATGTTCATGGTAAAGGAATTTTTATTTGGGCCACCACTTCACCATTCAACTCTTCCAATGTAAAGGAAGCTTTGGCCCCATACAACAATTTTAAACGCTGTTGAATATTATTGATTCCCAGACGGGTGGAATCCTTTGACAATTTTAACACCCCAGAATTATTCACCTGGAGCAACAAGGATTCTTCATCCCTTTTGGTCATCAATGTAATCCTGCCTCCTTCCTTAAGGTTGGAAATACCGTGTTTGACCGCATTTTCGACCAATAGTTGAATGATCATTGGAGGAATCTGCAATTGAAGGGTGTTTTCACCTATATGCTTTTCAAACTGCAGACGGTCTTCCAACTGAATTTTGGACAAGGCGATAAAATTGTCCACCATTTCCAACTCTTCCTCCAAGACAATGGCCTCCACATTGTTTTTGGTCAGTGAATACCGGAGCATTTCGGAAAGTTTGGTCAACATTTCACGTGACCGTTCCACATCTTCCAACATGAGTCCGCGGATGTTATTGAGGCTGTTGAACATAAAATGCGGGTTTATCTGGCCCTTTAATGTATTCAACTGTGCTTGTTTAAGGTGGGCGTTGAGCTCCAAACGTTCTATTCTATTGGCATTGAACCGCAACAACAGTTTAACGACCAAGTAACAACTTAGCCATAATATGACATTGAAGAAACTACTGAATATAATCAATCCCCAACTATCAAATACCTTCAAAATCTTGAGTTCCAACTCCGACATTTCCGGCCCTATTTTGCCATAGATATACCCCAGACCAAAACTTGACAGTCCAAAAATGATGGATGCCATTATGACCGACACCAAAATCTTTATAAAATCCTGAAAGGAAAATCCATCAAATAGAATGTTGCGCTTAATGTACCAACGGAGTATTGACGTAGCGAAAACCCCTATAAAGGTACCCGTCACTATGGAGTAAACAACAAACTCCTTGCTCAAGTCTTTGAGTAAGGAAACCGAAACAATGTTCAAACTGAACCAGCCCAAAAGCTGGAGGGCCCAAAAGATTACGTTCCTGTTTTTCTCAAAAAAACTCAATGGGTAGGTTGATTATATGTGTGACCAAAGATAGATAAGTTTGCCCATGGCAAAGCCAAGCCCCAAAAAAAGCAGGGTAGCCCCCATGGCTACCAAGCCTATTTTTTTCCTTGAAGGTTTTTCACCCAAGCATTGCTTTACCCTTTTTTTGTCTTTTTGATATCCCCTGACCATCACTGCCACCGCAATGAGCACCAACAGTGTAGCGATTATAAGGTTGGCATGTTTAAACTGAGAAAGTATTGCCGAACCCAACAATATGGTTCCGGCACTGTATAAAGCGTTTTTTATGGTCAACTTCATTAGTAAACCGTTTTGGTTTCTTCTTTGTGCAACAATACGGTTCCCACTAAGGTGAATCCTGTATATAGAGGAAAAAATTGTTCCATCAAACTGGTAGAATTGATCAAGCCGATAAGCCCTGTTAAAATGGCAAGACCTCCTATGGCCAAAACTGCTTTTTTTGTATTGTCAATTGTCTTCATTTTTTTCGTTTTTTAGATGATTTTCTGTTTCTGCTGAACTCAACACAGGCTTGCTCAGGGATTGTTAAAATAAAATACTGGTCAGTAGACTGATTAAGATTTTTGCGATGGTTACCATGGCTGTTCGTTTTTTGATTACAGTCCAAAAGTATATTGATTCCCTTATGCTTGGAAGTAAATTATGATGAATGGTCAACTGGGCTTACCGAACGGTACATAGACCCTACCCAATTGAATTCAAATCTTTTGAAACAAAAATGGGGGCTAAGCCCCCATTCCATATATGTTTTTGATACAACCGTTAGCCTTTAATGGGCTTGGGAACCTCTCTTTCCTTTAAATGCTTGGCATAAAAACCCATCATGGCCTTATACAAGGCAATTCTATTTTCTTCCTTACCAAAACCATGGCCCTCATCATATCGGACCATATATGGGATATCTACTTCCCTAGCCCTTAAAGCCTTCACAATTTGGTCAGATTCATCAATATTGACCCTAGGGTCATTGGCTCCCTGTACCACGAACAACGGTTTCTTTATCTTATCAATGTGAAAAACCGGAGAAACTTCTTCCATGATTTTTTTCTCTTCGGGAATAGCTTCATCATACCATATTTCTTTAATAATTTTCAAGTATGGCTTCCAGTAAGCCGGAATGGTATTCATGAAGGTAAACAAGTTGGAAACCCCTACATAATCTACCCCACAGGCATACAGATCAGGAGTCTTGGTCAAACCTCGTAAAACTGCATACCCTCCATGGCTACCCCCATAGATGGCAGCCTTTTCAGCATCAACCCAACCTTGTTCAATTACATATTGCAAACCATCCTCCACATCATCCATAGCCTTTCTGCCCACTTGCTTAAATCCTGATTCCAAAAACTCCCGGCCGTAGCCCCCTGAAATCCTGAAATTGACCTGGAGCATGGCGTACCCCCTACTGGCGAACAATTGCGCTTCTGGATTAAAACCCCAAGAATCCCGAATGCCCTGTGGCCCGCCATGCGGATTTACAATAACCGGTACTTTCTCGCCAGCTATGGCTTCTTTGGGCAAGGTTATGTACCCGTGTATGGTCTTACCATCACGACTTGTAAAAGTAATGGGGCGCATTTCGGCCATATCATCAGGTTTTAGATGTGGCATGGTATTGTAAAGTTCTTCCAACTTGTTTTCTTTTACGTTGTAAGAATAATAGGTTCCATATAGTTTATCGCTTCCCACATAAACCATGAACAGGTTTTCGTCATCGGTTTTATCCAATACGGAGTAGGTGTTGCCCGGTAGGTTTTCCTTGATTGCCGAATCCAATTTTTTGAAGGCCTCACTAACAGGAACCATTTCTTCTTTTTCACCTTCATAGTAGAAATAATCTATCGTGTAGCCATTTACTTTTGAAATGCCCAAACCTCCAACATCATAGCTGTCGTTGGAGAAGATTTTTTCAATTGTCTTATCGGCTTTAAGGTCATAAAGCTCAATTTGAACCTTATCTGTATTTAGATTGGTCGTGATGTAAGCATCATGCGGATAAGGTGTAGCGTAATTAAAGTCGAGAATACCAAAATTATCTTTCCAACTTAATTGTTTTAAGAGTTCATACCCGCCTTTACCATCTTCATAATATAGGTCAATATTAACCCCGTCGATTAATTTGGCATACCCTTTTAGCTTGCCATCTTTGTCAAAAGAATACCCTGAAATAGGGCTGGCCGGGTCATCATTTGTAAACAATTGCTCTATTTCACCTGTAACCACGTTGAGCTTGTAGGGTTCAAAAACTTGTGGATTATTCTTGTTGAGTTCAACAATAATGTGTTCTTTATCCTCTTTCAACAATTCAGAAAACTGGGCACGAACTCCATCAAAAGGGGTAAGATCTTTGTCGTTGGTCCCATCAAAGTTTATGGCATACACATGGTAGTTCTCATCACCCCCCTTATCCATGGTATAGAATAATCGTGTGTTGTTCAACCATCCGTAACCGCGTATAAGTTCTTCTCCTTCTACAATAACCTTGTTGGCTTCACCAGTAGCCAAATCTTTAATGTATACATGTTGTTTCCCATTGTCGTCGCTTTGTCGGTATGACAAGTATTTTCCATCTGGAGAAAACCGAAAGGTAAACCCCTTGGGATTTTTAAAATAATCTTCAACCGAATACTTGTAATCCCCTTTGTCCAAATTGGTCAATGCCAAAAGTTCCTCTTCGGTACTTGGCAACGCTGGATTTCCGGGAATGGTCTTCTCGGTTTTTTCAAGGTTTAAGGGAATTTCCATCCCCGATTGGTAAAATGTCCCTGAAATCTGGGTGCCGTTCAATGAGCCAACATACTTGACCCCCGCCTGCTTGAACACTATGGTCAGTTCTGTGTCCACCAAGGTGGTTTCGTCCATGGGAATATCGGTCGCTCCCTGTGACGGACTGTCCATGGTTGAGCTTAATTCCCCGTTTTCATCGGAAATATTAAACATCAAGGGCATTTCCATTCCCTGTACGGTCAATGTTCCTTTCCAAGAACCGGTAATGTCTTGGGCAAAAGCTCCCAATCCCACAAAGAGCAGGGCCAATAGCATTGTTGTTTTTTGACTTTTGATTGTTCTCATGTGTTGCGTTTTAGATATTACTTTTCATTAGTGGACCATTCATTGGATTTGTTACCAACAAACTGAAAATAAAAGTAATGGATTATCCGCGCCATGGCAAGTACTGTATGGCAAGTGGCAAAATCTCTCCAATGAACGGAAGACTATTTAACGTTGGGAGGAAACTTTGAAAATACCTTGTTGACCACCTTTCGCAACTGTTCCTCACGTACCGAAGGAGAGGCATTGGGCCTAAAGCCATTGTCTGAAACGGCCTGCCAGAAAAGGGCATCCTTATGTGTGTCCACAAAATCAAATTGGATACTGCGCTGCATTTGGCCACCCCCTACCGGTATACCGATGGAAATACCACCCCCTGCGTTTCTGTTGGTGCCACCAACACCTACCCCAACAGAACTGTTGGGTGCATTCCTGTATTCTTGGCTAAGAATGTTAATGAGAAAGTCAGGTTCTTCAGATAGCCTAAACCCCTTTTGCTGCAAGGTGGAATCCAAAACCCGGAGTAGGCGTTTTTCGTCCAATTGGCTCAGCCCCGTTTCCATATCCGAAAAATAATGATAGGTCTTGTATCGGGAAAAATCCACCTCCTTATCATAATCGTAATTGACCCTAACGGTGGAACAGGAGGCCAAAAAAAACAGAGCCAAAAAAATATGATGTGGTTTCATGAAAAAGATTCTTCTTAAAATTAAGCAATGTTGGTATGCCATTGCCCTTTTTTAAGAAACTATTCGTTCAACACCATCCAAAGCTTGTCCTTTAATTCTTGAATACCCTTTTGAGCCACGGATGAGATAAAAAGATAGTCCACATCCTTAAAATCATCCTTCATCAGGGCATCCATCTCGGCCATCAGTTCATCATCGAGCATATCGCTTTTAGAGATGGCCACCAACCGTTGCTTGTCCAACAATTCGGGGTTGTACCGCCGTAACTCATACAACAAGATCTGATATTCCTGGGAAATGTCCTTACTATCTGCCGGTATCAAAAAAAGTAAGGTGGCGTTGCGTTCTATGTGACGCAAAAAATAATGGCCCAAGCCCTTGCCCTCTGCGGCACCTTCGATGATTCCGGGAATATCGGCCATCACAAAACTTTTGAAATCGCGGTATTCCACAATGCCCAAATTGGGTTTTAGGGTAGTAAACTCGTAGTCGGCAATTTTGGGCTTTGCTGAGGTCATTACGGACAATAAGGTAGATTTGCCCGCATTGGGAAAGCCCACCAAGCCCACATCGGCCAAAACCTTCAATTCCAAGGTCACTTGCCGTTCCTGTCCTTCAATGCCCGATTGTGCATAACGGGGGGTTTGGTTGGTCGCACTCTTAAAATGCCAGTTGCCACGACCGCCCTTACCGCCTTCGACCATTATTTTCTCTTCGGTGTCTTCGGTAATCTCAAAGAGCACCTGATTGGTTTGGGTATCCCGGACCACCGTTCCCAGGGGCACCTCCAGAACAATGTCCTCGCCATTGGCCCCGGTACTCCGTTGCTTGCCCCCATGCCCGCCATGGCCTGCCTTAAAATGCCGTTTGTATTTATAATGGATAAGCGTCCATAGGTTTTGGTTGCCCTTAATGATGATATGGCCGCCACGGCCGCCATCCCCACCATCGGGGCCACCCATGGCCACAAATTTCTCGCGCCGAAGGTGTGTGGACCCCTTGCCCCCATTACCAGAGGTGAGGTGTACCTTTACGTAGTCTACAAAGTTTCCTTCCGTCATTCCCTTCGGGAGTTTATAAGTTTATGGGGTTATATGTTTGAAGTTATTGGTGCCATAAACATATAAACTTCAAACACATAAACTTTAGAGCGCATCTATCACCTTGCCCAATCGCCCGGTAATCTCGGTAATTTCACCGATGCCATTAACCGAGTGAAACTTACCCTGTTCCTCGTAATATGTCTTTAGGGGAGCTGTTTTTTCGTTGTATTCCTCAAAACGGTTACGGATCTTGTTTTCGTCCTGGTCATCGCTACGGCCACTTTCCTTGCCACGCTCCAACAGACGCTGTACCAAAATTTCATCATCGGCCTCCAAGGCTATGGTGGCATCAATTTTCATACCCTTACTTTCCAGAAAATTGTCCAACGCTTGGGCCTGGGCCGTTGTCCTGGGGAAACCATCAAAGATAAAGCCAGCGGCTTCCGGGTTTTTCTCTACCTCATCTTGCAGCATCTTTATGGTCACCTCGTCCGGCACCAAATCTCCGTTGTCTATATAGGACTTTGCCAGTTGGCCCAGCTCTGTGCCATTTTTAATGTTGTACCTAAATACATCTCCGGTAGAGATATGCTTAAGATGATATTTCTCCTTTAAAAACCCTGCCTGTGTTCCTTTACCTGCTCCAGGCTTTCCAAAAAGTACTAGGTTGATCATATTGGTTTTGTTTAATTGATAGACTTCCCTCAAATTTCTTCCCAATTCATTATAATCCAGCCCGTAACCCACTATAAACTTACTGGGTATCTCAATTCCCACATAGTCAATGGCATACTCCCCATTGTAAATCTCTGGTTTGTAAAACAATGACGCAATCTTAAATTCCTTTACATTGGTTCCGGTGAACAGGTGCACCAACTTTTGCAAGGTTCTTCCCGTATCAATGATATCCTCTAGAATGATGACACTCCTTCCCTCAATGTCCGCAGAAACATCCAACAGGGTTTCCACGATGCCCGTAGAGGTCAGTCCCTGATAGGAACTCAACTTTACAAAGGTCACCTCGCAAGGGTTTGGGTACTCCTTTAAAAAATCGGACACGAACATAAACGAGCCGTTGAGCACCCCAACAAAAATAGGAACTTCATTCTCGTAATCCGCTGCAACCTCCAAGGCCATTTTTTTGACCGCGGCCAAGATTTCAGATTCTCTTAAAAAAGGCTTGAACTGTTTGTCATGAAGTTTGATCACTGTAATCCCGGTTTGTGAATAAGGTTGGCAAAGATACCATTTTTTAAATGCTTCTTTTGCAATGAGGTTATCGTTCTACCAGAACTCATTTTCAACTTTTTGGATGTAAGCAAAAATTAGAAGGTTTTAGTTTTATTGACAACTTTTTTGGTTGGTATGGCTGGGCTACGGAACAAAAAAAAGACAAAAACAGGATTGAAAACAACGATTTTATAGCAAATTGAAAATGTATAACGAAGTTCTTATTTAAATCCCCCTATTTTTGTGGTCATTCAAATGCTACAATGGATTATTTTTCTTCTGATTTTACACTCGGCGTCCTCGGTGGCGGACAATTGGGAAAGATGTTGCTCTACGAAACCCGCAAATGGGACGTACGGACCAAGGTCATGGATGCATCGGCCGAAGCACCCTGCAAAATAGCCTGTGATGAATTTGTGTTGGGCGATTTAATGGATTTTGATGCGGTCTACAATTTTGGAAAGGATGTGGACGTACTCACCATAGAGATAGAAAATGTGAATGTTGATGCCCTAGAAAAATTGGCAGAAGAGGGGATTACCGTGTATCCGCAACCCGAAGTACTCCGAACCATCCAGAACAAGGCGAAGCAAAAACTTTTTTATCGCGACCATGATATTCCCACTTCAGATTTTTCGCGATTTGCCTACACCTCAGAGATTAAGGAAAGTATAGCCCACGGGGGGCTGCAACTACCCTTTGTATGGAAAAGCGCCCAATTTGGCTATGATGGCCAAGGGGTAAAAATTGTTCGGAGCCTAGAAGACTTGGACGGATTGCCAAACGTTGAATGTGTGACCGAACAACTCATCGATTTTAAGAATGAACTGGCAGTCATCGTGGCCAGAAATGCCAAAGGGGAAACACAGACCTATCCTGTGGTGGAAATGGAGTTTCACCCAGAGGCCAATCAGGTGGAATATGTGATCTGTCCTGCACGGATTCCAAACGATGTTGCCCAAAAGGCCCGTGACGTGGCGTTACAGGTTTCCGAAAGTTTTGGGCACGTGGGCCTATTGGCGGTGGAATTGTTCCAGACCCAAGAGGACGACATCTTGGTAAATGAAGTGGCCCCACGACCGCACAATAGTGGGCATTATAGCATTGAGGCCAGCTATACCAATCAGTTTGAACAACACCTGCGCTGTGTTTTGGGCCTGCCCTTGGGGAGAACCGATAGTAAGGTCGCCGGCATTATGGTGAATTTGGTGGGTGCCGAAAACCATACCGGCAATGTGGTCTATGAAAACATAGGCGACGTTTTGGCCATGGATGGGGTAACCCCCCACATCTACGGAAAAAAACAGACCCGCCCTTTTCGTAAAATGGGGCATGTGACCATTGTGGATGAGGATATGACCAGGGCCAGACGAGTGGCACAAGAGGTAAAGGAAAAGATTAAGGTGATTAGTAAATAACTCTAAACATACCAATCAAATGATTACAAACACTAACCCGTATTTTTTATTATTGGTCACTTTTATTCCTCTTTTTGCTTTTTCACAAGAAATTGTAATTACTGATGAAAATTTTGCAAATGAAATTCTAAGCGGTGAAAAATTGGAATACCAAAGTCTGAACGATTCTTTTTTACTCAGTACTTATAATGACCAAAAAATTGGGCTATATACGAACTCATTTAATTTTGACGACCCAAAATATCACAAGATTTATAAAGAAAATTTTGGATTTATAAATTATCTGGGGAATTACGGCAATCGCGAAAACAGGATTTTTGTTTTTGCAAAAAATTCCAAGAAAAAATTTCTGACAATAAACTACAGCCTTACAAATAAGAATAAAATAATTGAAAAGGTTTTAGACTTTAAATTGAAAGGAGAACTATATCTTGGAAACTTTACCTACAACAATATGTTTTATGTGGTTGGCTGGAAAAAAAACTCAAGAATTATTTCGTTAAACAGGTTTGATGAAAATTTTACAATTCAACGTTATGAAATTGACTTAGAGAAAGGTCAATTTTTGATGAACGGTATAATTAAAGATAAAATCCCCCCACTTCCCAGCAACGCTATTTATTCAGATCCAACTTACAGCCTAGGACATGGTATTAAAGAATTTAGATGGATTAGAGATGATATTCCAAACCCCAACAAAGATGTTACTTCTGCCAACAAAATGTACATCAGAGGCAATTTGTTGACCCTCTCATTAGATTCAAACAAAAAACAAACTTCGCTAATTCAAATAGATTTAGACTCCCATGAAACCAAGACTCACGTTATTGAAAACACAACTAGTCTTAAATTAGATGCATATAATCACAAGGCAAATTCTTACATCATAAATAATCTTTTGTTTCAACTCAAAGGCGACAAAAAACAGATAAGTTTATCGGTCTTTGATTTGATTAAAAATGAGAAAAGTGAACTCATCGACTTTAATAGAACATCTCCTTACTACAAGGACAAAAACTTAATGGTTACGGAAGACATCATCAAAAAATATAATCTAAATACTGGTAAAAATAACAAAGAAAGTAATGTTCAGAAAAGGTTAAAAAAAATTATGAGATCTGGAAATAAAGTAGGTATGCAGATTACCGAAAATGATAGCGTATTTTTAATTACCCTAGGAGGCTACATGCAAAAATCTGGCGGAAGCCCAATGATGATGGGAGCACCTGGAGCACCCGGTTTTGGAGGAGTTACATTTTCCTTTGGATACTATGGTACATTTATTAGAGACGAATCACTTAATTTTTATGTTAGCAAGGATAAACCTTCATTAACCTACAGTGATTTTGAAAATCCATATGAACAGATGGCGACATTTTTGGAGGAAGAATATGAAGGAAAACAGCAAAAGAAATCAAATAGGATTGCAAAATTTAAAATAGGGTTTGATTATTATCTAGGATACATGGACAAAAAAACTCGAACATATTTTTTTAGAAAATTCAATTAAATGAGCAAAGTAGCAGTAATAATGGGCAGTACCAGTGACCTTCCAGTCATGCAGGAGGCCATAGATATTTTAAAAGGATTTGATATTGAAGTGGAAGTGGACATCGTCTCCGCACACCGAACCCCGGAAAAACTGTTTGAATTTGGTAAGAACGCCCATAAGAATGGTTATGCCGTTATCATAGCTGGTGCCGGTGGTGCCGCCCATCTCCCGGGCATGGTCGCCTCTTTATCGCCCCTACCTGTCATTGGCGTTCCGGTAAAGAGTTCCAACTCCATTGATGGTTGGGATTCGGTGTTGTCCATTTTACAAATGCCCGGAGGTGTTCCTGTGGCCACCGTGGCCCTGAACGGCGCCAAAAATGCAGGAATTCTCGCCGCACAAATCTTGGGAAGTGCCGATAAATGCGTCCGTGATAAGATAGAAGTATATAAGGAAGGACTCAAGGCAAAAGTCATTAAAGGGGCTAAGGAAGTTAGTAGTTAGTAGTTAGTAGTTAGTAGTTAGTAGTTAGTAGTTAGTAGTTAGTGAATTTACAATTTGCAGTAATTGGTGAAATTCGTGTCCAAACATTAAAACCTAAAAACACTTTTTAATGCTGAACTACAACCAAATAGGTATTTTGTTGGGGCTCTTGGCAATTGTTGTCCTTCTCCTCATCGGAAAAAAAATCCAAAATCCTTATGCCAGATGTATTTGGCGAAGCGCCCTACTGGTATGCACCCTATATGCGGTAATTCTAATAGGCATTGAGGTATACTGGCACTTCTTAATGGAACGCCTAAAAGATTTTGACCTGAACGACAATGGTTTTGTTGACTTGGATGAGTATTCCGACGAGGCCATGAAAACTATGGACGTCATAGTTCAGGGCTCCCCAGAAAAAAATTATGCCGCACTAACAATTGCCTTGTTTTCAAGTTTTGTGTCATTTGCCTATTTACTGGCAGACCTAATCATTATACATAAAAAAACGAATAATTCATGAATCCGCTCTTACAAGAATTCGATCAAGCTCCTTTCTCACAACTACAAAACGAGCATTTTAAACCCGCTATATTGGAAGCTATAGAATTGGCCCGAAAGGAAATTGATGCCATTATCGAGAATCCCGAAACACCTAGTTTTGGGAACACGATTGCAGCATTGGATTATTCCGGCTACCAGTTGGATAGGGTTTCTTCGGTATTCTTCAATCTGAATTCCGCCGAGACCAATGAAGAAATTCAAAAAATAGCCCAAGAAATTTCCCCTATTTTGACGGAGTTTCAAAATGACATTACTTTAAATGAAAAGTTGTTTGAACGGGTAAAAGCAGTTTATGAACAACGTGATAATTTCGATTTAACCCCCGAAGAACATACCTTACTGGACAAACGCTATAAAAGTTTTAGCCGAAACGGAGCAAACCTGACCGGGGAGAAAAAAAAGCGACTACGGGAAATAGATGCCGAACTGGCCAAGCTTAAATTAAAATTTGGCGAAAATGTTCTGGCCGAGACCAACAAGTACGAAATGCACCTGACCCATGAGGCCGATCTGGAAGGTCTGCCCGAAGGGGTCAGGGAAATGGCCGCCCAATTGGCCAAATCCAAAGACAAGGAAGGTTGGACATTCACCTTGGATTATCCCAGCTACATCCCTTTTATGAAATATGCCAAAAACCGCGAGCTGCGCAAACAACTGGCCTTGGCCTTTGGCAGCAAGGGGTTTCATGGTGATGATCTGGACAATCAGGAAAATGTCCTAAAAATTACCAAGCTCCGCCATGAACGGGCCAATGTATTGGGTTACGAAACCCACGCCCATTTTGTACTCGAAGAGCGTATGGCAGAAACTCCAAAAAAGGCCCTTGACTTTTTAAATGAATTGCTGGAAAAAGCCAAACCAGCTGCCGAACGCGAGTTTCAACAACTACAGACCTTTGCCAAAGAAACTGATGGGGTTACCGATCTGCAAAAGTGGGACGGTGCCTATTATTCCGAAAAGTTGAAACAAAAATTGTTCAACCTAGACGATGAAAAGCTAAAACCCTATTTTAAACTGGAAAATGTTATCCAGGGGGTCTTTAAAGTGGCCGAAAAACTCTTTGGACTCACCTTTAAAGCGGTTTTTGATGTGGACAAATATCATGAAGAGGTTAAGACCTATGAGGTATTTGATGAAGAGAATAATTTCATTTCCCTTTTCTATGCTGATTTCCATCCAAGAAAGGGAAAACGCGGCGGAGCTTGGATGACCTCCTTTAAATCACAGTTCAGGAAAGAAGGTGAAAATGTACGTCCGCACGTATCCAACGTTTGCAATTTTACGCCAAGCACGGAAAATAAGCCCTCATTACTCACCTTTAACGAGGTAACCACCCTGTTCCATGAGTTTGGCCATGCCCTGCACGGCATGCTGGCCAACACCACCTACCCCAGTCTTTCGGGCACATCGGTCTATTGGGATTTTGTGGAATTGCCCAGCCAAGTTTTGGAAAACTGGTGTTACGAAAAAGAGGCTTTGGAACTGTTTGCCCACCACTATGAAACAGGGGAATTGATCCCGATGGAACTCGTTGAAAAAATCAAGGCCTCGGCCACCTTCCAAGAGGGTATGGCCACCCTACGCCAATTGAGCTTTGGTCTGTTGGACATGGCCTGGCATGGTCAAGACCCTGCTCAAATCAAAGACGTAAAAGCTTTCGAAAACCAGGCGTTTGAAGGCACTCAATTTTATCCTGACACCCCGAAAACCTGTATGAGCACGGCATTTTCCCATATTTTTCAAGGAGGCTACGCATCGGGCTATTACAGTTACAAATGGGCCGAAGTATTGGATGCCGATGCCTTTGCTTATTTTAAGGAGCATGGTATTTTTAATCCTGAAATCGCCAAAAAATTTAAAGAACATGTCCTCTCCAAAGGCGGCACGGAAAACCCCATGGAACTCTATAAACGTTTTCGTGGGCAAGAACCTAAAATCGAAGCTTTGTTGGAACGGGCGGGGTTGTTGACCAAGTAATGGTTTATCAATCATTCCAAAAAAATATAATCCGTATAGTTCTGAATGGATTCCAGTGGCTTTACGTATTTGGGAAGACTATCCAACAATATAATTTGTCCGGCTCGCCAAAGCATTAAGGCTGCTTCGGGAATATTGGCTTCACCGGAGTGCTCGTAGGGAAAATAAAAATCGCGTGTGGCTTTGTTATCAAAAGTCAAGAGATGAACGTACTTGCCTTTATCATCGCCTCGTTCACCTTTGATAATGAACGATTGTACCCCGGGCACTTGGTTTTTAAACGTAGGAGTTAATTGTTCCCGCGCAAAACGTTCCAAATCCTCTGGATTGGTATTTTCCAACAAAGTCAATGGCCGAAAGGCCATGATTTTTCCATTTTATAATCCTCAAAAAATATATCCTATCATATCCAATTTCCAGGCACCATTTATCTTTTCCAATACCCGTATTTCTTCTATACTATATTCCTTCCCATCAATGCTTGCCTTTTCTTTGTAGGTGACCCAAGCCATGTCTCCCTTAATTTTGATGTTCCAATCTGAGCGGCCAAGCGTTTTATAATTTGATACTTGTTCAGCATTCATAGATTCGGTCATCATGGCATTCAGTTGTTCAAAACCCACAATTTGTCCGGTTTCACCATCTGGCCAACGATATACATATGCGGTTTTTGGTGATTGGGTAAAGCAAGAACGCCACCCGTCAGCATCACCGGCACTATAAGTCTCGGTTTCCTTAATTATGACTGACTTGATTTGGTCTTCGTCAGAGAGATAGGTGATTTTCTTCAGTTTTTTAGTTGTCGCCAGGGCCAGATCTTCTTGGGAATAAGCTGTTACGGAGACAAGCGCAAATAAAATCAATAGTGTTCTCATTTTTTATAGTTTTAATGTGTTTCCTGTTTTGGCATTACCCCCAATTGTTCCATCAAAATCATCTGATCGGCAAGTAACCAATGGTCTGAAATTTTTCCATTTTCAATGGTGTACCGAATAATAAAGGGTAAGTCCATCTTTTTCCCTGTTGGTGGAATACCGTTTAAATGGCCGTTATGGATTCCCGTGGCCCTTCCCCGGACCACCACCTTGTTAGCTTCGGTGACCATTTCTTCTATAAAGAGTTCATATTTGGGAAAAGCCCCTTCAAAAAACTGAATATGTTCAATCAATTTTTCATCATTGGTATATTTTTCACAAAGCTCACGAGTCTTTTCGTGTCCTGAAACACCATTAAAATAGCGTATGATGAACTCCCTATTTTTCTTTAAATTTTCCATAAAGTCAATCATTTGTATTTTCAACTCCCTCAAAATTAGATAGTCAGACAAAAGACTGTTTGACCAGAGGTTGCATATTTTTGAACTTAGGTTGCAGCTACGCTACCAAACTGGAAGGATTCATACCGAACTGCTTTTTAAACGAGCGGGTAAAATGGCTTACGTTTGAAAAACCTACCGAATAGCTTACCTCGGTTACATTAACGTCTTCATTCTTGTCCTGTAACAACCGTTTTGCTTCCTGCAATCTTGTAAACCTGATGTAGGCGCTGGGCGACATTTGTGCAAGCTGTTTGAGTTTTCTGAACAACTGGGCGCGGCTAAGGGCCATAGCATTGGCCAGATCATCAACTGAGAAATCATAATTGTTCAAATTTGAACTGATGACGGCATTTACTTTTTTCATAAAGACACCATACTCAGGACTTTGATATTCAGCGGCGGCCTGAATTTTATCGGTATGATCAAAATGCTGCATCAAGCGTTTATGAATGGTGCTAAAATATTGCGGATATTGTTTTGGCAACAATTTGGTTTTGGAATTAATATTTGCATCGAGCCCTCGTTCCCCAATGGGAATTTCAACCACAAATCGAGTTCCTTTGGGCAATTCTTCAATGGAAAGTCCGTGGGAAACCGAAGAAATAATCTCACCCAATTTGGAAAGGTTAACCCCAGTATTTTCTACACTCAAAAAACATTTATTGTTTGACTTTGGGTATTGTGAAGCCATGACTTTTATTTCAAAACCTTGGGGTGTAAAGGTTATGACCCTGCTCAACAATGCCGTAATCTCAGAAAGTACGCTTTGCGGATTGTAAGAGGCATGCAACTCTCTTGCTTCAGAATGGAAATTAAGTTCAACATCCTGGGCCTGGGCATAGGGCTTTAAACCCGTTACCAAACCTTTAAAAAGGGGTATCAAATCCGCCTGAACATTAAAATCCATAATGCGCTGGTTATCTTACACATAGGGGGGCGGCTTTTAAGTTAATAAAAATGCTGTTAATTCGACAATATTTGTTTTTCTATAGGCATTCGCAATGTTAACATTTCCATATTAGTTCGCAATCATTTTGTGATATTTCAAAGGGTTATTTGTAGTGAACTAAAAACCGTAATTTTGAAACTTCGTAATAGAGCTATGCCAACAAACGACTTACATCCTGAATATTGGGTCGATAACTATGCCGACTATCTCTTTAACTATGCCATAGGCAGGGTCAGTGATGCCGAATTGGCTAAAGATTTGGTACAGGAAACCTTTGTAGCCGGTCTAAATTCGGCCAAAAATTTTAAGGGCGATGCCGCAGAGCGTACTTGGCTGATCGCCATTTTAAAAAGAAAGGTCATTGACCACTACCGAAAAATCAATTCAAAAAAAGGACAGGCCGAAGTGCGGATCAATTACAATTCCGCTGACGAGGACGAAGGCGATTGGCTGGAGGAACGTGTTGCAGACCCCTTTAACAAAAGCGGCGAGGACACCATGGAGAACGAAGAATTGGGCATGGCCATCCATGAATGTATTAGCAAACTCCCCAAAAAACAGGCCAATGTTTTTAGCATGAAGACCATTCAGGGCATGAGCACTGAAGATATTTGTAATGAATTGGGCATAAATCCGTCCAATCTATGGGTAATGATCCATCGGGCGAGAACGGCACTCATGGGTTGTTTAAATGAAAAATGGTTTTAACTATGAAGTTTTTTTCGTGCGAAGAAGCATACAGAATTTGTGATAAGGCCCAGTATAACGAAGCTAGTTTTTGGGAACTGATGAAATTGAAACTATACATTCTTGTATGCAAGGACAACGCAAAGCATTCCCGCAAAAACACCCAGCTCACCAAACTCTGCCAAAAAGCACAACTTCAGGGCCTAAAAGATGAAGAAAAGGAGTTGATGAAAAAAGAACTGCAAAAGAAGCTCTAAGCAATCCAACCCAACCCTTTAATCAACAAGAACATAAAAATTGGTATTGCTTCGACCCAGAAAGAAGCAAAATAAGGCAATTGCTGCTTTCCGGCACTGTACACCGCCATGAGCAGCATAATTGCTGTCATTCCTGTATAGATAATGAGCACCACCCCCGCCCCCAGAGAAAATTCCAAGAGCACATAAAGGCCCACAAGGGCATATCCCAACTTTTTGGTATTGGAAACCCCCAGCAATTGTGGCAAGGTTTTCAGTTCTGGCGGGTCGTATTGCAGATCCCTGATCTCAAAAGGCAATATCAAGACCAATACCAATACAAAGCGCTGTAGCAGTTGGATCAACACATCGGCACCAAGGGCAAGACCAGCATCCAAAATGGGAAACAGTAAGGTAAACCCTGTCCAGACCAAGGCCACCAAAAAAATTTTGAGTCCGCCCAAACTTCTCAGATTCTTCGATTTGGGCAAAAAAGGGACTGCATAAAGCGTGGATAAAACGGTCAACGCCATGATATAGCCCCAAAGACTCCTATCCAGCCTCAAAAGAAAAAACAAACTTGCCCCAAAGGCCAAAAAGCTAAAAATCTGAATGGATCTATGGGAGGGCTTGGCCACGATCAGGTATTTATCGGCCTCAACCCCATACTTCACAAAATTGTAACAGACAATAGTCCCAAAAAAGAGAAAGCCCACGAGATTCCCATTAACCAACATGTTTAAGCCCTCCACACTTACCAAATACAGGGCAACTACAGCCAAAGCCACATGAATACTGGCATTTATATAAAATCGGAACAATCGTACCACAACTGGCATTCAACAAAAGTAAAGACCTACGGCCAAAGGTTAATTTATCGTTGACAACTTTGGGTGAACTCGGCCACGGGTTGGGGTTTCCCAACAAATTTATAGCTAATTTTGTGCGTTTTATTTTTTGATTTCCATGAATACAGAATTGTTTGCGTTACGCCATATCGGCATTCGGGAGGAGGATCTCCAAAAAATGTTCAATACCATTGGGGTCTCAAGTTTAGATGAACTCATGGCCCAGACCATTCCAGATGACATTCGGTTAAAGAGCAAGCTCAATTTGCCCGAAGCCATCAGTGAACACGAGTTTTTAAACCACGTTCAAGAACTCGCCCAAAAAAATAAAGTGCTCAAGACGTACATTGGCTTGGGGTATCATGATTGTCTGACCCCTTCTGTGGTCAAACGGAACATTTTGGAAAACCCTGGTTGGTACACGGCCTATACCCCATACCAAGCAGAGATTGCCCAAGGCCGATTGGAAGCCTTGTTAAATTTTCAGACCATGGTCTGCGACCTAACGGGTATGGAAATCGCCAATGCATCCCTTCTGGATGAAAGTACCGCAGCGGCCGAGGCCATGACCATGCTTTTTGACCTGCGTTCACGGGAGCAAAAGAAAAATGGCACCCTAAAGTTTTTTGTCTCCGAGGAAGTCTTGCCGCAGACCCTGAGCTTACTGAAAACCCGTTCCATCCCCTTGGGGATCGAATTGGTGATCGGCAATCATGAGGCGTTTGATTTTGACCCCGCCTATTATGGAGCCCTATTGCAATACCCCGGCAAACACGGTCAAGTTCACGATTATGCAGATTTCGCAACAAAGGCCCAAGCGAGCAATATCAAAGTTGGCGTAGCTGCCGATATTTTAAGTTTGGTGTTGTTGACCCCTCCCGGGGAATGGGGCGTGGATGTTGTGGTGGGTACGACACAACGTTTTGGTATTCCGTTGGGATATGGTGGCCCCCATGCTGCCTTTTTTGCCACCAAGGAAGCCTATAAGCGCAATATTCCCGGACGCATCATTGGCCTGACCAAAGACACCGATGGCAACCCAGCACTTCGGATGGCCCTACAAACAAGGGAGCAGCATATAAAACGTGACAAGGCCACATCCAACATTTGTACCGCCCAGGTTTTGTTGGCCGTCATGGCCGGAATGTACGCCGTTTACCACGGCCCAAAAGGATTACGGTTCATTGCCGAAAGCGTTCACAACAAAACAAAGAAACTGGCTTCCAGCCTTTCCGAAATCGGTTTTGAACAAGCGAACACCGCTTTTTTTGACACTGTACAGTTTAAGGTTTCCCAGACCAGCGAACTAAGGACAGAGGCTCTGGCACATAAAATCAACCTCAATTATATTGACGACCAAACTGTTTCCATTTCCTTGAACGAGGCTACTTCGGAAACTGATCTGGCAGCATTGATAGCCCTTTTTACTAGAATGGAAAGCCCTAAGGCGAGTTCATCCAATATTGAAGGGATTCCGGCATCCTTGGAACGAACCTCATCATTTCTTGAACAAGAAGCCTTTAATTCGTACCACTCCGAAACCGATTTGATGCGGTACATCAAAAAATTGGAGCGCAAAGACCTCTCCCTGAACCACAGCATGATTTCCTTGGGCAGTTGCACCATGAAGTTGAACGCTGCCACGCAAATGCTCCCCTTAAGCTGGGCCAATTGGGGCAACCTGCATCCGTTTGTTCCGTTAAATCAAGCTGAGGGCTACCAATTCATGCTCAAGGAACTGGAAGATTATCTGACTGAAATTACCGGTTTTGCCGCAACTTCCTTACAGCCCAACTCTGGGGCACAGGGAGAATATGCCGGATTGATGACCATTCGCGCCTATCACGAATCCCGTGGCGAAGGGCATCGAAATATCTGCATTATTCCCGCATCGGCACATGGCACCAACCCAGCTTCGGCTGTAATGGCCGGCATGAAGGTCGTGGTCACCAAGACCGATGAAAGAGGAAACATAGACCTATCCGATCTGGAAGAGAAGGTAAAGCTACATTCTGGGAATCTTGCCGCCTTGATGGTCACCTACCCTTCTACCCATGGTGTTTTTGAATCGTCCATCAAATACATTACAAAACTTATTCATGATAACGGCGGACAAGTATATATGGACGGGGCCAACATGAACGCCCAAGTAGGGTTGACCAATCCTGCGACCATTGGTGCCGATGTTTGCCACCTGAACCTTCACAAAACTTTTGCTATCCCCCATGGCGGTGGCGGCCCTGGTGTAGGCCCCATCTGCGTGGCCGAGCAACTGAAACCCTTTTTACCAGGCAATCCTGTGGTGAACACCGGGGGAGAACAGTCCATAACCGCTATCTCGGCAGCACCTTGGGGCAGTGCCTTGGTTTGTCTTATCTCTTACGGATATATTAAAATGTTGGGGCCCAATGGGGTGACCGATGCCACCAAAATAGCCATACTCAATGCCAATTACCTTAAAGAACGCCTGAGCGATGGCTACCAAGTCCTCTATACTGGCGAAAGAGGCCGGGCCGCACATGAGATGATCATCGATTGCCGACCCTTTAAGGAGAAAGGCATCGAGGTTATTGACATTGCCAAACGCTTAATGGACTATGGCTTTCATGCTCCTACGGTATCCTTCCCGGTAGCGGGCACCTTGATGATAGAACCCACTGAAAGTGAAAGCTTGGCGGAATTGGACCGTTTTTGCGATGCCATGATGGGTATCCGTCAGGAAATTGAAGAAGCTTCGGGGACAGATACGGACAATGTACTAAAAAATGCACCGCATACCTTGGCCATGGTAACTTCCAACGAATGGAGCTTCCCATATTCCCGCCAAAAAGCGGCTTTTCCCTTGGAATATGTTGCCGAAAACAAGTTCTGGCCCACCGTCAGACGTACCGATGAAGCCTTTGGAGATCGTAATCTGATCTGCACATGCCCGTCCATTGAAGCATACGAAGAAATGTAACAACCCTTATAAACAGAAGGTTTCCCCCGCTTTTTTATAAAAAAAGTGGGGGTTTTCCTATATCCCGACATCGCACAACACCTTTTGGGCATCGGGCGTTTTTTTCGCAACTCCCGCAAATGCATCACCTATCCTTTACCTTGTGATCATATTAAGGTAACATGGAGATTGCGATTACAGGAACGGGAAGTTATTTACCATCCATCATTACAAAAAATGATGCTTTTTTAAACCATGAATTTTTAGAAAGTGACGGCAGTGCCATTGAGCACAACAATGAGGTCATCATTGAAAAATTTCAGTCCATCACCGGAATCATGGAAAGGCGGTATGCCGAAACCGATTTAAAAACGTCAGATTTGGGATTTTTGGCAGCGGAAAAAGCCATCGAGGACGCCCAAATAGACAAAGAGACCATAGATTACATCATTTTTGCCCATAATTTTGGAGACCTTACCCAAGGCAAGACCCAAGGCGATACCCTGCCCAGTTTGGCAACGCGCGTAAAACATTTACTGCAAATCAAGAACACTTCCTGCGTGGCCTACGACATGATTTTTGGTTGTCCGGGATGGGTAGAAGGTGTAATCCAAGCCAAGGCCTTTATCCAAAGTGGCATGGCCAACACCTGCTTGGTCATTGGCGGTGAAACCCTATCACGGGTCATAGACCCCAACGATCGCGACAGTATGATCTATGCTGACGGCGCTGGGGCCTCCATCATCCAAAAAACGGAGGGCAAGGGAAAAATATTGGCGCATGCCAGTGAGACCCACGCCAATGGCGAGGCCTATTTTCTCTTTTACGACAAAGGATTCCACCCCAACAGCAGCGAGGATATCCGATATATAAAAATGTACGGCAGAAAGGTATATGAATTTGCCTGCATCCATGTGCCCCAAGCCATGAAAAGCTGTTTGGACCAAAGCGGGATTGCCCTAGATGAGGTCAAAAAAATATTCATCCACCAAGCCAACGAAAAGATGGACGAGGCCATTGTGAAGCGATTCTATCGCCTTTACAAGAAAAATATGCCAGAGAACATCATGCCGATGATGATCCAAAAAACTGGTAACAGTTCGGTGGCAACCATACCCACACTCTTTGATATGGTGCGCAACGGTTCCTTTGAAGAACATCAATTAGAGGAAGGAGATATTGTTCTGTTTGCCAGTGTGGGTGCGGGAATGAACGTAAACTGTATGGTCTATCGTTACTGAACCTATCCACCCCTTGCTTCCCCCCGAGGGACGGTTTTTTTGTTTTTGTTGTTGGTATGTAATTTGAATTTTGGAATTTAGCCACCCTATGTACGAAGGCAAATACCCACACAAACGTTACCGTTTGACCCTTGAGTTCCTTAAAAAGCATATTGCTGCCCAAGAACCTATTTTGGATTTGGGGGTTGAAAATCCTTTTTCCAAGATTATGGTGGCTGAAGGCTATAAGATTACCAACACTTTGGGTGAGGACTTGGACAATGAATTTTCATCAGTTCAAAACTCCGATGCACAGGTGGTGACCGCCTTTGAGATTTTTGAGCATCTGGTGGCCCCCTACAACGTACTCCGGGAGATCAAGGCCCATAAATTGGTGGCCAGCATCCCGCTGAAGCTCTGGTTTGCTTCTGCTTATCGTAGTAAAACCGACCCATGGGACCGTCATTACCATGAATTTGAGGATTGGCAGTTTGATTGGCTCTTGGAAAAAGCGGGCTGGACCATCAAAGACCGGATGCAATGGACCAACCCAACCAAAAAAATTGGAATCCGACCCGTACTGCGTTGGTTTACGAATCGGTATTACATTGTGTATGCTGAGCGAAAATAAAAAACACATGGCATCATTTAAAAAAAGGCACAATGGTGTTGAGATTGCAAATAACAAGCATTAAAATTGGAATTTATTAGTTGTTTTTTGGAATTTTAACCCATGCGAATCAGCATCATCATACCCGCCCATAACGAGGAACAACACATTTCTGACTGCCTGTATTCCTTTGTACAACAAACCAGACGACCCGATGAAGTGATTGTAGTGGATGACAATTCCACCGACGCAACTTATGAACTGGCTTCCTGTTTTGCCCGGGACCACAACTGGATAACCGTACGACAACGGCAAAGCAGTGACAAACACATCCCCGGCAAAAAAGTGGTGGACACCTTTACTTTTGGGTTGGCTCATGTCTCGGAGGATTATGATTTATTGGGCAAGTTTGATGCGGACATTATTCTTCCCAACAACTATTTTGAGCAAATGCACCATCATTTTCAGGACAACTGGCTCCTGGGCATGTGCTCCGGACTGTTGTATGTGGAAAAGAACGGCAAATGGGTCTATGAGGGCATTGCCAAAAAACAACATGTACGCGGCCCCATAAAACTCTATTCCCGACAAGTGTTTGAACTCATGGGAGGGCTACGCCCCGGAGTGGGCTGGGACACGGTGGATGTTTTGCTCTGCCAATACCACGATTTTGAGGTCAAGACCGACCCTCACTTGCAGGTAAAACACCTACGCCCCACTGGTCACGGCTACAGTGCCCAAAACTACCGTGCCAAAGGTGAAGCGCTCTTCAGAATGCGGTACGGGCTCCCCCTGGCCAAATTGGCATTGTTTAAAATGGCCCTACAGGCCAAAAGCCCAAAACTGTACTTACAAGGAATTTTTGGCTATATAAATGCGTTTTTTAAAGGCGTTACCCGATTTGTGACCAAAGAAGAAGGCCAATTTATACGAAAACTACGCTGGAAGGGTATTTTTCAAAATGTGGGCTCCTAACACCAAGTTGATCAATACGGAAAGGAGCGCTTCGTTTTTTCCTCCTAGGATTTTACTTCACAAGAAACATCCAAATTCATTTTTTAAGAATTAAATGCAGGGTTATATGTGATCAATATGCTTATTTTTAGACCATGAAATACATTGCTGCTATTGGCAAGTACTTTATTATGATTTGGGAGGTCTTTAAAAAGCCCACCAAATGGAGGATAATGCGATCACTGATCCTCAAGGAAATAGATGAACTTGTCTATGGCTCCATGGGCATCATCATCTTTATTTCGTTTTTTATAGGAGGTGTTGTGACCATACAGACCGCTTTAAATTTGACCAGTCCGTTCCTTCCCAAGAGTCTTATCGGTTTTGCCACCCGGCAATCGGTCATTTTAGAATTTGCGCCTACGTTTACCTCGATCATCATGGTGGGCAAAGTAGGGTCATACATCACATCCAGCATTGGCACCATGCGCGTTACCGAACAGATTGATGCCTTGGAGGTCATGGGGGTCAACTCATTGAACTATCTGGTATTTCCCAAAATAATTGCCATGTTGTTCTACCCTTTTGCCGTTGCCATCTCCATGTATGTTGGCGTTCTGGGGGGGTTATTCGCTGCGGTTTATGGGGGCTATGCCCCTCCCGGGGAGTTCATCAAGGGATTGCAAACCGACTTTATCCCCTTTCATGTCACCTATGCCTTTATCAAGAGTTTTGCCTTTGCCTTTGTCATTGCCACCATGCCATCCTTCTTTGGGTTTTATATGAAGGGTGGGGCTTTGGAAGTGGGCAAGGCGGCAACCACATCCTTTGTATGGACCAGTGTGGTACTCATTATCCTTAATTATTTATTGACCCAAATGCTCTTAGGCTAATGATCGAAGTTGCCAACGTACACAAATCATTTGGTGAGACCCATGTCCTAAAGGGCATCAGTACAGTTTTTGAACAGGGCAAGACCAATTTGGTCATCGGGCAGAGCGGTTCGGGCAAGACCGTGTTCCTAAAATGCCTGCTGGGTCTTTTTGAACCAGAACAGGGAGACATCCGTTATAGCGGTGAATCGTATGCCAAACTCAACAAGGACGAGCGCAGAAATCTAAGACAGGATATGGGGATGGTATTCCAGGGCAGTGCCCTTTTTGATTTTATGACCGTGGAGCAAAACGTGCGCTTTCCGTTGGAGATGTTCACCAAAAAATCAATGGCTGAAATGCAGGATCGCGTGGATACCGTTCTCCAACGTGTCAACTTGGTCGATGCCCATAAAAAATACCCCTCCGAAATTTCCGGGGGAATGAAAAAAAGGGTGGCCATTGCCCGGGCCATTGTCATGAACCCCACCTACCTCTTCTGTGATGAGCCCAACTCGGGCCTAGACCCAAAAACAGCCATTCTCATAGACAATCTCATCCAGGAAATCACCAAAGAATTCAACATTACCACAGTCATCAATACCCATGATATGAACTCGGTGATGGAGATTGGCGAAAAAATCATCTTCTTAAAAGATGGGTACAAAGAGTGGGAAGGTTCCAACGAGGTCATCTTTAAGACCGACAATAAGGCCGTGACGGATTTTGTGTATTCTTCAGAACTCTTCAAAAAAGTACGACAGATGTATATTGAGGAAAGGAATTAGTTGATGGTTGATGGAAAGAAAAATGTTCCCCCTATGCCCATAACTAAATTTTTAACCCAATCTTAATTTAGCGTTTCGGGATTTTTTGTGAAAATTTTAAACCTTTCGAAAAAATTCTCCTTATGGCTCGCTTTATCACATCAACCATGGCGGTTCTCTTCTTTTTTTCCGCTGTTGCCCAAGACAAACCCACCATCTATATTGACATTCCCACCACAGAAAAACCATGGAACCATATTGAATGGAACAATGCCCCAGAGCAATTTCAATTTGCCATTGTAACCGATCGTACTGGCGGGCACCGTCCCGGCATCTTTCCCATGGGAATCAAAAAATTAAACTTGCTACAGCCAGAATTTGTGATGAGCGTGGGCGACCTTATTGAAGGCTACACCAAAGACACCGTACGATTAAATGACGAATGGAAGGAATTCAAAGGATTTATAGAACCTTTGGAAGCCCCTTTCTTTTATGTCCCCGGAAACCATGACATCACCAATAAGGTGATGGAAGAGAAGTGGAAAGAACTCTTTGGGGTCACCTACTATCATTTTGTGTATAAAGACGTACTCTTTCTATGCTTGAACTCCGAGGATAATGTTCGTGGGGCCGGCCGGGGCACCATTGGTGATGAGCAATACGAATACATCAAAAAAACCTTGGAGGAAAATACCGATGTCAAATGGACCCTGGTCTTCCTGCACCAACCGCTTTGGGTACAGGATGACACCATGCGATGGAACGATGTTGAGAAACTCTTGGAAGACCGAAAGCACAATGTCTTTGCCGGCCACTATCACCGCTATTGGAAGACCGAAAGAAATAATGGCAAGTACATTGCCCTGGCCACCACCGGCGGCGGAAGCCCCCTACGCGGCAAGGCCTTTGGGGAGTTTGACCATGTGGTCTGGGCAACCATGACCGAGGAAGGCCCCATTTTGGCAAATCTGTTCTTGGATGGTATCTGGGATGAGGATGTGGTTACCGAAGAGCTCGTAGATCTGGTCAGGAACAGACCTTTTCCCGTTCGTATTGAGCCTGTCTATCTGGAAGAAGAGAATCCAGAAGCCATAACAGCTACCGTAAAGGCCACCAACGACACCGATTCCAAAATGCATGTTGCCCTAACAGGTTATGCCCATGATGAACTGTTCTACCAATTTGAACAGGCTTCTTTTGTGGTGGAACCCAATGATGTGACCGTCTTTTCCCTTAGGCTGAAGAACATTAACAAAAAAGCCCTTGAGGCCATTGCCCCCTTAAAGGTCAATGCCGAAATAACCTATGAGTTTGACAACCAGCCCAACGTGAGCTTTTCTTCTGTTTTAAACTATGTGCCCTTTAGCAAATACGTGGTGCAGAAAACCAAAAAAGTAACGCTGGATGGTGATTTTAAAGAGTGGGATTCCGATTGGACCGCCATAAACCATATGACCGGTTCCCCTTTTGATTATGAGGGTCCCGAAGATTGTTCCTTAAAATTTGCAACGTACCATGACGATGAAAACCTGTACGTGGCCATTGATATTACCGACAATGATGTATACGTTAATGAAAAAGGATCGTTCTGGAGCCAAGATGCCATTGTCATGGGGTTGGATGCCAGGCCACAACACCTTAGTGCCTACAATGCTGGTGAAGGCAGGGGGAAAGAATGGCTGGCCTACCTACGGACCTTTAAAAAGGACAAGCCCGTATATGGGGAGAAATACTTGCCCACAACCATAAAATCTGCTGTAAAAATGACCGAAAAGGGTGCCCAATTGGAAATTGCCGTTCCCGTGGAATACCTCAACAAGATGAATGGGGGCAATTGGTCATCGGTACGACTTGGCATTGGATATTACGACCATGATGCAAACGATGAGGAAGCGACCACCCATTTCTGGTTTCCGGCATGGAACGAAAAGGAGGATATTCCCGGATCCGGGATGCTTTTCAGGGAATAAAATGAACCCATTTGTTCGGGGAAATTTCCCAAAGGGATAGCCCAAAGTCAAAAACTATGGAGTTGACCTCACCACCAAAGTGGTGTCCTGCAATCTGATCCTCAACCATTTTACAAGCTTCTCCTGATCGGTTTTGATTTGGTCTGGCCGGGTGTTCTTTTCCCAAGTTACCTCAAAAACGGGAATCGTGTCCGTTTTACTAAAATCCGTTTGTATTTGATAGGCAAAGGCCATTGACGCCAAATTTTCATTGTAAATCTTGGCCTCATTGACCACCTCTTGAAACGGAATGTTCATTTTTTCCAAGGTTGCCAGCTCCCTGACCCTGTTTTGAAGGTAAGTGATCTGCTGGGTTTGGTTGAGCAGATCTAAGGAATCGCGCTCCCGGAGCTCCTGCATGTACCGTAGCTCGTCCAAACTTCGGTTACCCGAATAATTTGCGGTCACCACTGTATTTTTTAATCCGGAATAATCCTGTAGCCGGGCATTGAGCATGCCTATGGTTTCCTGCGGAATTCGTTGGTCTCCAAAAGCGAACAGTTCAATCTTGCAATTGCCATCTCTTTGATATTCCACATGAACGTTGCGCTTAAGGTAGGAGGCGTTGGGCAGCCCCTCAAGCTCGGTGTTTACAAAACGTTGGGCATCTGCAGAGAACCTGCTCTCCAACAAAGCATTATAAAAGGTATATCCCGCTGGAAGCATAACGGCAAATCCAACTACTGAAGCTACCCTTGCAATCATTCTCCTGCGGCGTGAATTCGCATAGCGCACCATGGGAAACCGTAGGTATTTGATGACCAAAAAAGTGGCCAACCCAATAAAAATGGTATTGATGGTGAACAGATACATGGCCCCTAGAGCATACATTGGGTTGCCGATGGCCAACCCAAAACCAACGGTACACAAGGGCGGCATCAGGGCCGTGGCAATGGCCACCCCAAATATGACACTGGCAATGGTACCCCTTCGTGCCCGGGCAATCACCAAGGCCAACCCACCAAAAAAAGCGATCAGTACATCCCTAATATCCGGTTTGGTTCGTGCCAACAATTCTGAGGACTCATCACGAAGCGGAAAAAAAGCAAAGAAGAGATAGGCCGTCAAAACACTCAACACCACCATGACCACAAAATTGTTCACCGAACGACGTAAAAGGTCAATATCATTGATGGCCAAAGACATGCCCATGCCCAAAATAGGCCCCATTAGGGGAGAAATCAACATCGCGCCAATGACCACGGCGGTCGAATTGGCATTCAGCCCTATGGAAGCGATAAAAATGGAGCAGATTAAAATCCAAGAGGTATGCCCCTTGAACGGAATATCCTGGATAATGGATTCCCGGGTTGCCTCGGCATCGGTATTGCTCCTAATCTCCAGAAGTTCGGACACAAACTTTTTAAGGCTGCCCAAAAGTCCGTGAAAGTCTCTTTTTACCCCATCTGGTGATGTTCGGGGCTCATTGTCATCCTTGAACAAATGTTCACTCATAATTATGCGTATTGCTCGCCAAAGGTATCACTGACCTGGCCACGCACTTTCTTTATGTCCTGTTGTTTTGATTTTGGGTAGATAAGCAGCACATCATCCTTATCAACAATGATATAATCCTCCAGCCCGTCAACCACAACAATCTTTCCCTTGTTGGCCCTGATCATGTTTCCCCGGGCATCATTTATGATCGTTTGGCCGTTGACTACGGCATTGGCTCCACCATCCTTATCCAATTTTTCATAGAGCGCCCCCCATGTACCCAAATCATTCCAGTCAAAAGTTGCTGGCAATGTGTATATCGCTTTGGATTGTTCCAAGATAGCATAATCTATTGATATGTTGTCCGCCTTGGGGTAATTTTCAGCGATAAAGGCCTTTTCTTCAACTGTGTTATAACAGGAATATCCGTTTTGGAACAATGCAAATTGTGAGGGCTGGCAACGCTCAAAAGCATTAATAATGGTCTTTACGCTCCACATAAAAATACCGGCATTCCAGAGAAAATTGCCCTGGGCCAGAAATTCTTTGGCGGTTTCCAAATTGGGCTTCTCCCTAAATTGGGCCACCTTTTTTAACGAATTGGTATCTTCCTTTTCAAATTCAATATAGCCAAAGCCCGTGTTGGGATAAGTAGGTTGAATGCCCAAGGTACAAAGCACTTCCTCTTTTTCGCACTTTTCAAAACAAGTCCTCACATCTTGGGCAAAGGCTTGCTCATCCTCAATCCAATGGTCGCTGGGCGCTACAATCATTACGGCATCAGGATTCATCTTTTGGATCTTTAAGGCCGCGTACAAAATACATGGCGCGGTATTGCGCATGGCCGGCTCCAAGACCACTTGCTCTTGGGTGACCATGGGTAACTGTTGCAGCACCAAATCATTGTATCGCTCATTGGTAAGAATTAAAATATTCGCTGTTGGAATAAATTGGTTCAACCGGGCAAAAGTCTTTTGGATCAAGGTCTCACCCGTGCCCAACATATCGTGAAACTGCTTGGGGTTGTCCGTGGTACTTACGGGCCAAAACCGGGATCCCACCCCACCGGCCATTAAAACTGCATAGTAATTTTTATTCATGATCGTTGTTTAATCATTGATTATTTCTACTTCTGCATTGGGCTGAAACAGGTACATACGCCCTGTTGAAAGCTCCACGCATTCGTAGCGTTTTATCTTCTTGTTTCCCTTTTTGAACAACTTTCCGTTATAAATACGGAAAACAGCACCCATGGGCAATTCAAAAACGTACGATTTTTCTTTGTGTTGCACTGCATCATAAGCTTTTAAGGCTATGGCCAAATTACTATCCGTACTACTGCTTGCCTTCGGATTCTTAAAATGGCGGGCCAACAATGGTAACAGTTCGTTGGGGAACACCTCTGGACGAAGAAAGGGCAGCATCAATTGCTGAAACGTATGTTTCCACTCCTTCCCATGGGGTTTGATGTTGCGCCCAAATTTTTCAAAGGCCACCAGATGGGCAATCTCATGCACCAAGGTGATCAAAAAACGGTATTTGTTCCCAGAGGCGTTTACGGTGATTATATGCCTGCCATCGGGCAATCTGCGATAATCCCCATGACGTGTGACCCGTTGGTTCACGATCTTTAAATGCACCCCAAACTCCTTGATGAGTTCAAAACATGGATTCACCGCCCGATCAGGGACATATTTTTGAAGAATGGCCTCCACAAAACAAAAGTAAGATTTCTATGTGAGGCCCTGCCTTTTGAAAACATTAAATTGATTTCCCATGCTACACAAATACCCATTACATTTGTATACCAAAGCCTAAGGATGAACCGCAGAAAATTCGTGAAAGGAATAGGTGCCATAAGTGGATTGGGAGCCTTAACGGGATTCTACAGCTGGCAGATCGAACCACATTGGCTGGAATTTGTGTACCGGAAAATGCCCATAAAAAACCTTCCTGGGGATTTAGTGGGCAAAACCCTAATGCAGATCAGCGATGTGCATGTGGGGCACTTGGTCAGTGACCGCTATCTAAAAAAATCATTCCTAAAGGCACAAAGACTGCAACCTGATTTTGTGGTCTATACCGGCGACTACATCCACTATCAAGACGAAGGGGTCTTTGCTCAGCTTAACGCGATGATGCCCCACTTTGTCAAAGGCAAGCTCGGCACCGTTGGCATACTGGGCAATCACGACTTTGGACTAAACTGGGCGCAGCCCAAAATTGCGGATACCGTCACCGAAATTTTGGACACCAACGGCATAAATCCCTTACGCAATTCCCAACAAGAATTGCAGGGCCTGAACATTATTGGCATTGATGACTATTGGGGCACCAATTTCTTTCCCGAAAAAGCACTGCAAAAACACGATCCCGACAAGGCAAATCTGGTGCTGTGCCATAACCCCGATGTCTGTGATTTAAATATCTGGAACGGCTACCAAGGCTGGATCCTCGCTGGCCACACCCATGGCGGACAGGTACGTCCGCCCCTTATGGATCCTCCCATCCTACCTGTGGAAAACAAAAACTATGATGCCGGATTGTTCACCTTTAATGACGGCCGCAAACTCTATATTAACCGTGCCCTTGGACATCTATGGCAGGTGCGCTTTACGGTAAGGCCAGAGATAACTGTTTTTGAACTGACAAAGGCCTGACATTAAAGCCACTAGCCCATCCCCATTTGGACATTTAAGCGTAACTTAGCCTGTAGCCCTAAGTTGTCCAAAAACTAAAAACCAATGTACACAACCCTAGAAACGGAAAGGCTCAGGATTAGGCCCATAACCTTACGGGATGTAGCGTTTATGGTTGATTTGGTCAATTCCGAGGGATGGCTGAAATTTATTGGAAATAGAAATGTGCACACCAACACCGATGCCAAACAATACATCCAAAAGGTACTTGACAACACCAATTTTTATTACAACGTCTTTGAATTAAAAAACACCCATAAGCCAATTGGCATAGTGACCCTTCGTAAACGGGAAAATGAAAGATTCCCGGATATTGGATTTGCCTTGTTGCCCGAATTTGAAAAGAATGGATATACCGTTGAAGCAAGCAAAGCCTACCTCCAAAAAATAGAACATTCAACCAAATACGACAATATTATTGCCATTACCTTGCCCGATAATCGAAAATCAATCCGTGTCATCCAGAAATTGGGATTTACCCATGAAGGCAATCATAAAAAGGGAACAACAACCCTGTCTTACTATAGTTTAAAAAGATGAAGCCCATCAAAAAAGGAAAAAATGGGAGCTATAATAGTCGTAAACACCCATACCATTTCTTCTGAGCACATCTGCTGTGCGATATCGGACAAAAAATGCGTCCAAAGTTACCAAGTAAAAAAAGATTGGCTAAAAAGGAAATTTAACAAGGGCTATGTTTTTAGAAGGCTGGACGAAAGGGCAAAAGTTTTTATCGAATATGGCCCGGCCGAAAATGCATGTGCCATATTGGCCAGTAAGGGGGCGGTACATTGGTTTACGAGAAACTTGGCAGCCGAATACGCAAAGGACAATATTCGGGTCAATACCATTGCTCCCGGGATTATCCGTACCCCTCTGATCACCAAAAACTCCGTCGGAAATCCCAATAGCTTGGCCGGCCTACACCTGTTGAACCGAATTGGCGAGGTGGAGGAAGTGGCGGAAACGGTTTACTATTTGGCCTCAGCGAAGTTTTTAACGGGTGAAACCATAAATGTGGCCGGAGGCCGTACAGTGGGGACACTCCATTCAATAGGCTGAGTTGGGACACCTCTTTTTAGCTAGGATTGCAATGGATCCCTAAACGGAATCCATTGCAATCCATTACCTTTATGGCAAATCAAAACACAGATGATGTCCATTAGATTTGTATTGTTTATTGCCCTTTTAATTCAAATCCACACCGTAAATGCCCAGTCCTATACGGACTCGATTACCGAATTTCAAAAACACTTGGATTCGGAATATAAGAATCCCGATAAATCGCCCCTTCCCAAAAAAGACCTAAGAAAATTTAAAGGGCATGCCTTTTTTCCAATCGATTCGCTTTATAAAGTCAGGGCAAAATTTGAAAGGGCTGACAATGCGCTTCCTTTTTTTATGAAGACCACAACGGGAAGACTCCCTAAATACGAAATATACGGCGTAGCCACTTTTCAAATAGATAACCAAGAACTTTCGCTGCATATTTACCAAAGCCATCGGCTAAGGAATACGGAGGAATATAAAAATTACCTGTTCCTCCCTTTTACAGACCTGACCAATGGGGATGAAACCTATGGCGGGGGACGATTTATTGATTTGGAAATTCCCGACGGGGATACCATTGTCATTGACTTTAACAAAGCCTATAATCCCTATTGTGCCTATAGCCCCAAATACTCATGCCCCATACCCCCAGAGGAAAATGATTTGCCAATCGCTATAAAAGCGGGAATTAAGGCACCTACAAAATAATTGCGGAAATTGTACCCTAGCCATCCATAACACCCGTTACCCCATAGCGGAGTTCTTAAGGCGTACTATTACTTACCTGTAGCACCTTGCCGTTATAGAACTGCTGCCCGGTCAAGGCAAAATTTTTGACATAGCAGGCCATTTCCGATGCAGATAAGGGGGCTTGGTAGCCCGGGAAAGCTTCGGCCAACATTTCGGTCTGTACGGCGCCAATGGCCAAGGCGTTAAAGGAAGGACCGGCTTCCTTAAATTCTTCCGCCCAAAGTTCGGTCAAGGTGATCACCGCCCCCTTGCTGGAACTGTAAGCCGCCAAACCCGGAAATTTTACACTGCCCTGGATGCCCCCCATGGAACTCATGGTCACCACATGGCCCCCTTGGTCCATTTTGGGAACGATTCTTCGGGTCAGCTCGGCCACGGCAAATACATTGACCCGGTAAATCGCTTCAAAATCTTTGGCCGTGGTCTCCAAAAATGGCTTGTTCAGCAAGGCCCCAGCATTGTTGATGAGCACATCTACCCTTTGCCAATCTCCAATGAAGGCATCTACTTTTTCATAATCTTCCAACACACATAAATCGCATGAAAACGTGGCTATGTTGGCATGGTTCAGCTCCAAAATGGGTCTGGGATTACGGGAAAGGGCCAACACTTGATGCCCCTCGTCTGCAAATTGTTTGGCCAGTTCAAAACCGATGCCCCGACTTGTTCCCGTGATGATGATTCTTTTTGACATACTATTCTGTCTTGGTGTCCTTACATACCCTTATGGTCAACATCGCAAAACAGCCGTTTTGGATGCTCTTTCCGTCCACGGAAGGTTTTTTTTTGCCTTGCCCCATGGGAATGACACCTTGGATTATTTGTTCATTTTTAATTCCTGCACCGGACCATTGGCAATCCCTTTAAGCATGGGTATGGACTTATTGACCACCTTGGCCATATGTTCCAAATCCAACACCTTGACCTCATCGCCAGGTTGGTGATAATATTCAAAATTGGTAAAATCAAACGTACAAAATGTATGCGAAGGCACCCCAAATTCTTTGGAAAAAGGATAATTGTCCGAACGGCTGAACAAACCATAGGTCTTTGCCGTGGGCAAAAACCCTAGCAAATTGTCCCCGGCATAGGCATTGGCCACTTCCGCCACATTGGATAATCCATAACCTGTGACATACATTACATAACCTTTGCTCTCCATGGGCACCCCCACCATCTCATAATTGAGCATGGCATACAGGTTCAGTTCCTCTTCTTTCATCCGTTTGGCCAAGTGCTTGGAGCCCAACAACCCTCTTTCCTCGGCACTGAACCAAGCAAAAATAAGGCTTCTTTTGTTGTTTTTGTGCCTCGCAAAATAACTGGCAATCTCCATAACGACTGTGGAGCCCGAAGCATTGTCATTGGCTCCATTGGCAATGGTATCGCCTTGCACCGGACTTATAAAACCTATATGGTCATAATGGGCGCCAATTAGAATGTACTCCTCCTTTAAAACAGGGTCATTGCCTTCCAATACGCCGACCACGTTAAACGAAGTGGGCTTGTAATTGGAAAGGGTATCACGATAACTTTTATAATAAGGTTTGATTCCGGCTGCTTTTAGGTAATCTTCGATAAATTCTGCAGCTTTTTCAATACCCTCGGATCCTGAATCCCTTCCCTGCAAATCATCGGAGGCCAAATAACCAATAAGTACCTCAATCTTATCGGCAGTGGTGAACTGGGGTTTTGTTATGGTTTCCTCAAGGACACCAAGCGTTGAGGCTTCTGCAACGGAAACTTCGCTTTCTGCAGTAGGTTTTTGTCTAACAACAGCTTCAGGTGGAGTCTGCACCAATTGTGTTGAACCACAAGCCAAAATCAACAAAAAACCAAATAGCATGACAATCTTTTTCATTCTTCTCTTGCTTGGGTTTTACAACTTATTAAAGATAAAAAAAGCATCCTTAAGGATGCTTGTATGTTGTTATGGACATTGAAGGCTTAGGCCAACATGGTCACAGGGTTTTCCAAATAGGCCCGCAAGGTCTGTAGGAACTGGGCCCCTGTGGCCCCATCAACCGTTCTGTGATCACAGGCCAAGGTAACCTTCATGGTACTTCCCACGACAATCTCGCCATTCTTCACCACCGGTTTCTCCACTATTGCCCCTACGGATAAGATGGCAGAATTGGGCTGATTGATGATAGAGGTAAACTCCAAAATACCAAACATGCCCAAATTGGAGACCGTAAAGGTACTGCCTTCCATCTCATCTGGCTTTATCTTTTTGTTCCGCGCACGGCCAGCCAAATCTTTTACAGCAGCACCAATCTGGGTCAAACTCATTTGATCCGTAAACTTCAATACTGGCACCACAAGTCCCTCATCTACAGCAACGGCAACGCCCATATGCACATGATGGTTGTAAATAGTGGTATCGCCATTCCAACTGGTGTTTACCTGCGGATGCTTTTTCAATGCCATGGCACAAGCCTTCAACACCATATCGTTGAACGACACCTTGGTTTCTGGCAAATTGTTGATCTGTGAACGGGAAGCCTTGGCATTCTCCATATCCACCTCTATGGTCAAATAGTAATGGGGTGCCGAGAACTTGGATTCGCTCAAACGTTTGGCAATCACCTTACGCATTTGCGAATTCTTCACCTCTTGCCTACTTTCCTCACCTGCTGGTAATGTCATGGGCAAAAGTGCCGTACCTTCTGGAGTGGCTGCAACGGCCGTTTCTACCGGTGCCACAGTTTGGGATGCCGGACTAAAGTTTTCTATATCCTTTTTTACAATACGGCCATTCTCTCCCGAACCAGCAACCTGCGTCAAGTCGATTCCTTTATCTGCGGCCATTTTCTTGGCCAATGGAGAGGCCAATATGCGAGTTGTACTCCCCGATGATACCACCGTGGAAGCCTGCTCTTGAACTACCTCTGCTTTTTCTTCAGATGAAGCGGTTGGCTCAGCTGCCGCTGAACCCGCTCCTGAAGCTTGGGCGGCCAAAACTGCATTTACGTCAGTCCCTTCGGGTCCTATAATGGCCAAAAGTGAATCTACGGGAGCGCCTTCCCCTTCTTGAATCCCAATATGTAACAGGGTTCCTGCATAGAACGATTCAAACTCCATGGTAGCCTTATCGGTTTCAATCTCGGCCAGGATATCCCCCTCCTCAACCTTATCGCCTACTTTTTTTAACCATGAGGCCACGGTACCTTCTTCCATGGTATCGCTCAAACGGGGCATGGTTACAATCTCTACCCCTTCGGGCATGGCCACATTTTCTGGGGCAGCAGTTTCGGCAGCTTCCTCAGGTATAGGTTCCGAAGCAGGAGTTTCTGAGGTTGAGGACGAACCGCCATCCAACAAGGCCGAAATATCTTCGCCTTCTTCACCAATAATGGCCAACAAAGAATCTACGGGCGCGCCCTCTCCTTCCTGAATACCAATATGCAATAAGGTACCCGAATAAAAGGATTCGAACTCCATCGTGGCCTTGTCCGTTTCAATCTCAGCCAGAATATCGCCTTCTTCAATCGTATCACCCACTTTTTTGAGCCATTTGGCCACGGTACCTTCTTCCATGGTATCGCTCAAACGAGGCATGTTGATCACTTCTGCCATAGTTATAGTTTATGTGGTATAAAAGGATAATCTTCTTGTTCGTATACGGTATCGTATAATTGTGAAATTGGTGGAAATTCAGACTCCTCCGCAAATTTTTCACATTCAGCGACCAAATCCTTCACCCGCTTGTCAATAACCTTGATATCATCTTCCGTTGCGTACTTTTTCTCAAGGATTACATCTTTGACCTGGGTAATGGGGTCAATCTTCTTGTATTCCTCTACCTCATCCTTGGTCCTGTAATGCTGGGCATCGGACATGGAATGCCCCCTGTATCGGTATGTCTTCATCTCAAGGAAAGTTGGTCCGCCCCCAGTTCTTGCCCTTTCTATGGCTTTGTCCATTTCTTTGGCCACAATGGCTGGATCCATTCCGTCTACCGGTGCACAGGGCATTTCATACCCTAGGCCCAGCTTCCAGATATCCGTGGAAAAAGCTGTCCTTGCCACGGAAGTTCCCATGGCATAACCGTTGTTCTCACAGACAAAAACCACCGGCAACTGCCATAACATGGCCAGATTGAACGCCTCGTGGAGCGATCCCTGCCTAACGGCACCATCGCCCATATAACAAAGGGTTACCGAATCTCGCTTAAAATATTTATCGGCAAAGGCCAGACCTGCCCCCAAGGGAATTTGTCCCCCCACGATTCCATGGCCCCCATAAAAACGGTATTCCTTGGAAAATATGTGCATGGATCCCCCCATGCCTTTTGAGGTACCCGTTACCTTACCATAAAGTTCGGCCATCACCTTTCTTGGATCCACCCCCATACCAATGGGCTGAACGTGGTTCCTATATGCCGTTATCATCCTATCTTTGGTCAGATCCATGGCGTGTAACGCCCCAGCCAATACAGCTTCTTGACCATTGTATAGGTGCAAGAACCCCCTGACTTTTTGCTGAATATAAACCGCAGCAAGCTTATCTTCGAACTTGCGCCAAAAAAGCATGTCTTCGTACCACTTAAGGTAGACTTCCTTAGTAATTTTTTTCATTGATTACAATGTATTTGAAGTTCCCTAAAATAAAGGAAGAGCAAAAATACACATATATCCGTTTTAGCGAAAATAACGGATTAAGAATCCGGCAAAAAAGAATTATCAAAGGCCAAGGGCAACATAGCCGCCATTGATTCACAGCTATATATCTCACCATCCCCTGCCCTCATTAACACCACAATTGGCGCTTGTTGTCGCTGTTCATACTCAATGATCGACTGTCTGCAAAAGCCACAGGGTGCTGCAGGTTCAGTCAATTGCTTTTCCTTGGCTACCACAGAAATGGCTATCGCCTTCATGGGAACATTGGGGAATCTTGCTCCCGCCTGAAACACCGCGACCCGCTCTGCACACATGCCTGCGGGATACGAGGCGTTCTCTTGGTTACTGCCTATGACAACTGTTCCATTTTCCAGCAAAACCGCGGCTCCCACCTTAAATTTTGAGTATGGAGCATATGCCGATTCCCTGGCAAGTTCTGCCCTGGCCATTAAATTTTGATGCTCTGGCGTAAGCTCTTCAAAAGTCTCAAAAACAGTAAGCTCTGTCTGTATGCTCTTTTTTTTCATCTAGCGACTATTCTTCCAAAAATAAAAAACCCCGACGGATTAGTCGAGGTAATTCTTTCTTCAGTATAAAATTTGTGCTAATCGGTTATAAACTCCTCACCAAAGTTAAAGGTGAGCGAAAAACGCAGCGTATTCTCCAACGGATTTCCTACCTGCGAAGTGGAAAACAGGTAAGAGAGGTCTATCTGGGTTGAACGAAACTTAAACCCAGCCCCAATGGTGGCGAATTGACGGGCTCCCTTTTCCGGACTTTCATTAAAATAACCGGCACGCACCATAAAGGCCTCTTGATATCTGTATTCTGTCCCCAAAGCCCAAGTCACCTCCTTTAACTCTTCACTAAAACCATCCGGAGCATCACCGAAGGATTCAAAAACCCCGTTAAGGAAACTTATGCTCTCATATTCATTGGCATCCTCAGCACCTATAATCCCATCCCCATCAAAATCACGCGGGGTAGGCACTAATAGTTTGTTGAATTCTGTATAAATTCCCAAAACATTGTCTTGGTCCAAGATAAAATCAAAACCGCCCCCAAACTTTAAATTGGTGGGCAAAAAGTTTTCTTGCCCCCCTTCTTCATATTGAATCTTACCTCCAAGGTTGGATAGGTTGAAACCAAACCTCCAACGCCCATCAAAAGCATTGTACGCCGTTTCCTTTGATTGGTAAAACCCCGATACGTCAACTGCAAATGCACTGGCTGCTTGGGAATCTTGCTCTCCATCTTGTAGTCTTAGATTTGAATTTATAAAACGACCGCCTACGGCCATGGAAAAGGTTTCACTCAATTTAAGAGAGTAGGAGGCATCCAATGCAAATTCGTTTGGTTTAACTTTCCTGCCCTGTTCATTAATAGTTTGCCTTAGCACAATTGTACCCAAACCAAAATAACGCAAACCAACTGCAAAAGCACTTCGATCAGTAAATTTGTTATGATATGTTCCCGATATAAGAGCCATATCATTTGCCAAATTGGCAAGGTATGGGACATAACCTATTCCAACACCTATTTTTTGTTTCGCAAATGCAAATTTTGCTGGGTTCCATTGTTGGCTAAACGCATCCACTGGTGTAGCCACCCCCATTTCTCCCATACCGGCAGCCCGTGCGTCTGCAGAAATATTCAAGAAAGGAAGAGATGTGTTGATAATGCGATCTTGCGCAATGACATTGACCATGGTCAACAAAACGGCCAAAGGAAGTAATCTTTTCATTTTTTCACCAGTGATTTAGTAGTTCAAATACGCAAGATATCTTTAAGGTTTCTTTAAAAAAAATCGAGACGTATTAACCTTAAACGGGATTTTGGGTAAAATCTTATAAAAACTTTAAGAATTGAATCAACTTTTTCGACGATTGGTGTTTTATACTTCAAATTGAAGGTGCCAACATACTATCAATACATAAATTCCGTTTATGAAATTGGTGCACTATCCCAAAATAGAATCGGCAAATATTCTTCCTTGTAAAATATTCCCCTTTTCTGTACGTTTTAGTGCCTAGTAGAAGTTGTAACAAATAAATTAAAGTACCGAGAGAACATCGGAATTTGAACTCAAGTCCTAATTATGAAAAAACACTTAATCAAAGTTGTGCTTTCTTGTATGGCCATAGCGGTTGGCCTATCAAGTTGTTCAAAATCCTCATCGTCATCCTCAAAGAACGTATCTAGGGCGACTGGCTGGAAAATAAATGCCAAAGAAGGAGGCTTTGAGTACAACTCAGAATTTAAAGAACAGGAAACCCCCCCGGGAACAGTATTTATTGAAGGTGGAACTTTTACTAAAGGTAAAGTTCAAGACGACATCATGCACGATTGGAACAATAGCCCAACACAACAACACGTGCAATCATTCTACATGGATGAGACCGAGGTGACCAATAAAATGTACATGGAGTATCTGGATTACCTAAAAAGCGTATACCCCCCAGAGAACCCAATATATGAGAACATCTACAAGGGAGCTTTGCCAGACACCTTGGTATGGAGAAACCGATTGGGCTTTAACGAAACCATGACCAACAACTACCTAAGGCACCCCGCCTATGGCGAATACCCCGTAGTTGGCGTCAACTGGATACAGGCCACCCAATATGCCGAATGGAGAACCGACCGGGTGAATGAAATTAGATTGGTCAAAGAAGGTTACCTTACCGAAGAGGCCATGTATGGCGTTCTTAATGGAGAGATTGGCGGAACATTCAGCACAGAAGCCTATTTGAACAATCCTGAGTCCGTCTATGGCGGCCAAATAGATTCCTTACAGGGAAAACAAAAGCGCGACTCCATCAATGTATTTGCCAAGAGAAGTAGCGGCACCATTAATCCCGAATATCGTTTACCCACAGAAACTGAATGGGAATACGCCGCCCAAGCCTTGGTTGGCTCCAGAGAGTACAACAACTACCGGGGCAGAAAGAAATATCCGTGGGAAGGCGACTATACCCGGAACGGACAACGCGTGGGACGTGGTGACCAATTGGCCAACTTTAAACAAGGCAAAGGTGATTACGGCGGTATTGCCGGATGGTCCGATGATGGTGCCGATATTACCGCTGAGGTAAAATCATACAAACCCAACGATTTTGGCCTGTATGACATGGCCGGGAATGTTAATGAATGGGTTGCCGATGTTTACCGCCCCATTGTTGATGACCAGATAAGTGACTTTAACTATTACCGAGGCAATATCTTTACCAAAAAAGCCATAGGTGCCGATGGAAAAGTAGAAATCCTCCAAGATCAAATCGTTTACGACACGCTACCGAATGGACGGGTTGTGGCCATTAATCTTCCTGGAGAGATCAAGGAAGTACCCATTGATGACCAAGAGACCTACCTAAGGACCAATTTTGACAAGAGCGACAATAGAGGGTATAGGGATGGTGATCCTGGATCATCCAGATTCTTCCAACGCTTTAACGATGAGGAAGACAACAGAAAGATGTACGATTCCCCCAAACATAAGGTAGAACGCGACTCCACTGGGAAACTGCTCCGACAATATGACACCTCCAATTATAGGACATCATTGATCAACGATGAGGTAAGGGTGTACAAAGGCGGTTCTTGGAGGGATAGGGCTTTCTGGCTGGATCCCGCCCAAAGACGCTACCTACCCCAATATATGGCCACCGACGACATTGGGTTTAGATGCGCCATGTCTCGTGTAGGTTCCAAATCCAAATCAAAGAACAAAACGGTTCGACATAAATCCGTGAGATAATACCTTCCCAACAAAACAGACAGCCCCTGCCCAATTAGGTCAGGGGCTTTTTTTATCTTCGGCCCATGGACATCAAGAATCTTCACCAAGTTTTTCTGAAGCATGGAAGCGTTACCACCGATACGCGAAACATTACACCCAACGGATTGTTCTTTGCCCTTAAGGGCCCCCATTTCAACGGAAACACCTTTGCCAAAGAAGCGCTGAAAAAAGGGGCCGCATACGCCATAATTGACGAAGAAAAATACGCCATGGGCAACCAGACCATCTTGGTCAACAATGTACTCGAAACCCTACAGAAACTGGGCACCTACCACAGAAACCAATGCCATGCAAAAGTGATTTCACTCACTGGAAGCAACGGTAAGACCACCACCAAGGAATTGATCTATACGGTTCTTTCCACCGCCTACAAGACCATTGCCACGCAAGGCAATCTAAACAATCATATTGGAGTCCCGCTCACCCTATTGACCATTGAAGACGATACCGAATTGGCCATTATTGAAATGGGGGCAAACCATAAAAAGGAAATTGAGTTCCTTTCCCATTTGGCACAACCAGATTTTGGTTACATCACCAATTTTGGAAAGGCCCATCTGGAAGGCTTTGGGGGCGTTAAAGGGGTCATACAAGGGAAAAGCGAACTCTATGACTACCTTATGGCCAAGGACAAACCCATTTTCTTTAATGCGGATGATCCCATCCAAAGGGAAAAATTGGCATCGCACACAAAAAAATATGGGTTTAGCCAAAAAGACCACCGTTATTACACCATTCCATTTTTGGGCGCCGATCCCTATGTGGCCTTGGAATTTGACAACCTACAGGTAAAGACCAACCTTATTGGGGAATACAACGTTCACAATTGTTGTGCGGCCATCCTCATGGGCAAGTATTTTAACATAGACCCCAAGGCCATCAAGGCGGCACTGGAATCCTATCTCCCCAAGAACAACCGCTCCCAGGTCATGCAAAAAAACGGCCACCAGATCATATTGGATGCCTACAATGCCAACCCTACCAGTATGAAAGCGGCACTGGAAAGTTTTAAAAAAACAACGGGCAAAAACAAACGTTTATTTTTGGGCGATATGTTCGAGTTGGGAACAACGAGCCTTGAAGAACATCAAAACGTAGCTGACCTCATCAGAGAGTTGGGCTTTCAAGACGTGCATCTTGTGGGGGACACCTTTGCCAAGGTCAATACCAAATTCCTACAATATGCTTCTTTTGAAGCCTTACGGACCGCGGTGGACCTGCACTCCCTTCCCAAAAGCAACATCCTTATTAAAGGATCTCGGGGCATGGCCATGGAGCGCATTCTTGACCTCCTGTAGCATCTTAAACTTTTCCCAAATACGTTTTTTGCATGAAATGCCCCACGGATTCCATCGACTATATGCACAACCAATTCAATAATCATGGAAAAAAACAGCGTCGTTTTTGATGGCGAGTGCAACCTCTGCAACGGTGTCATCGCATGGCTCTTACAATTTGCCCCCGAGGGTGTCTTTGCCTTTGTCCCCTTTCAGTCCCCAAAAGGGCAACATCTCCTAATTGCCCATGGTTTTCCAACCAAAGAACTCAGTACCGTAATCCTATTTGATGAAAATGGGGCCCATACCCGTTCCGATGGGTTTCTAAAAATTGTAGCTAAGATTCCGAGGTATCGGTTGGTTGCCACCCTATTGGCCTTTGTGCCCAGAATACTCCGCGACTCCCTATATGATCTGGCCGCCAAAAAACGGGTACAATGGTTTGGAAGATCCAATTCCTGTACGGTTGGCTTGTAGCAAACGGTAGCCCTAAATTTTTTTTACGGGATATTCGCCACCATTTTTCCTCCATTCTTTGGCAATTTGCAACGCCCGTTCATAGGCTTTCTCTTGTTCAAACCCATGAACGTTTATCATACCGTTGGCCAAAAGAAACACTTTCTTCACCATTTCCTTATCCTCGCCACCAACCTTAGCCTTTATTTCCTTTAAGGTAAATTTCTTCATTCGCACCACAGTAATCGAAAAAGAAAGTAAATTAATTGTAAAATTAATGTTTCCTTAAGATTGGGCAAAAATCACCTGTTAATGTTTTGGGGAATTAGATAAACGACAAGAAAAAACCCTTGTTATTATCTGAAAAAAAAAACGGTTAAAAGTTTATTAGTGGAGTATATCGCTATCGTCACATGCGTGAAGGCTAGCTGATAGTTACAATGTGAGCGTAACTATGCCGGGAATTGATTAATTTCAAATTATGGAAACCATCTTTTACATCATTCTTGGCTGGTTGATCATCATGGCCATTGGTTTTATTGCATTGAAACTCTTCCGGATTGTCGTTAAGTCATTCAGATTTTTCAAAAAGGGCGGGAAGATTCAAATCACCATTGGTAAAACCCAAAGGGATAAGGATTGATGAAATTACCTCGTTTAAACGGGGTGTAAACGGGGCGATACGTCATTTAACGTGAGTTCGGTATAAGAAAATGGGCTTCCTTTATATTTCTTTCAACTGTCATTTATTAGTTCTGAATAGTCGTTGGGTTGTTCTGCCCCAATGTATCTAAGATACTTTTCCAAATTGGATTTTATGGTAACTGGTGAATTGAAAAGAAGTTAAGCAATTGATTCCCCGCCCATTCTCTTAAATAAAAAACCCTTGAAAATCAAGGGTTTTAAAGCTAAAAAGTGGAGTATACTGGATTCGAACCAGTGACCTCTGCCCTGTCAAGGCAGCGCTCTAAACCAACTGAGCTAATACTCCCTAAAAGTGCTGCAATATCGTAAAAAGTTACCAATCGCCATATTCGGCGGAATTCTTTTCCGTTTCGCTCAATACCACATGCAACAATTGTCCGTCTTTAAGTTTTGCCTTTAGGATGTCGTAGATGATCTTGACAAAATTTTCAATGGTCGGTTGAATGCCTTCAAATTCCGGGCAGTCCAAATTCAGGTTTTTATGATCAAACCGCTCCTCGATCTCATCCTTGATCCAAGCCGCCAGTTCGTATAGGTTGATGACAAAACCGGTATCTGGATCCACGTCTCCCCTCACCCTTACCTCAAGGTCAAAATTATGACCATGGTAATTGGGGCTGTTGCACTTTCCAAAGACCTCACGGTTCTTTTCATCGCTCCAGTTTGGGTTGTGCAAACGGTGGGCGGCATTAAAATGTGCTTTTCTGCAAATGGTTACCTTCATAACGGTACAAAAATAAACAAGCTTCCAATTTCTTGGAAGCTTTTTTGTTGTGGGCGCGAAGGGATTCGAACCCCTGACCCCCTGGGTGTAAACCAGGTGCTCTGAACCAACTGAGCTACGCGCCCAAAAATGGAGTGCAAATATAGCATCATTTTTCTGTTTCCCTAAAGGAAAAAGCGAAAAATTTTAAATTATTGCTGCCACCACAAAGGTACTACCCCCTACAAAGATCAAATCGTCTTTTGCCGCCCTTGATTTTGCTTCGGCATAACCTTCACGTACCGAAGCAAAAGCGCTCCCCTTTAAGCCTTTTTTTTCAGCTCGTTGCTGCAGTTCCTGCTCAGGTAACGCCCTTGGAATTGCTGGGGCTACAAAATAATAGGTCGCGTTTTGGGGGAACAACCCAAGTACATCCTCTATGTTCTTGTCTGCCACAAACCCGATTACACAATGTAACTTTTTACAACTTTCCTTCCGCAACTGTTCCAAGACCAAGGACAACCCTTCTTTATTGTGCGCCGTATCGCAAATGACCTTGGGATTTTCTTGGAGCAATTGCCAACGACCAAGCAGCCCTGTATTCTGCACCACGCTTTTTAACCCCTTGGCCATATGTTCTTCGGTTAAGGAAAAACCTTTGAGTTGCCTTAAGGCAGCCAAGGCACTCCTACAATTTTTTTGCTGATAGCTTCCCAACAAATCCGTCGCATATGTTTTCTCCTCCAAATCTTGAGCAAACTGTATGGGAGCCTTACACTGGGCGGCGACTATCTTAAAAATAGTTTCGGTCTCCGGTTGTCGTTCCCCTATGACCACAGGAACATCCTGTTTAATGATTCCCGCTTTTTCCAGCGCTATTTTTTGAAGGGTATTCCCCAATATTTGGGTATGGTCCAAACCAATATTCGTAATCAGGCATAGTATCGGGGTGATGATATTGGTCGAATCGAGTCGGCCACCCAATCCCACCTCCACTACTGCAATATCCACCTGCTGTTCGGCAAAATAGGCAAAGGCCATTCCCACGGTCATTTCAAAAAAAGAGAGTTGGTGATGATCCAAGAAAGATTGGTGCCTTGCTATAAAATCTACCACAAATTCTTCTGGAGCTGGCTGGCCATTTATTTTGATCCGCTCCCTAAAATCCTTTAGGTGGGGCGAAGTGTACAAGCCAACCGTATACCCTGCTTCCTGAAGGACCGAAGCCATCATATGGCTGCACGATCCCTTTCCATTGGTGCCAGCCACGTGAATGCTTTTAAATTGGTTATGGGGATTACCCAGTTCATCATCAAACAACAGACTCTTATCCAGCTTGTTGTTTAAAGCGACCTTGCCCTTTTGTTGGTACATGGGAAGTTGGGCAAACATCCAATCCAAGGTTTCTGTATAGGTCACTATTGCCCCAGTTTGAAGTTGACGACCACAAAACCAATCTGTTGTGCCGGGGCATTGGAATCTAGGTTCCATTTATGCATAAAGGCCGTTTTACGCGCTGGTTCCAAAAGACATGGGGCATTGTTCGTGGTTCCCTTTACCCCTGGAGTTGCCTCAATCACCCTTCCATTTCTATCTACCTTAATCCGCACGACCACACGGCCATCTTCATTACACTCTTGCTGTACTTTACCGCGACTTACCAATGACCGACCATTTAACCCATAGCCGCCACCGCCGGAACCACTGCCCGGTGCCCCATAATAGGTAGTGGCATAAGGGTCTCCCTGGGGATTCCCTTTATCACCAGACTTACTGTCATCGCCCTCGCTCCCAGTGACGTTGCCATCCGATTTTCCGATGCCCCCAATCAAAGCATCCAATTTTGCTTTTTTGGCCGCTTCTTCCTTTCGCTTCCGTTCTTCTGCCTCTTGGCGTTCCCGTTCCTTTCGTGCCGCTTCCGCCTTGGCCTTCGCTACAGCTTCTTGTGCCTTTCGCTTGGCTTCTCGTTGTTGTTTTAATCTGATGGATTCCTCCCGCTCTTGGGTCAGGACTTTTTCCGTAGGTTGTTCTTTCGCTACCGTTTCTTCCTGCTGCACTTCTTTTGGCACCTCTTCTTCCACAGGTTCTTCTTCCTGAATTGCTTCCTTAGGAGGTTTTGGCTGTTCTTGCGGAACGGATTTTACCTTTTCCAACGGTTGTTGCCGGCCACTGCCAAAATCCATGGTGCCAAAATTAATGGCGATTCCCCGCTCTTCTGGCGGATCCATATAGGTTAATCCAATATAAAAAAGCAATAGCAGCAGGACACTCAATAACACAGTGGTGAGTGTAAAGGATTTCTTTTTGTGTCTCGTATCTAAGAATTGCATTACTTTGGTCGCACGGCCAAGATCACCTTGTAACTGTTCCTATTGGCAATATCCATGACATTTACGGCCTCTTTGATGGCCACGCTTTCTTCTGCCCTTAGGATGATGGTCGGCTTTTCCTGACCTTCCAGTGCTTTTTTCAATTCAATTTCAATGTATTCGCTGTTGATTTGCGCATTGTTCACAAAATAGCGCAGGTTTTTGTCTATGGTCACCGAAACGTTCTGGGTGTTGGTGGACTTCCCCTTTGCCTTTGGCAACAATAGGTCCAAGGCATTGGGCGCATTGGATGTCAATAGAAAAAAGACCAATAGCAAGAACACAATATCGGTCATGGACGACATGCTAAACTCCGGACTTACCTTATTTCTACTCTTAAGTTTCATCGATGCTTCTTTAAATGGGCTCGTTCAACAAATCGAGGAAATCTACCGCATTGGCCTCCATCTTGTGCACCACTTTATCCGTTCTCACAACCAGGTGATTGTAGCCAATATAGGCGATTATTCCCACCACCAAACCTGCAACCGTTGTGGTCATGGCCGTATAGATTCCAGAGGCCAACAGGCCCATTTCTGCCTGTCCCCCGCTACTGGCCATTTGGTGGAATGCCAAAATCATACCAATTACGGTGCCCAAAAACCCGATCATGGGCGCGGCTCCGGCTACAGTGGCCAAAATGTTTACGTTTTTTTCCAGCTTATAAACCTCCAATGTCCCTGCATTCTCAATGGCGGTATTAATGTCGTCCAACGGCTTTCCAATCCGGGAAATTCCCTTTTCGGTCAATCGGGCCACTGGGGAATCGGTTTGGGCGCACAACAATTTTGCCGCATCCAACTTCCCGTTCATGACATGGTCCCGAATCTGATTCATAAAGTTTTTGTCAATTTTTGATGCTGCATTGATGGCGAAGGTGCGCTCAAAGTAGATGTACAGGGCCACAAAAAGCAACACAAACAATACCATAACAATTACGGTACTGGCGGTGCCCCCGTTTAAAATCAAATCAATGACAGATAATGTCTTCTCTTCAGAAATGGATTCATCCAAACCTTCCGAAGTAACTACGTCTTGAAGTAAGTTCATAAGTGTCCCCAATTTATTGCACTAAAATAACGGGGATTTCAAGAATAAATTATATCAAAACAAAAAATCGCGCATGGCAATGAAGCACAAGGCCCCAGACACAAACCCTACCAGTGCCAACCAAGCAATTTTTTTCAGGTACCAGAAAAAGTCTATTTTTTCCATACCCATGGCCACAACACCTGCCGCAGAGCCTATGATGAGCATACTACCCCCCGTACCGGCAGAATAAGCGATAAAATGCCATAGAGGATGATCCAACCCATCTGAGAACATGCCCATACTGGCTGCCACCAAAGGCACATTGTCTATAACCGCAGAACCTACACCCAGCAACATGACCACTATATCGGTCTGAGGGACGGCTTCGTTCAACTGTTCGGCATAATTGAAGAGGATACCCAGAGACTCCAAGGCCGCCACTGCCATTAAAATTCCCAGAAAGAAAAGGATACTGGGCAATTCTATCTTGGTCAATGCCGCATGTACCGGACTATGGTGCGACTCTTCATTGCTCTCATGTGTGACCGAAGTGATACTGATTTTCGCATTACTGTATATTTCGGCAAATGTGGCCACAACGGCCAAAGAGAACATCATCCCCACATAAGGGGGCAAATGCGTAATGGTCTTAAAAAAGGGAACAAATACAATGGAGCCAAGACCCAAATAGAGCATTCTTGGGCCAAACTTTGACTTTGCCCCTCCATTCTCCTCTTGCACATCTACCTCTCCGCTAAAAACCTTAAAACGGGTAACGATCAATGTGGGTACCAACATGCACACTATGGAAGGTAACAACACCCGCATGACAAGAGATCCCGCTTCTACCTTACCAGCTATCCAGAGCATGGTGGTGGTTACATCGCCAATGGGTGACCAAGCCCCTCCCGCATTGGCATTGATGATGATCAGACCGGCAAACCACAAACGTGTTTCCCGATCACGGATCACTTTTTGCAAAATGGTGATCAACACTATGGTTGCCGTCAAGTTATCGATGATGGCAGACAATATAAATGCCAGAATGGAGAAAATCCAAAGGAGTTTGCGCTTGCTACGGGTTTTGATGTAGCCCTTGATTGCGGCAAAGCCATCAAAATAATCAATAATCTCCACTATGGTCATGGCCCCCAGCAAGAAGACCAGAATCTCTGCCGTCTTTCCCAGATGATGCAAAAGAATTTCGTCCAAATGGGTCGGTTCCAATTCCTTGGCTGCCGCATTCACCTCAAAAACAGGCATGTGGGACAAAGCGATGATTGCCCACAGCAGGGCCATCATGCCCAAGGCGGGAATCAATTTGTCAATTTTAAGGTTATGTTCAAGGGTTATCTGCAAGTAGCCAAGTAGAAAAACAATTATGATCAGGGTCTCCATTCTTTAGTTTATTTTAGGGGCTATTAAGCCATAGCCTTCCCATTGTTCAAGACCGATAAATATAAGGATTGCCACCAGAACCTACCAGTTCAGAAATAGGTTTTTTTACTTTTGGTTTTCCTTAAATTTTAAGCTCTTTTATTAGGAAATTTCCAATCTAAATGTATATTTGGAATACTTTTTTATCTTTTTTCAAAAAATATGGATTTCAAGCTCTCCGAAGAACAGTTGATGATTCAACAAGCAGCCCGTGATTTTGCCCAAAATGAATTATTACCCGGTGTGATCGAACGTGATGATGCCCAAAAATTTCCCATGGAAAAGGTGAAAAAAATGGGGGAACTTGGGTTTTTGGGGATGATGGTAGACGCTAAATATGGAGGCAGCCATTTGGACACCCTTTCATATGTCCTGGTCATGGAGGAACTATCAAAGATTGATGCCTCTGCCTCTGTGATTGTTTCGGTAAACAATTCGTTGGTCTGTTGGGGATTGGAAGCTTACGGAACCGAAGCTCAAAAACAAAAATACCTGATTCCTTTGGCCACTGGAGAGGTTATTGGCGCTTTCTGCCTTTCTGAGCCCGAAGCGGGCAGCGACGCCACTTCGCAACGCACTACCGCCATTGACATGGGAGATCACTATATCCTTAACGGCACCAAGAACTGGATTACTAATGGGGCTACAGCAGAAACCTATTTGGTCATTGCACAGACCGATAAGGAAAAGGGACACCGGGGCATCAATGCTTTAATCGTTGAAAAAGGAATGGATGGGTTTGAAATAGGCCCCAAAGAAAACAAATTGGGCATTCGTGGCAGCGACACCCACTCCTTAATATTTAATGACGTAAAAGTTCCCAAGGAAAATAGGATTGGCGAAGATGGTTTTGGGTTCAAATTTGCCATGAAGACCTTGGCCGGGGGTAGGATCGGTATAGCCGCACAGGCTCTTGGCATTGCTGCCGGAGCCTATGAACTGGCCTTAAAATACGCAAAGGAGCGCAAGGCTTTTGGTACTGAAATTGCCAATCACCAAGCCATTGCCTTTAAATTGGCCGATATGCACACCAAGATACAGGCAGCACGGAACTTGGTCTACCAAGCAGCTTCTGACAAGGACAATGGAGACAATTACGACCTATCCGGGGCCATGGCAAAACTCTACGCCTCTGAGGTTGCCATGGAGGTTACCGTAGAGGCCGTTCAGGTTCATGGCGGCAATGGTTTTGTCAAGGATTATCATGTGGAACGCCTGATGCGGGACGCCAAGATCACACAGATTTACGAAGGCACTTCAGAAATCCAAAAAATTGTAATCTCCAGAAGCATCTTATCCTCCTAAGTGACCATGTGTGACCCACCCTTCTTTTTAAAGGGATACTACACAAAAAAGATTACATTATACCACAAAGCCCCTACCATTGCACGGGGCTTTTCCCTTCGTCACCATAAACCACATCGCAACCCCACATTTTTTCAGGGTATATTTTTTTTTACGTTCCTTTTTTGCCAATCCCACAATTCGCAACACAACACGTTATTAAATTGAGTATTTTTTAATACTTTGTTTTTAATATTGTGTATTTTATTCTTTTTATGTCATTTCGATGATTTTTTTTCATTTCTAATTCTATTTTTGAAGAAATACGTCAATTATGAAATTGAAAAAACAAGGGTTGTACCTACCTGAATTTGAGCACGATAACTGCGGCGCTGGCTTTATTTGCAGCCTAAAGGGAAGGAAGTCCAATGACATTATCCATAAGGCCTTGGAAATTTTGGACAAACTGGAACATCGCGGTGCTGTAAGCTCAGATGGCAAAACAGGGGATGGTGCCGGTATCTTAATTGACATTCCCCATGAGTTTTTTGTGGACAGTTGCCATTTTCAGTTACCACAAGCTGGCAATTATGCCGTGGCCAATGTATTCTTGCCAAGAAAAGAGAACCAACGCAATTTTTGCTCACAACTATTTGAGGAAAACCTATCAAAACAGGGGTTACCCCTATTGGGCTGGAGAGATGTGCCTGTCAACCGCTCCGTACCTGGCCAAATTGCCACCGAGACCGAACCTTTTGTCAAACAAATCTTCATTGGCAAACCTGAGGGTTTGGATGCTTTTCAGTTCAACATAAAACTATTCATTGCCAGAAAAATCACCGAACATGCGGTGAATGCTTCAAAGCTGTCCCAAAGTGGTTTTTTCTATATTCCCAGTTTATCCACCAAAATCATCATCTTCAAGGGACTTTTGATGCCCCAAGACATCAGTAGGTATTATGAAGATCTCTTGGATCCCAGAGTGGTCACAAGATTGGCCTTGGTACACCAACGCTTTTCCACCAACACCTTCCCCACATGGGATCTGGCCCAGCCATTCCGGTACATGTGCCACAATGGCGAGATCAATACCTTGCGGGGCAATGTGGCCCGTATGCGCTCTAGGGAAGAGCTTATGAAAAGTGACTTTTTTGGTGAGGATATCAAAAAAATCCTTCCTGTGGTCCTTCCGGCCAAATCAGATTCTGCCTCTATGGACATGGTGGTGGAACTACTCTTGATGACCGGTCGCTCCTTGCCCGAGGTGATGATGCTTTTGGTACCAGAGGCTTGGGAAAAGAACGATGAAATGTCCGCCTCTAAAAAGGCATTTTACCAATACCATTCCTGCATGATGGAACCATGGGACGGCCCTGCCTCCATTCCTTTTACCGATGGAAACTACATCGGGGCCCTTTTGGATAGAAACGGCCTACGACCTTCCCGGTATTCGGTTACCAAGGACGGGTATGTGATCATGTCCTCAGAGACGGGCGTATTGGACATAAAACCAGAGAACATTGATTTTCATGGCCGTTTGGAGCCCGGCAAAATGTTCTTGGTGAACATGGAAGAGGGCAGAATTGTCAATGATGAAGAAATTAAGGAAGAAATTGCCAAAAAACATCCTTATGAAAAATGGCTGAAGGACAATCTGGTGCACCTAAGGGACATTCCCTATAACGATTGCCCCATTTTCTTGGGCGAATTCCCTTTGGAAACCCGTCGGTCTGCTTTTGGTTATACCTTGGAGGACATCAACACCATTATCTTGCCCATGGCAAAACATGGCAAGGAACCCATTGGATCTATGGGAGCGGACACCCCCATTGCCGTACTTTCTGACCGCCCACAACTGATCTACAATTACTTTAAACAATTGTTCGCCCAAGTGACCAACCCGCCCTTGGACGGTATCCGAGAAGAACTGATTTGCGACATCAGCCTGACCTTGGGCAGTGACCATAACATTTTTGATTTCTCTGAACTGCACTGCAGAAAATTGAAGATCCAAAATCCGGTCATCTCCAAAGAAGATCTGGACAAAATAAAAAATTATGACCGTAGTCCGGATTACAAGGTCGTTTCCATTTCCATCCTATACGAAATAACCAAAGGGAGAAACGGATTGGAAGACGCTTTGGAATCGGTCTTGCAACAGGCCTCCAAGGCAGTTGATGAAGGGGCCAACATCATTATCCTATCAGACCGAATGGTGAGTACCGAAATGGCCGCCATACCCGCTTTGTTGGCAACATCCTATGTAAACAGCGGTTTACGAAAAGTAGGCAAAAGGTCTCGCTTGAGCATTATCGTAGAATCTGCAGAACCACGGGAAGTCCACCATTTTGCCCTATTGTTTGGTTTTGGGGCCAGTGCCATCAACCCCTATTTGGTCAATGAGATTATTGGGCAACAGTTAAAAACGGGCAACCTGAGCGATGTGTCTTTTGACGAGGCCATAAAAAATTACAATAAGGCTGTTGGAAAGGGAATTTTGAAGGTGATGAACAAAATTGGGATTTCAACGCTCAATTCATACCGGGGCTCCCAACTTTTTGAATGCATTGGCATCAACTCAAAAGTAGTGGGCAAATATTTTCCCAGCACCCCAACCCGCATAGAAGGGGTCCATCTTTACGAACTGGAAAAAGAAATCTCCAAAAGGCACCAAAAAGCATTCCTTACCAAGAAAGTGGCCGCTAATCTAGATTTGGAAATTGGTGGTGAATACCGTTGGAGGCGTGATGGTGAAGAACACCTCTTTAATCCGTTGAGCATTGCCAAACTACAAAAAGCAGTACGCAACAACGAACCCACAACCTATAAAGAATATTCAGCCTTGGTCAATGAACAATCCAAACATTTAATGACCATTCGTGGGTTGTTCGAGTTCTCAAATTACGACCCCATTCCGCTGGAAGACGTAGAGCCATGGACAGAAATCGTGAGGCGCTTTAAAACCGGGGCCATGTCCTATGGCAGCATCAGCAAAGAGGCCCACGAGAACTTGGCCATTGCCATGAATCGAATTGGGGGAAAAAGCAATTCTGGTGAAGGAGGGGAAGATGCCGAACGGTTCTACAAGAACCAATCTGGTGATTGGAAAAACAGTGCCATAAAACAGGTGGCATCGGGCAGGTTTGGAGTCACCTCCAACTACCTTACCAACGCCAAGGAGATACAAATAAAGATGGCCCAAGGGGCAAAACCTGGGGAAGGAGGGCAATTACCCGGGCCTAAGGTAAATCCGGCCATCGCCAAAACCAGAAATTCCACCCCCTATGTAGGCTTGATTTCCCCGCCACCACATCACGACATTTATTCCATAGAGGATTTATCGCAGTTGATCTACGATCTAAAATCGGCCAACCGCGAAGCACGAATCAACGTAAAGTTAGTATCAGAAGTGGGTGTAGGCACCGTTGCAGCGGGTGTGTCTAAAGCCAAGGCAGACGTCATCCTTATCTCGGGCCACGATGGTGGCACAGGTGCCTCACCGCTTACTTCTTTAAAGCATGCAGGACTCCCTTGGGAACTGGGCATTGCCGAAGCGCAACAAACCTTGGTGATGAACGATCTTAGAAACCGTGTGGTCCTGGAGTGTGACGGACAACTGAAAACAGGCAGGGATGTTGCCATTGCCTGTCTTTTGGGTGCCGAGGAATTTGGCTTTGCCACTGCCCCTTTGGTTGCCTCCGGTTGCGTCATGATGCGTGTATGCCACCTAAATACCTGCCCAGTGGGCATAGCCACCCAAAACCCAGAATTACGGAAAAAATTCAAGGGCAAACCGGAGCATGTGGTCAATTATATGTACTTCGTGGCCCAAGAGCTTCGGGAAATCATGGCGAACCTAGGCTTTAAAACTGTTGATGAAATGGTGGGACAGGTACATAAACTGGATAGAAAAAAGGCCATTGAGCACTATAAGGCTTCGGGCATTGATTTATCCCCAATTCTGCATCAAGTAGATGCTCGCGAAGGGACCAAGTTTTACCACACAACCCATCAGGAGCACCATATTGAAGATTCCATCGAATTTAAAATCATTGCAAAAGCGCATCCCGCACTGTTCCGAAAGGAAAAAACATCGTTGGATTTTCCACTCAACAATACCGACCGTGCAGTTGGCGCCATCATCAGTAATGAAATTTCAAAAATATACGGTGCCGAAGGACTCCCGGACAACACCCTAAAATTGAACTTTACCGGTGCGGCCGGACAGAGCTTTGGGGCTTTTGCCACCAAGGGGTTGACCATGATTGTCAACGGCAACACCAACGATTATTTGGGCAAAGGACTTTGTGGGGCAAAATTGGTCATAAAAGTACCCGATAGATCCACAATTGTTCCCGAAGAAAACATCATCATAGGCAATGTAGCTCTATACGGGGCCACTTCTGGCGAAGTCTACATCAATGGAAAGGCCGGGGAACGTTTTTGTGTCAGGAACTCTGGAGCCAAGGCCGTGGTAGAGGGTATTGGCGACCATGGTTGTGAATATATGACCGGAGGTGTCGCTGTGATTCTTGGAGAGGTCGGGCGAAATTTTGGTGCTGGAATGAGCGGTGGAATTGCCTACATCTTTGACAAAAAGGGAGTTCTTAAGAAAAAATGCAAGAACGAAGCCCTGAACCTACTCGCTGTTGAGGAAGACAATGATATTAAGGAACTGAGACAGCTTATAGAAAATCACTACAATGCCACCATGAGTCCATTAGCGCAGCGTATTTTGGAACATTGGGAAGCCTCATTGGGGCAATTTGTAAAAGTATTCCCCGAAGAATACAGACAAGCCTTGATTCGACTGGAACGGGAAAAGTTGGAAACCATATAAGAATACTACGATGGGAAAGATTACAGGATTTATGGAATTTGAACGCAAGGACGAAACCTATGTCCCAGTTCAAGAACGTATTAAAAACTATAATGAGTTTACCAAATCGCTCAAGAAAACAGAGCTTCGCAACCAAGGGGCCCGTTGTATGGATTGTGGCATTCCCTTTTGCCACAGTGGCTGTCCGTTGGGCAATTTGATTCCAGATTTCAACGATGCCGTGTACAAGGGCAAATGGGAAAAGGCGACAGCAATCCTACATTCCACCAATAATTTCCCCGAATTTACAGGTCGGTTATGCCCTGCCCCGTGTGAGGAAGCTTGCGTACTGGGCATCAATGAAGACCCTGTATCCATTGAAAATATTGAAAAGAACATTGTGGAGACCGCTTTTGCCAACAATTGGATCAAACCCAATCCGCCGGCAAAAAGAACCGGAAAAAAGGTGGCCATTGTAGGTTCTGGCCCCACTGGCCTTGCCGCTGCCCAACAACTGAACCGGGCCGGACACACCGTAACGGTCTTTGAGCGGGATGAAAAGATTGGAGGACTCTTACGCTTTGGCATCCCAGATTTTAAGATGGAAAAGCATATTATAGACAGAAGGCTTGACATTCTCAAAGAAGAAGGCATTGAATTCATAACAGGTGTTGAAATTGGTGTGGACATAAAAGCCGATGAGCTTAAGAACAATCACGATGCGGTATTGCTTTGTGGGGGTGCCACGGTTAGACGGAAGTTACCCATCCCGGGTTCCGATTTAAAAGGTGTTGTCCAAGCCATGGATTTTCTACCGCAGAACAATCGTCGTGTAGCCGGTGAAAAAAACTTGGGAGAAGAAATTTTGGCCACGGACAAAGATGTTATTGTCATTGGCGGCGGGGATACAGGATCGGATTGTATTGGCACCTCTATTCGGCAGGGAGCCCAATCGGTCACCAACTTTGAGATTATGCCCAAGGGAACACCAGAAAGACCAAATGCCCAACCATGGCCCTTTTGGCCCATGCGCCTGCGTACCAGTACTTCGCACAACGAAGGGGCAGAAAGGGTGTTCTCCATTTCGACCAAAGCATTTATAGGAGATAAAAATGGAAATCTAAAAGGCTTAAAAACTGTCGGGGTCCAATGGGAAACAATCCCTGGCCAACGCCCCGTTTTAAAAGAAATTCCCGGTACAGAAAAGGAATGGAAATCAGAATTAGTCTTGTTGGCATTGGGGTTTACTGGTTCAGAAACCAAAATTGCCGAACAATTGGGATTGGAAATGGACAACCGAACCAATATTAAAGCTTCAGCCAGCAACCATAAATCCAATGTGCCGGGTGTTTTTGTGGCTGGTGATCAACGCCGAGGGCAATCATTGATTGTTTGGGCCATATCTGAAGGCAGGCAAGCCGCACACCATGTTGATGCCTATTTGATGGGAAGTTCCGATCTACCGCTTAAGGGGGCTGGTGATTTGCCCAGAGTCTAATTGAAGCCTACCAAACAAGAAACTTTATAATCTCTGGCCCCTCTGGGCATTCCAATCTGGCAAAATACATCCCCTTGGAAAGGTCTGCAACATCCACATCATCGCCCATCTGATAGGTTGATGAACGAATCATTGTCCCATCTGGGTTAAAAATTTGAATGGTCGTACTATCCATTGTACCATTGACAAATCTGATTTTGCCCCGACCAGGATTTGGCAAAACATAGGTTCCGCCTTGTTGATCATCATTTTTGCCATTTTCCTCAGATTCTGATTGGCAATCAAAATTCAGCACCTCTCCCTGAAACTCGTAAGCCCCTATATCAAACTGCCTTCCCACAAACCTTGTGTTGTTGAGCATGTCAAAGGATATTCCATCTGCCGTTAAGGTTGTGCCAGAATCTACAAGAGGTGAGTTTTCCGACCCTGGCCTGAAGTCATGGCTTTCTATATTGGCCAAACAAAGGGTATCTGGATTCTTGGAAAAAAGATTGGTCTTCATTCGGCCAAGAGAGGCATCCCTTGTCTTGGCAACAAAAAAATCGATATAGTCCTCACTGCTTTCCTTCCATACATTCACATTTTCATAATCGTTCCCCGGTTCCAAAATCAGGTTGTTCACAAACAAACTGGGAACAGTTTCCTGTGAAGTGGAAATTACATCTTCGTTCGCTGATTGGGTAATTATTGTATTGTATAGAATACCCGAAAGTTCCGGCCTGTAAATCGTGTTATGGGCTATTAGATAGCCCTTAACCTTGGAATCGAATTCATGTCTATTGTGAATGTAAATTCCATTTTTCTTAGGGTTTACGATGACATTGTTGAATATCTTAGTTCCACTGGCAGCACTAATAAGCTGAATGCCCTCTCCATCTCCATGTGATGGATTTTCAATGTAGTTGTTATACACCTCATAATCACCCCCTGCACTACTGATGGCAAACTTTTGGAACGTTTCTCCTTTGGTACCATAAGAAAGTATGGTATTATCATAGACTTTACCTGACTTTCTCACCAAGCTTAATTGGATTCCATCCCATCCCGTTCTTTCAATTTGGTTGTCATGGATTTTTATATTTTCCAACCAATGACCAAAAACGTACTCACCATTACAGACTTTGTTGGATTCAATCAAGTATCCACCCGTATAGCCTAAATAAATTCCCTCACCACCGGTATCGTGAATATAATTATGGTGAATGTTCAAATTCTTCAACACGTAACCATTTCTTCTCCATGTGAGTTCATTGCCACAACTGGGATCGGTCTTCCCTATAATCCCTGCAAAACCTGTATTGGCAATCTCCACATGATCAATTTCAAAGTCAGAACAAAAATCAGAAACACTTACTCCGTTCGCTCCAGGAGCCCTTACATTTTCT